>WFOS01000098.1 GCA_015487975.1 Ardenticatena sp.
GCCCACGCCCCCATCCACCGAAGCCGAGGCGCCCCCAGCAGCCGAGGAAGTACCCGCCGAACCCGAACCCATCGCGCCCGAAGCGCCCACCACCGACTGGCGCACCACGTTGCGCCAAGCCACCGACGCTCTGCTGGACACCCTTCCCGCGCCCACGCCCCCATCCACCGAAGCCGAGGCGCCCCCAGCAGCCGAGGAAGTACCCGCCGAACCCGAACCCGTCGCGCCCGAAGCGCCCACCACCGACTGGCGTACCACGTTGCGCCAAGCCACCGACGCTCTGCTGGAGACCCTTCCCGCGCCCACGCCCCCATCCACCGAAGCCGAGGCACCCCCAGCAGCCGAAAAAGCGCAAGCGGCGGAAGAAGATGTTCACGAACGTGGGCATGCGGGCTGGCTGGGCGACCTGGCCGAATCAGAGGAAAGCCCTGCCGAACCAGAGGGCATCACCGAAACACCACCTGAACCACAAACGGCAGAAGCCGAAGCTCCTACTTGGGCAATCGAAGGCACATTCAGCCCAGAGTTGATGGAAGCCCTGCAGTTGGCTCAACAAGGCAACGAACGCGATGCCTTGCGTATTTTCCAGCGAGTATATCGCGAGGGTGGGCAGGACGAAGCACTGGCAGAAGCATTGTTGCAATGGGTCAATACGGGCAAGACTGGACCACAACCCCACCAGTTATTGGGAGACGTGTACCGCCGTCTAGGGCGTCTACGCGAAGCAGCTGAGCAATACCGCGAAGCGATTCGCAAAATTTGAAGGGCTATCAACCGTAGAAAAAAAGCGGTGGCCCGAAAGCCACCGCTTTTTGTATGGGCAAATCAATCAGTCCGACAAGTCCGAAGCAATTTCGAGGTCGGTCTCGGCTTGTGCCGTTGTAGGAGCAGGGCGATGCGCCACCACAGGTTTCACCACTTGTGCCACCAAATCGGTCGTCTTCTGCACATTCAGGCGTTCGAACAAGAATGCAAACTTCTTCTCCAGCGCGTCGCGCATAGCGGCCTGCACGTCGGAAGGCAATTCCCACCACTGACGCTTGAGCGGGCCAAATGCCTTCTTGCGCGTCTTGTAGAGGAATTGCTCTTCGGTCTGCCCCTCTTTCCACTCATTCGCAAAGTTCGCCTTGATGAACTCGTACACGTCGGCCACGAAGTCCGACGGTGCAAGGTCGTAAATGATGTTCTGGAAGCCCGTTGCCAGGTGGATTTCGAGTGTTTCGCATTCGGGGAATTTGCCAAAGGCTTCATCGGGCAAGGTCGAAGCCCCGTGTTGCACAGCGCCACCGATGCCCCACTTTTCGCGTGCGCGGCGGCTGAGCGCAGCCAACGTATCGAAGTCCACCTTGACTTGCGCCAGCGTCCCATCGGGCAGCACCACACCACCGTGGCTGGTGCCAGTTTGTACACTGATTTTGCTGATGCCGGGCATATCGGCGTTGTGCGCGGCCAGGGTGCGTGTATAGCCTTCCATGAAAGCGTCCAGTTCTTCGGGGGTGGAGTTCTTGCCGCCAACTTCGCCGATTTCACCACCCAACGAGACCGTCACGCCTTGTGGTTCCAACGAGCGGGTGAAGATGGTTAGATTGGCGCACAGTTCGTAGTTCAGGCGTTGTTGTTCGTCGAGCGTGGGTTTGCTCAGATCAACGAGGGTGGACGTGTCAATGTCGATGTTGTAAAACCCAGCTTGGATGGCTTCTTCGATGAGTTGCTTGACGGCATTGACTTCGCGTTCAGGGTCATTTTTGTACCCTTTGGCGCTCACCTGGAAGTGGTCACCCTGGACAAAGAGCGGCCCCCGCCACCCTTCCGCCAGCGCCGCTGCAATCAAGACCGAGATGTACTCGGCAGGGCGTTGGTCCGTGTAGCCAATTTCGCTGCGGGCAATTTCGAAAATCAAGGCTCCAACGTTCAGGTTGGTGGCCGCGCGGAAGGCAGCACGTGCCGTGTTGAAGGTCATGCCGCGGATGTTCATAGCGGGCACGGTAAAGTTGGTGGGCACATCCCCACGTCCACGCGCCATATACAGGTCGTGGATCGAGGCGGGCAAAATGCCAACCGCCAATCCGAGTTCCCACAACAACCAGCGGGTGTAGTCACGCACCAGGCCATCCGCAAAAACAGCATTCCAGGCGAGCAATTCGGCTTTTTGGGGAAGGGCAGCTTCGTCGAGGACCGTCACCTGATTTCCATCTACCTGCACGACGCCATCGAGCTGTTTCAGCAATTCGGATACACTGTTGACAATCATCGTTCACGCTCCTTTCTCTCTGAACACGTCTTTGTGTTCACGTCGGTTGTACTGGTTGAGCACGGGCGATTATATTGTGCCTTTGGGCACACGGCAAGCGCCCTTTTCTCCCAGGACTCCCCGAATATTAGACCTGTTTCAACACGCGATAGGCTTTTTCGCGCAAAATATTCCTTGTTTTGCTGCTTCTTTTCACCAAAAACAATGGTGGCATATTGGACCAAAGCCCTTCCCCGCATGAGATGGTTCTTTCCTATGGAAATGCACGCCGCTTTCAATAAACTGACAAGCATCCGGCCAAGGACATACACAGGAGGGACATATGAAGACAAAACGCATCTGGCAGGTGGTGATCGTAAGCCTTGTTGTGTGGCTGGCGCAGATATATGGCAACACGCCTCAACACACCCAAGTCACCCATGCTGGCATGCCTGGTGTCATTCCAAATTCGTACATTGTGATTTTGCGTGACCGTGAAGAGCCCAACCGCGTAGCCGAGGAAATGCAACGCCTACATGGGCTGCAAGTGGGGCATACATATCAACATGCATTACGCGGCTTTGCAGCGACAATGTCGGCAGAACGTGCGGCGGCATTGAGACAGGATCCCCGCGTCAAAGCTATCATTCCCAATCAGGTGTTTGTGCTGGAAGGCAAGCCGTGCCGCTTGAATTGCAACGGTGACAACGGTGGCGCGTCATCCGGCCCGCAGGTTGTTCCACCAGGGATTGCACGCATTGGTGCGCCCGCAAGCAGTGTGATGGCGGGCGATGGCAGGGGAATGGTGAAGGTAAACGTCGCCATCATCGACAGTGGTATCGATGTGGACCATCCCGACTTGAATGTGGTGGGTGGGTACAATTGCCTTGGCGGCCCCAAACGCCAGTTCGATGATGGATTTGGGCATGGGACACATGTGGCCGGCATTATCGGTGCACGCGACAATGATTTTGGCGTGGTGGGCGTCGCACCGGGTGCCCGGTTGTGGGCAATCAAAGTTTTCAACGATTTAGGCTACGGCACAGCCGATAGTCTGTTGTGTGGCGTTGATTGGGTGGTCGCCCATGCAGACCGTATCGATGTCGCCAACATGAGCATGAGCGGAATTGGTGAAGCGGGTTCGTGTACGGATGGTGGTTTGCATGAAGCCATCTGCAACGCTGTGGCGGCGGGTGTCACGATTGTGGTGGCGGCGGGGAACTTTGCAGCAGACGCAGGCAAGTATGTGCCAGCACGATACGAGGAAGTGATAACTGTCTCAGCCATTGCGGACTACGATGGCAAGCCAGGCGGCTTGGGTATATCCACAACGTGCACAACGCCCGACGATGGATGGGCGCCATTCAGCGACTATGGCGCAGCGGTCGACCTGACGGCCCCGGGGGTCTGCGTCTATTCCACATACAAGGATGGCGGCTACACGCTGATGAGCGGCACGTCCATGTCAGCGCCCCATGTCGCAGGCGCGGCGGCGTTGTATCGCGCCACGCACCCGAACGCGACGCCTGCTGAGGTCAAGGCGGCATTGCTTGCGAGTGGCACGTTCGACTGGACGGGCGACCCAGATGGTATGCAAGAACCGCTGGTCAACGTGGCTGGCTACTGAATGCCACCGCCCACAGCAACTCCCCCCCGCACGACGCTGTGCGGGGGGGGGAGTACATGCACTACTAGTTGATGAGCACCGATTAGGGCAAAGATCGTGGTCGTGGACCAAGCGTCAGGTCGAGATCCTGTTCTTCGCCATTGCGGACAATACGCAACCGAATGGTATCGCCAACGCGCTTGGTGTCGAGATAGTTGATGAGATCATCGAACGATTCGACGCGCACTCCATCGATACCGATGATGATATCGCCACCTTTGAGCACAACCCCAAAACCGGGCACCTCGACTTCCTCGGTTCCACCACGCAAACCTGCTTTTTCGGCGGGCGAATCGGGAACGACCTCGAGGACGAGCACGCCATGTTCAACAGGCGTCCCCAATGCTTCAGCCAGTGTTGGGGTCAACGAAAGCCCCTGAATCCCGATATAGGGATACTGGAATTGCCCGGTCTCGATCAGGTCGGGCACAACCCGCTTGACCGTATCAACTGGAATGGCAAACCCAACACCAGAGTTGGTCCCCGGTGCTTGGGAGAAGATGAGTGTGTTGACCCCCACGACACGTCCGTAGATGTCCAGCAAAGGCCCACCAGAGTTACCAGGGTTGATGGCGGCATCGGTTTGAATGAGATTGGGGAGCGAAAATTGGCCTGTGGCGCGTGGGATCGTGCGTCCCAACGCACTGACAATCCCGGTTGTGACGGTACGCTCAAACCCAAAGGGGTTGCCGATGGCAATGACCAAATCCCCAACCGCCAGGTCTTGCATACTCCCCATTTCCACCGGCACCAAAATCGAAGGATCGACATCCACTTTGATGACAGCAAGGTCAACATCAGGAGCTGTTCCAACAAGCGAGGCCTTGACTTCCGTTCCTTCGGAGAAGCGCACAATGATCTCGTCGGCTTCGGCAACCACGTGGTTGTTGGTCACAATGTGCCCTTCCTTGTCAACCACGAAGCCACTTCCTTCGCCCCCACCCAAAGCTGTCCTGCTGGTTACAACGATGTTGACGACGCTTGGGGCAACTCGTTCGTACACGCGTCGGATGACACGGCTTTGGGCAGCCACAACCTGCTCATCGGTCAACGACGCGATGCTGGATGGTTCGGGTTGTGTTTCAGGCGCCGTGGGCGCTTCTTCTGTCAACGGAGCCGTCTGTGGGGCTGTGGGGGTCGCCCCATCGGACAGCGAGTCGAGCAAGGCTTGCGAATCGCCAGATTGTTGCCACAACACAACGCCAAAAATCAACATACACAGGCATAAAAGCGACACCAAAATAATACTCAACAAAGCGGTGACAATCGCACGGCTATTTCGTTCCATTTTCCCTACTCCTTGCCTTGAGTTTGATTGCGGCTGATTGTGGGCTAGGTCCGATGCTGGCGCAAGCGCCGTAATTCTTCGAACAACTCACGCTCACGCGGTGAAAGCGATGTGGGTACGGTGACGATGATATCCGCATACAGGTCGCCAAAGCGGCCTGGTTCTTTCAGATTGGGCATCCCTTTTCCACGAATACGCAGCCGTTTTCCGCCGCCAGTGCCCGGCGGAATACGCAAGATAACCTTGCCATCCAATGTCGGGACTTCTACTTCGCCCCCCAGAACAGCAGTGTACACATCGATTTTCACAGGGGCGATCAGGTCGTCACCATCGCGCCGAAAGATGGGGTCTTGCATCACCTCGATGAGCAAGTAAAGATCACCACGACGCCCATTGGGGGTACGCCGCCCCTTGCCACGCACACGCACCTTGGCGCCCGTGTAAACGCCCGGTGGAATTTTGACCTCGAACTGCTCACCATTCAACGTAATCAGGCGGCGTGTGCCCTGGTAGGCTTCGCGCAGGGTAACTTCAACTTCCTGTTCGATGTCCGCAGGCTGATGCGCCGCCTGCTGGCGTCGCGCAAAATTGTTGAAGATGGACTCGAAAAGATCTTCCACGTTCACTGAGCTGCTACCAGGACGCGACCAGCCGCCAAACGAATGTGTGCGCGTGCTGGTTCGGGTAGCATCATAGCGCCGTCGTTTGACAGGATCGCCCAGAACTTCATAGGCTTCGTTGATTTCCTTGAACTTCTCTTCGGCCTGTTTGTTGCCTGGATTGCGGTCGGGATGGTATTGGCGCGCCAACTTCCGATAGGCATGTTTGATTTCTTCTTGTGTAGCAGAAACCGAAACCCCCAAAATGGCATAGTAATCTTTTGCCATAGGTCACCTTTTGCGCTCACTCATTTGGTCTCGACACCTTGCGGGGCTGCGCGACTATGCCTCTGATTCGCCGGCAACATGCACGAATGCCGGTCGCAACACACGCCCACGATACCGATACCCAGGGCGTTCAACGGCCACAACCGTGCCCGGCGGATGGTCTTGCGACGCGACCATCCCCACCGCGTGATGTTCCGCCGGATCGAAGGGGCGTCCCAACGCCTCAATCCGTTCGACACCCAGTTCTTGCAACGCACGCATTAGCTCGCGGTAGGTCAATCGCACCCCCTCGGCCAACGCTGATGGTTCATCCGCGGCTGCCAGGGCACGTTCGATGTTGTCGGCAACTTCGAGCATTTTTTCGAGTGTGCGAATTTGCTCGCGAAAGGCTTCATCTTCGGCGATACGGCGCAAGCGTTCGCGCATGTGGCGCGTTTCTTCTTCCAGTTCAGCATACCGCTGCTGCCATTCATCACGTTCCTTGTAGGCGTGCGCCAGTTCTTGCTGAAAGGCTTTGGTAATGTTGGCAAGCACTTCATCGCGGGGAGCAGGCGTTGCAGAGGCGCTATCGTCTGTATGCGCCGTTTTTTCTGCTTCCTTGGGGGGTGTTTGAGCGGTTTTGCGTGGCCGCACAAGAATTTTACGCACGGTTCGACGATTCGATGGGTCACTAGGAAACATGATTCATCCTCTCACGGGAACTCCCGCCTCCAATTCGGCACGTGGCCGTAGTATAGCCTTGCCAGGGGGCATGTCAACGCTTCTTTCACAAATCCAGCAAATGACGCACAAGCAAAAGAAGGCGGCATACGAGCCGCCTTCTTCCAACAGGCAAACATCATGTGTCAGATTGTTTTGTTGGCGTAGATACGCACGCGGCGACGCGGTTCTTTGCCCAAACTCCGACTGATGAGGTTGGCCTGCCGCGCCAATTCGTGTTGTTGCCGCCGAATGTATGCGCTTTGGGGCGAAAGTTCGACGCTGCTGGCTTGCCCCGACTGGATTTTTTCGATCGCCGCACGGGCTTCTTCCATAGCACGGGTGTACGGATCGACTTCGGCGGCCAATCCAAAGATATCCGCCAGGGCTTGTTCCATTTGCGTCACCGTGTTGGAACGCAGGACATAGACGGGCAAGCCACGCCGTTCGGCATCGCTGATCAGTTGTGGGCGCTTGCGGTAGTAGCTTCGCAGCGTCATCAGCATGTCGGCTTCGCCCAAATCGGTGACGATGAGCAGCGGTAGGTTGAGCGCTTTGGCAGCTTGTTTCAGGCGGTTCTGGCTGATACCGTAGGGATAGACGCGCATGGTCGAACGCACCGGGCTGCTCATGGGAACCGTTGCGCCCCGGCTTTCAGGCAGGGCCGCATCGCGGCTTCCATCGTCGCCACGGGTGGGGGTGCGCTCGTTGAGCGTCGAACGCCCACGCAGGCCGCCTGCACGCCGCAACATTTCGCCCGGTTCCACCGCCATCTCCTCACTGACGTACCCACTGGGACGCGAGTCGTCGCGGCGCCGCACTTCACTGTTGACGGGATACCCGCGCAGCATCGCATCGACGGCACGCGCCACATCATGGTGAATGACCAGCGTGTTGCGATCTTGGATTTCGATCACGATGTCGAAGGTGGGGGGCGCTTTGCGTTCCAGCACGCTTTTTTGGGTGCCACGCCGGCGCGCTTCTTCATCAGAGAGGGTAACGCTTTGAATGCCCCCCAGCAAGTCGCTCAATGTTGGGTTCATGAGCAGGTTGTCGAGCGTGTTGCCGTGGGCAGTTCCAACGAGCTGCACGCCGCGCTCGGCGATGGTACGGGCGGCAAGGGCTTCCAGTTCACGCCCAATTTCGTCGATGACGATGACTTCAGGCATGTGATTTTCGACGGCTTCGATCATGACTTCGTGTTGCAATTCAGGGCGCGGCACCTGCATCCGGCGGGCACGCCCAATGGCAGGGTGCGGAATGTCGCCGTCGCCACCGATTTCGTTCGACGTGTCCACAATCACGACGCGCTTCTTTTCAGCCAACACACGCGCGGTTTCGCGCAGCATAGTTGTTTTCCCCACACCGGGACGCCCCAACAGCAGAATGCTCTTGCCGCTTTCGACAATATCACGGATGATGTCGATCGTGCCAAACACAGCACGCCCCACACGGCACGTCAGCCCCACAATATCGCCCCGCCGATTGCGGATGGCGCTAATGCGATGCAACGTGCGTTCGATCCCAGCACGGTTGTCACCGCCAAATTCACCAATGCGGCTGACGACGTATTCCAAATCATCGTGCGTAATCTCGTGGTCGCTCAATACGACTTCACGGTCGGGGAAGCGGGCTTCGGGCAACCGCCCGAGATCCATGATGATTTCGATGAGTTGATCGCCATCAGGCATAGCGCGCAAACGCTCGCGAATACGTGGCGGCAACACATCCAGCAACGCTTCGATATCGTCAGTAATCATTTGGTTGACCACGGCTGTTTCTTCCTCTGTCAGTTCCATCGGTTCGTGTCTTGTTTCCAGTTGTGTCATCTCTGCTTCCTTTTTCGAGCCTCCTGTTGGTCAGGTTCATCAGAGCTTGTCATTGGCAAATGGGTATGTTGGCGGCACCTGCTCGGCGCTCATCGTGGGGGCACGTTCTCGTGCCCCATTGAGCACACGCACGCGCTGGCGCTCGGAAACACGTACGGGTTTCGTGGTGTGGCGCACCAGCAAACGGCGTGTCATCACCGGGCGAAAGCCATGTTGCTGTAGCCCTTCGCCCACATAGCCTTCGTATTCGCGCACGTCGCAGAAAATGGGGCGCTGCGGCCAGTCACGCATCAGGCTGAGCGCTTCGCGTACCAGCGCTTCGGCACGATCGCTCAGCTCCGGATGAAGCACGATTTTGAGCCAGTGACCACGCTGCCCACGCGTGAGCCGCAAATACCCTAACACCTCGCCTGGCGTCTGCCGCACCACATAACACCCTTCGCGTGTTTCGCCCCACCAACCACTGTACGTGGGCGTATCGCCATTGCTTCCCATGGCTTCGGCCTGCTGCACAACAGCCGGCGTAATCGCCCGGTAGAGCTGCCCCACACCATGCGTATCAGCGTCGAATTGTGGCGTCCAATGGCGTGGTACGGTTGCCCTCCCCTCAGATGACCATGGCGGGTCCAGCCGATACAGCCGGTCCTGGGCGTAGAGTGCAAAGCCCGATTGGCGCAACACCTCGATTTCGGCAAGCCGTTCAGCGGGCACGTGGGCAAAGATCCGTTGTGCCCCGGCAGCCCCGGCAACTTCTGCGCCATGTTGAAGCAAGTGTTTCCAAAACCATGTAACGCCAGGCGCATGTTCCAGCGATGGAGCAATGTAGAGCACGTCCATGGCTGGAAGAGTGCTTCGCCAGCGCAATTGCAGGAAACCATGCTGCCGTCGGCCCTGGTCTCGCCGGCGCAAGGGGATGGTGACGACGCGGGTATGCCACGGTGACAGAAGCGCGGGCAGAACCGGGCGTAATGGCGATGCAGGTTCGAGCACAGCCGAACGCACGTCCAATCGGACCCCTCTGCGTTGGAGCCGATAGACCAACCAGAGATCGGCAAGCCCTATGCGATACATGAATGTGTATGTTCCTGTGTTCCGCCCGTCACATGCAAAGAAGTGTGTTCTCGCAACGCCTTCGACGTCTGTCGAATTATAGTCTGTGGGAGTAAGGCGGTCAATGTCGGGGGAAAATGGGGGAAGTTGCCCCTATGATCTACGACCAACCTGCTCACATACAGCGCGGCATTGCTCAATCGGCCGTAACCTTTTCTGCATCCGTTCGTCTTCCCTTGCGAAGCATGCCCTAAGAGCACCTGTGCACTGAGGAACATCATGAACGATCTACGGCTTGTTCAATCTAGGACGCCAACGGCGCAACGAGCAAAGAGGAAAGGAGACCTGCTGGCAGCAGGATGGGAACACCTGCATCTGCACACCATCATGCAGACGATTGGGGTTTTTGCGCTTTTCGTGGCCGGTATGGCCTGGCTGCAATTTTCTACCCCCAACCTGGTGGGCAACGACGGCTACTACCATATCAAAATGGCCTATTTGCTACGCACCGAAAGTCTGCGTCCTGACTTCATCTGGTTGCCGCTCACAGTGCTCGATCCAAACCGTTTCGTAGATCACCACTACCTGTTCCACCTTCTCCTCACGCCATTCACCTTTGGCGATTTACGGCTGGGGGCGAAGTGGGGTAGCGTCTTCATGGCAGCGCTGGCTGGCACAGCGCTTTGGAGGGTTTTGCGACGGCGTGAGATTCCGTGGGCAACGCTTTGGGCCTTGGGCTTCTTCGTTGTGTCGGATGCCTTCCTCTACCGCATGAGCATGCCACGAGCGCAATCACTTTCGCTGGCGCTCCTCTTCATCGCCGTTGCCTGGTTGCTGGATGGACACTATCGGCGGCTGGTGCTTGTCGGGTTCTTGTATGTTTGGGCGTACAATGCCTTTCCACTGCTCATTGCCCTGGCGGGGCTCTATGGCATCGCCACCCTGCTAACGCGCGGACGTTTTGAATGGCGGCCGCTGGCGTACAGCCTGCTTGGCATTGCCGCGGGACTGGTCGTCAATCCCTACTTTCCACAAAACGTGCTTTTCCTCTGGCATCACATCGCGCCCAAAATCGGCTCGCCTACCGAAATTTCGGTTGGCAATGAATGGTATCCGTACAAAACCGACCAGTTGGTGCGCAACATGGCACCTGGCCTGGTGTTGCTGGCACTGGGATGGATGGCGCAAGCGGCTTTCGGCGCACGCCGACGCACAGAAAGCCTCTTTCTGACGCTGTGCGTCTTGCTCTTTGGGATGATGCTCATGCAGTCGCGGCGTTTCATCGAGTACGCCCCTCCGTTCGTTTTGCTGTTCGCAGCCTACCATGTGGGGCCTCTCCTCGCGCGAACGGCGTCGCGGCGCTCCAACATGCTGAGTATTGGCCTGTTGCTTGCAGGATTGGCGGTGGGGGGCTTCTACACAGTGCCGCGGGCCCAGGCCGCTGTGCAACGTTCTGCGCCCTATGAGCGCTATCAAGCAGCGGCAACATGGTTGGCCGAAAATACGCCGACGCATAGCCGTGTCTTTCAAACCGACTGGGATGATTTTCCACGCCTTTTCTACTTCAATCACCACAACACCTATCTCGTGGGGCTCGATCCCGTCTTTCTACAACGCGCCAATCCCGGGCTCTACAAAATTTGGGTGGACATTACCGAAGGACGCAATCCGACACCGGGGCTCACCATCCGCACATTCTTCGACGCCGAGTATGTGTTCACCGATCATCGACACGCCGCTTTTCTGCGTGTCGCGGCAGACGATCCGTATTTGAAGGAGGTGTATCGTGATGATTTTGCTGTGATTTTCGCCGTAACCTTTCCGTAACGCTGGACGTGTTGTTGATGCCAGTATCGAAAACCAATCCATTCACAAAATAAAGAAGGAGGTTGAACGATGAAATCTGTACGAACGTTGACATTCTTGCTGATGAGTTTGCTGGCTGTGCTGCTAGCAACCGGCTGTGCAGACGCCCAAACCCTGGGAACCACGGGAAGCGAATTGTCGCTCGCGCAAAACATCTCATTCGACGCTGATGGCGAGGTCGAAGTGGTAGCCCCGATCGAGGCCATGGGCGATGGCACGATCGTTGTGGCGGGGCAAACGGTGTACCTGACCGATGCGACCGAAATCAAAGGGCAAATTGACGTCGGTACGATGGTGAAGGTACGCGTCTCCCTGGCTGAAGACGGGACGCTGGTAGCACGCGAAATCGAGCCTGTGGACGAGGAAGACAACGACAATGCCAATGGCAACGAGAACGCAAACCACAATGGCAATGCCAATGACGACAATGCAAACGACGACAATGGCAACGACAACGACGATAATGGCAATAATGGCAATGCAAACGAAGACGACGATAACGCCAACAACAACGAAAACGCCGATGAAAATGCCAATGAAGCTCCAGAGGGTGCCACGGGCGAAATCGAGATGGTCGCGTTTGTGGAAGCCTTGGACGAAGGCAGTGTAACCGTCGCCGGTTGGACGCTCCTGCTGACGCCGCAAAGCGAAGTGAACGGGCAACTCGAAGTCGGCATGCTGGTGAAGGTGCATGTCTGGGTGATGGA
>WFOS01000099.1 GCA_015487975.1 Ardenticatena sp.
CAAGGAGCGACGCACCTGCCAGAGGTGCGTCGCTCCTCAGGCCCAGCGGCCCCTGCCCCTGCCCCCAGTGTGTCGGCGGCCGAGGCCCCCTCGTGAGCCCTCACGCGCGAGAAGCGGCCAACACCAGCACGGCATAAGCCCAGCGCTCCAATCCCGTTCTCCCCGCCCCACGGTCATCAGCAACGGCGTGACGGTGTGGCACCCGAAACGCAGCACTTCGGTCACCAACCCCCGTCTGTTTCCAGACCGACGTCTCGTCTCTTCCCACCCCCCACCACGTTTTGGGTCATCACCAGGGGGAGAATCTTTTGCCTGGTTGTGTGAGAAGCGGCTATACTACCAACATCCAACAACCAACCGACAGATTCACAAGGGAGTGAAACCATGACCCTCAAAACACGCACGGTTCGTGCACCACGTGGACCACACCGCACAGCCAAAGGCTGGATTCAAGAGGCGGCCAAGCGCATGTTGCTCAACAACCTCGATCCCGATGTGGCCGAAAAGCCCGAAGACCTGATTGTGTACGGTGGACGTGGCAAAGCTGCCCGAAGCTGGGAAGATGTGGAACGCATCATAAGCGTGCTCGACCGCCTCGAAAACGATGAAACGTTGCTCGTCCAATCCGGGCGGGCTGTGGGCGTCTTCCGCACGCATGAACTGGCGCCGCGCGTCATCATCGCCAATTCCAACCTGGTGCCCAAGTGGGCGACGTGGGACGTATTCGACGAACTGGAACGTCTGGGACTCATCATGTTCGGGCAGATGACAGCGGGCAGCTGGATTTACATTGGCACGCAAGGCATCCTACAAGGGACATACGAAACGTTCCTGGCGGCGGCCAAAAAACACTTCGGCGGTTCGCTCAAAGGCACCATCACTGTGACCGCAGGGTTGGGTGGCATGGGAGGCGCACAACCGCTCGCCATCACGCTCAACGAAGGGGTGGCCATCGTCGTCGAGGTAGATCCGCACCGCATTCAGCGCCGTCTCGAAACCAATTACCTTGATACCTGGACCGACAACCTCGATGAAGCGTTGCGCCTGGCTGAAGAAGCGAAACGGGAAGGACGACCGCTCTCCATCGGTTTGCTAGGCAACGCTGCGGCGGTGTTGCCCGAAATGGTACGCCGCAACTTCATTCCCGACCTCGTCACCGACCAGACCAGTGCCCACGACCCGCTCTACGGCTACGTGCCCCTGCTCGACGAGGGCGAAGACCCCGACACACTCCGTCAGCGCGACCCCGAAGGGTACAAGCAACGGGCGCTTCACGCTATGGCGCAGCATTGCGCTGCCATCGTCGAAATGCAGAAACACGGCGCGATTGCCTTCGACTATGGCAACAATTTGCGTGCCTTCGCCAAAGAAGGTGGGTTCGAGGATGCGTTCGCCTACCCCGGTTTCGTGCCTGCCTTCATCCGCGACCAGTTTTGCGAAGGGCGTGGTCCCTTCCGCTGGGCGGCATTGTCGGGCAATCCCGAAGACATTTACAAAACCGACCGTGCTTTGCTCGAACTCTTCCCCGAAGATGAAGGGTTGCGCCGTTGGCTGACGCATGGCGTCAAGACGTTCAAATTCCAGGGGTTGCCGGCCCGCATCTGTTGGCTGGGCTATGGCGAACGCGACAAGGCGGGCTTGCTCTTCAACGAGATGGTGCGGCGTGGCGACCTCGAAGCACCAATCGTCATTGGGCGCGACCATCTGGACGCTGGCAGCGTTGCCAGCCCCTACCGCGAAACCGAAGCCATGCTGGATGGCTCGGATGCGATTGCTGACTGGCCACTCCTCAACTTTGCGTTGAATGCTGTTTCGGGCGCGGGCTGGGTGAGTTTCCACCACGGCGGAGGGGTCGGCATGGGCTACTCGCTCCATGCCGGGCAGGTGAGCGTCGCCGATGGCACCGATGAAGCCGCCTGGCGGTTGGAGCGTGTCCTCACCAACGATCCCGGCACAGGGGTGATGCGCCATGCCCACGCCGGCTACGAGAAAGCCAAAGCGGTGGCACGCGAGCGAGGCGTTGATTTGTGTGGATGGGAGCAGGAATAAATGTTGCCATTTGCGGGAATTGCGACCTTCTTCCGCGCTGAAGCCCGTTCATTGGACGCTGAATGGCACGCCGATGCCGCCTTGCTCGGCGTGCCATTCGACATCACTGTGGGCTACCGCCCTGGCGCGCGTTTTGCGCCGCGTGCCATCCGCGAAGCCAGCCTGCGCTATGCGCTGCCACCTGAAGGCTACTACCATCCCCGCCATGGCTACCGTCTCACTGACTATCACGTGGTGGATGCAGGTGACGTTGATTTGCCCACACTCGAACCCATGCTCGCGTTCGACCGTATCACTGCCGCAGCGCGTGCGTTGCGGCAGCATGCCACCTTGCCCATCTTCATTGGGGGCGACCACAGTGTGAGTTTCCCGCTCTTGCGAGCATTCGACGATGTGGACGATTTGCACATTGTCCAGATTGATGCGCACCTTGATTTCACCGATATTCGCAACGAGACCCGCTACTCCAATTCCAGCCCCTTCCGCCGCGCGGTCGAAGTGCTTCCCAACCTGCGCCACATAACCACGATAGGCTTGCGCGGGGTCCGGTTCGACCGCGAAGCGGTGGATGCGGCGATCAAGCGAGGACATCGGCTCGTCTTTCGGGAAGATTTGTTCGATGCCGATATCGAAACCTTCTTGCCAGAAGGCAAACCCGTCTATCTTTCGTTCGATGTGGATGCACTCGACCCGTCCGTTTTCCCTGCCACTAGCAGCCCCGAAGCCGACGGGTTGTCGTTCCGTGAGGTGGTCAGTATCATTCAGGCAACTGCTGCCCGTAACTTTCTGGTGGGTGTCGATTTCGTTGAGATGACGCCTTCTCTCGACGTGAATGGCAACAGCGCCTTGCTCGCAGCGCGTTTGCTGGTCGAAATCATGTTGGCTGCAACGGCATCGCATCATGCCGCACGCGGAGACGCATCATGAGCATCACGCTGTTTACGAATTGTGCTGAACTGGTAACCCCGCTGGGGGGCGGCTTGCATCGTGGGACGTTGCAAGGATTGTTGCACCGCTTGCCCGAAG
Organism: Ardenticatena sp.; assembly: GCA_015487975.1. Classification (GTDB taxonomy): domain Bacteria; phylum Chloroflexota; class Anaerolineae; order Ardenticatenales; family Ardenticatenaceae; genus Ardenticatena. The sequence continues at coordinate 3,076 of WFOS01000099.1, forward strand.
CCGCGTTTGCCGTACAGGATGGGCGCATCATCTGGATTGGGGCGTTGCGCGACTGGAACGGCAACCATGACCGTGTGATTGATGTGGGCGGCCGGGCGGTCATTCCCGCATTTGTGGATTCGCATACGCACGCCATCTGGGCTGGCCATCGCCTGGATGATTTCGAAGCACGCGCGCAAGGCAAATCCTACGAGGAGATTCTGGCAGCAGGGGGTGGCATTTACCAGACGGTGCGCCAGACAGCGATTGCGTCTGTCGAGACGTTGGTGACACTTGCCAAGCCACGTGTGGCGGCGCTTTTACGCTCGGGCGCGGCAACCATCGAGGTGAAATCCGGGTATGGACTGACGCCGGAAGCCGAACTCAACATGTTGCGTGCCATTGCTCGCCTGCAAACCGAAACGCCTGCGGCACTGTTCCCCACCTTGCTCATCCATGTGCCGCCTGCTGAGGGGCGCGAGCAGTATGTGCAAGACGTTGTTGAACATCTCATTCCCACTGTGGTGCGCGAGGGACTGGCGCGCTTTGTGGATGTCTTCATCGAGCAGGAAGCGTTCACTGTAGAAGAAGCCCGTCGCATTTTGGAAGCCGCCAAAACACATGGTCTGGAACTCAAAGTCCACGCCGACCAGTTTCACGCACTGGGGGGTGTCGAACTGGCGGTCGAGCTGGGGGCACTCTCGGTCGATCATCTTGAAGCATCGAGCGAGGCGCAAGTGGCTGCGCTGGCGCAGGGGCGTACCGTGGCGACGCTCTTGCCCGGCGTCAGTTTGCATTTAGGCCTGCCGCCGGCACCGGGGCGTATCCTGGTGGATGCCAACGTTCCGGTCGCCGTGGCAACCGACCTCAACCCGGGGTCGAGTCCGCTTTTCTCCATGCAGCTGGCGGTGGCGCTTGCCGTGCGCCTCAATGGGTTGACCCCGGCCGAAGCCCTAACCGCGGCCACAGCCAATGCGGCGGCCGCTTTGGGTGTTCGGGATCGTGGGCGGCTAGAAGAAGGGTGCCGCGCCGATTTTCTCGTCCTCGCCAGCGCCGACTGGCGTGATGTGGTGTACACGCTTGGCGCTCCCGAGACCATCGCACAGGTCTGGATTGGTGGCGAACTGGTTGAAGGCTGAAGCATGGGTATTTGGTGAGGCAGGCGTACAGCCCTGTCAGACCGTGAGGCGTTCTGGCAGGGCTGCTTTTTATGGTGCGGCTGGAATGTGCGCCATGGCATACTCTGCCAGCGCGGTAATCGTCAGGCTCGGGTTGACGCCGGGATTGGCTGGCATCACCGACCCATCGACGATGTACAACCCCGGGTAGTTGTGGACCTCGAAACGTTCGTCGACCACGCCTTCGGCAGCACTCTTGCCAATTGGGGCACCACCCAAGATGTGCGCCGTGGTCGGCAGATTGAGCAGATTTTCTCCCACGTTCCCCAGGGCTTCTCCATCAGTCAGTTGGGCAAATTCTCGTGCCAGCGCGTGCGAACCGGGAATTTGCGCCGGAATTTCGTACCCAGGTTCCTGCTCAGCGATCAGTCCGCGGCGAAAGAGGGTGTACACACTGCGCCCAATGCGAAAGCGCATGCGGTTGTCGGTATGTTGCATCACCAGCAGAATCGTACTGCGCCGTGCCCAACCGGGCTTCACATACATGTCGAATGTGGTGCGTGGGTGGCGCAGATACCATTCGATCGAGTAGCGCAGGCGTTCGGGCACACTGGCGTCCATGTCCACCAGTGGGGCGCTCAGAAAGCGCATCAACGACGAACCGTCGGGATAGCGCACTGGTTCGACACGCGTCGTCTTGTCGATGTTGGTGATGGACGTGATCGAAACGCCGCGCGAAAAATCGACATCGCGCCGTCGTGTCCCCGACCCCAGCAACGCTTCGCTGTTGGTGCGGATGCGTTCTCCCAGGCGTGGCGAGAGCGCTGGCAGCGATTTTTTCACATCCCGCAAGGTCAGCAGCAAACGCATCGTGCCCATGACACCGGCAGAAAAAATCACGTGGCGGGCACGCACCCGCTCGATCGGGCGTCGCCACCAGCCCAGCGAGGGGCGGTACACAACCTCGTATCGGGCACCATCGCGTTCACTTTGGAGCGGGCGCACATCTATCACTTCGCGTTCGGAAAGAATGCGGGCGCCATACTTTTCCGCAAAGTAGAGGTAGTTTTTGGGCAGTGTGTTTTTGGCGTTGTAGCGACACCCCACCATGCACCCACCGCAATGAATACACCCCGTGCGGGCGGGCCCTTCGCCACCGAAGAAGGGATCGCGCACGGTTTTGCCGGGTTCACCAAAGAAGACACCCACATCGGTAGGGCGGAAGGTGTGCCCCAAACCGCGCCGCTCTGCAATGGTGCGCAAGGCTTCGTCAGCAGGCCAGAGCCGTGGATTGCGGGCGACGCCCAACATGCGCCGCGCGGTTTCGTAGTGGGGGCGCAGTACCTCTCCCCAGGGCAAGGGGTCGTTCCACGCAGGTGTGGCAAATGTTTCGTCGGTAGGCACTTCCAGCACAGCCGCGTAGCCCAGGCTGCCGCCGCCAACACCGACACCATGCAGCACCATGACCCCTTTCAGCAAGCTGATCTGCAAAATGCCATAGGCGCCCAGCCGCGGCGCCCAAATATATTTGCGCACATTCCAGTTGGTGCGGGCAAATTCATCATCGTGCCAGCGTTTGCCTTTTTCGATGACCAGCACCGAATACCCTTTTTCGGCAAGCCGCATTGCCGAAACCGATCCCCCAAATCCGGAACCGATGATGACATAATCGTACACATGGTTGGTGTCGAGCATGGTTCCCTCTCCTGGAAACATGTGCATTCTTTCAAGATGGTGTGATGAGGTATTCGGTTGCACCGCGGACATGTTGTGTCAACGCAGCGGCACGCGATGAAACCAGGCGCACATCGCGCGGACGTGGCGTGGGAAAATCACGGTTGAACGCCGGACGAATACCGCTCGTTGGAAGGCCGTGGTGCAGGGCAAGCAGCACCCCCAGCGCATAGCGGCTGAGCGCTTCTGGCCCAACCAGGTGCCAGACGCCGGCGTGTTGTGTAGGGGGAAGGCATGCCAGTTTCCAAATCTGGCGGGCCAGGTCGTCGGCGGGGATGGGACAGCGCAACTCGTCCACGAAAAGCGAAATGGGTTCGCCTCGCCGCAAGGCATTTACCACCCAGGCACTGTTGCGGTCGAGCGGGGTGGTGCAGAGGATGAGCGATGTTCGCACGATGGCCGCATCGGGGAGATGCTCGCGGACGATGGCTTCGGCGGTCGCTTTGGCGCGGCCATAGGGGTGAATTGGGGATGGGGTGGCGTCTTCGTCGTAGGGGGCGTGTTGCCCGTCGAACACCAGGTCGGTGCTCATGTGGATGAGGCCTGCCCCGTATTCGGCTGCGGCACGGGCGATGTTCTCTGTGGCGGCTTCGACATCGCGTGCCAGGGTTTCGTCGCGGAAGCCAGCGGCGGCATGGATGACCAGTGTGGGATGAAGGGTATCGAACAGTTGGAAGACTGCGTCGCGGTCGACCAGGTCGAGGGTATGTGTGTGTGACCATGCCACGGGCGTGTGACGTTGCAGGGCAACGATACGCCATGTAGAAGGCGCATGGCGCAAGAGGGCGCGCCCCAACACGCCCGCGGCACCTGTCAGCAAGGCGATGGGCAAGCTCATGTGCTCATCACCTTCAACCAGAAACGAAGTGGAATGGTGCTGACATCTTCGAAACCGAGCCAGCGCAGGAGAAAGTAGGCGGGCAAGTGGCGTGCCGATTCGACTTCGGCTTCGCGTGCTCCTTGTTCTTTGAGTGCCCGAAGGGCCGTCAGCAGCAGGGCACGCCCCAAGCCGCGCCCCTGGTGTTCAGGCGCAACGAAAATTTGCCACAGTTCGCCCCGTTCGGGCGTGGGGCGGCGGGCCAGCAATGCCCCCACGGGCGTTCCCGAATGCAGGACTACGAAACTCACCTGGTTGTTACTGGTGTGCATGGACGTCGCGAAGGTGCGCAGGTGAGTGCGGGCGCGTTCAGGCGACATGGCAAAGAGATGGTGTTCGACAGTGCCCGCATTGGCTGTGATGAACGGACGAACCAGATCGTCCACGTAGGCATCACGCAGGGGGGCGATGAAGTATTCATCAGCAACAAGCGGTTCGGGAGCGTGGAAGGTGGTGAGATTGCGGACCATGCGCAGGCGGTCGAGCGGCTCGAACCCCCAATGGCGAAGGTCCCACGCTGCCTGAACAGGTCGAAAGGTGGTCACAAGTTGCGTGGCGTCGGCTTGCAAGGTGGGCAATGCCGTGTGGAAGAGGCGTCGCATGAGGGCGTCGGCACGCGGCCCCACCGCGTGGTAGAAGATGATTTCAAACTGGTGGGCACGTTCGAGGGATGGGGTGGCGATGAGGACGGCCTCGGAATCATCGGCCTGGGTGTGGAATGTACGTGCGTGCTCTGCGTCGGGCAGCATCGGATGGGTGCCAGTACAACAGGCGTATGATGTGAGCAACCGCTCATATTCGGACATCGGTCTCCTCCTTCGATTGTTGTTAGGCGTTTGAGCGATGCTCAGTCCCTCGAGGGGCTTGGCTGGCTGCGGAGAAGGGACTGAGTGACTTCGAGTAAGTCGAGCAGTGGGCGGCGGTCGCTTCCATGCAGATGGGTACGCACGCGCACTAGCAGGTGGGCGGCGCTTTCGTGATCTCCCAATGCGAGCATGGCACGCGCCGTCCAGAGTTCAAGCAGGCGTTGGAAATGGAACGCCACCGTTTCGCCAAGGTATTCCGATGCCAGATGAAAATGCTCCATGGCGGTTTGGGGAGCCTGGTCGTGTTCGAGTACGAGCTGCCCCATGTGCAGGTGGACGTTGGCTTCGTGAAGTTTGTTGCCGCTTGCGCGAGTGGCAGCCAATGCCGCGAAGAAAGCATCGCGGGCGGTCTGTATATCGCCTGTGAGGAGTGCCAATTCGCCCTGTGTGCTGAGCAGGTATTGTTGCGGGCCGCTGATGGAATGGGTTTCGGCGATGGTGAAGGCACGTTCCAGAGTGGTATGGGCCGTATCGAGGTGCCCCGCAATGGCATGGTGATAGGCGAGGTTGTTGAGCGCCAGCACTTGGTACAAGCGCAGGTCCAGGGTTTCGGCGCGTTCGAGCACCTGTCGATAGTGTCGGATGGCAGTTTCGTAGTCGCCCCGTTCGGCGTAGAGATTCCCAAGCTCGAAGAGGGCCTGGATGGTGACCACCAGGGCGTTGTGGGTTTCGGCCAGGGTAAGCGCCTGCTGCAAATGGTGTTCAGCCTGTTCAAGTGAGGGGGAAAGGCGTAAGAGCGCTGCGCCAATGGTGAAGTGAATGCGGGCCTGAATGTGGGGATCGTCGTGCACATTGGCTTGCAGGGCGCGTTGTGCCCAGTGCAGGATGGGGGCGCCACCACCAATGCCCAGATGGGTTTCGGCGAGTGTCAGTGCGGCTTCGGCGATCGTACGCTGGTCATTGCGTTGCTCTGCTTCGGCGATGACCTGTTCCAGCAACGTGTGCGCTTCCTCGTGATGACCACTTTGCGCGAGGGCCATACCCAGCGCAATGGCACGAGCAGGTGTGGGGACAAGCCGCATGGCTTCGCGCAGGAAGGTGACGGCTTCGCTGAACGCTGCTAGTGAGAGCGCGTGCCGTCCGGCACGTTCGTACCAGGTGGCGGCTTCTTTGGAGTGCCCAGCACGAGCGTAGTGGGTGGCGATGCGCCCGGCCATGCTGGATGCACGCCCGGCGTACCGGCGTTCGAGCGCTTGGGCTGCACGGCGGTGCAGAAAGCTTTGGCGGGCTGTGCTCAGGCTGCTGCGCAGCACTTCGGCAATGAGTGGATGGGCGAATTCGTAGCGCTCGTTTTGTTCACGCAAGATGCCGAGTTGAAGAAGGGCATCGAGTGCGTCGAGGGTTTCTTCTTCGCAGCGCCCCGCTGTGTGGCGCAGTAGGTCGAAATCGAAATCGCCGTCGAGGATGGCGGCGGCCTGTGCCACCTGCTTCGATGTGCCTGTGAGGCGTTCTAGGCGGGCGGCGATGAGTGCTCGCAGATGAGCAGGTACGTCGTGCCCGTCTGCTCGCAGCAGTTCTAGCAGGAAGTATGGGTTGCCACCGCTACGGTGCACCAGTTCTTCGGCTGTGGTGCGTGAACCGCCTAGCGCTTCGACCAGTTGGATGGCGTCGTCGGCGTCGAGGCGGGGCAAGGTGAGGCGTGCCGCTAGGCGCCCCAGGCGTGCCCAGTGGCCGATATGGTGATTGAGGTCGGGTGTGGTGTCTTCGGGGCGGAATGCCAGGACCAGCAAGAGGCGCGACCAGGGGCGTCGTTCTGCCAGGTAGGTGAGAAACGCCAGTGTGGAAGGGTCGGCCCAGTGGGCATCATCCAGCACGAAGACTGCATGCTCGTGAGGCTGTGTGGCGATGGCAAGCGCGTGCAAGATGGCATCGAACAGGTGCAAACGGCCTTCTTCGGGGGGCAGGGGCGTGGAAGGGGCGGTTCCTGCTGGGAGAAAGTCAGGCAGTAAACGGTGCAGGGCACTGAGTGCTGGTGTGGTGGCGGCATGGGCGTGCACTCTGTTCCACAGCATCGGGCGACGCAAGAGCATGGCAAGTGGTGCAAGGGGCACGTGCTGGGTGGCTTCCAGCCCACGTGCTGCCAGAAGTGCGACGCTGTTGGGCAGACGTGCTGCCCATTCGTGCCAAAGGCGGGTTTTGCCAATGCCCAGCTCGCCTTCCAGGGTAACGACTGCCAAGCCAGTGCGGGCAGTCGTTTGCCAGGCGGCGTCCAAGGTCGCCAGTTCGGCATCGCGCCCGACGAGGGGCGGTTGGTCGGGTGTGGGGGAAGAGGGAGCGCAGTCGGATGTTGCAGCTGGCAGGGGCTCGGCTGCGGTTGGTGGCGTGAGGGGCGAAATGCGCCCTTCGCGAATGGCGACCAGCAGGGTATCGGTGCTGTCGAGCGGCGCGACGCCCAGTTCGTTGCGCAAGAGTTGGCGTAGGCGGTCGTATTGGGCAAGTGCGCCAGCGCGGTCACCCAGGCGGGCGTAGGCTTCCATGAGTGCCTGATGCATGGGTTCGTGCAGGGGATCGATGGCGAGGGCTTGTTGTGCCCAATGTGCGACGGCATCCCAATCGCCGGCCTGGCGAGCCGCAGCGAGGAGCGCTTCGAGCAGGCGCAAGGCATCTTGTTGCAGGCGCTCACGCATCGTGGCAATCCAGAATTCGACGTCGGGGGCTTCGCGCAGGATCAGCCCGTCGAGAAAAGGCCCCCGGTACAGCGAAGCGATCTTGGCGGCGTTGGGAGGCAGGTCTCCTTCACGTACCGATTGTGTGGCTTCCATGAGCAGATGGGCATCCAGTGGCACGGTCGGGGCAAGACGCAAGGTGTCGTTTTCGGTTTGCACGACATTGCCGCCGAGTGTGCGCCGGATGCCCCAAAGCAGATTGCGCAGGTTTTTTCGTGCGGCTTCGGGGGCGCTTTCCGGCCAAAACAAGGCAAGCAGGCGCTCGCGCGGCACGGCGGCATCGGCCAATCCCAGGTATGCGAGCAGGGCAAGCCCTTTGCTTTGGCGCAATGGTACGTCTTGCCCGTTGCGTTCGATCTGTGGTGTCCCAAGGAAGCGTAAAAAAAGCGTCATGGTCGAATGTGTGCCACTTCATGTGTTGGGTCTGTGCTCAACTATACCCAAAGTGCGTGGCGTAGCGAAATCTCATACGTTCAGGAGCATCAGCAACGCATCCAGACCGAGGAGATAACTGCGCCACCCAAAGCCGCTGATTTGCCCCACACAGACGGGGGCGATGAGTGATGTGTGGCGGAAGGGTTCACGGGCGTGGATGTTGGAAAGGTGGACTTCGACCGTTGGCAAGCCGACGGCGGCAATGGCATCGCGCAGGGCAACGCTAGTATGCGTCAAGCCGCCAGGATTGATGAGAATGGCGTCGGCGTGCTGGCGTGCGGCGTGAATAAGATCGATCAAGACACCTTCATGGTTGCTCTGGTGAATGGTCAGGCGCACGCCTGCGGTTTCTGCTCGTTCGCGCAGGCGGGCATCGATGTCATCGAGTGTTGTGTGCCCGTACACGTCGGGTTCGCGCAACCCCAGCAGGTTGAGGTTGGGGCCGTGCAAAACGTAGATGTGTGGTTGATGCTGGCTCATTGGCGTTCTCCTTGCACGTGGATGGTTTTCAGCGTGTCAGACGGTTCACGTCCAGCCAGCCGAGTGGCGCATTGTGCAATAGGTGTTCGACGGCGCGTTCGGCGGTTTTCAATCCCAGTCCCATTCCATGCCCGTTGAAGCCTGCGACAAAGATGGCGTTCGGAATGTCGGGGAGCCGTCCCACCACGGGAAGTCCATCGGGGGTAAAGCCCATGGTGCCGCTCCACCGTTGTTCCACGGGCACGGCTGCGACGTCGGGGAAGTAGCGTTGCAAAAATTCAGCCAGTGCGGCTTGTACGTGGGGTGTTGTGCGGTCTTCCCATCCAACTTCTTCGGCTTTGAACCGCCGCCGCCCACCCCCCATGAGGAAACGCCCATCGGGACTTTGGCGGAAATATTGGTAGCCGTCGTCGGCGTAGCCAGCGGTATCGAGGATGCGTTCGGGCAATGGGGCACTGACCAGCATTTGCGCCCGCACGGGGCGTACCACGGTCGCCAGTTCAGGAACGAGCAGGGGGGTGTAGGCATTCAAGGCGAGGAGTGCCCCCCGCGCATGAATGTCGTATCGCGCGCCGCGTACCACAACACCGCCAGCGCGGGGTTCGATTGCCCAGATTTCGTTGTCGAAGACGCTATGTGCACCACTGTGCGCTACCAGCGCCTGCACCAGCGCGACAGGGTCAACCACGCCGTCGTCGGGCTTGTGCAGGGCAGCCACAAAGCCACGCCCTAACGGGTCGTGGGGGATGAAGTCGGCGGCGAAACCGTCGGCTTGCATGGCACGTGCTGCTTGTTCAAGGGCGCGGGCTTCATCGTCGCGCACGGCCAACAAGAGCGAGCCGCAACGGGCATGTTCGACGCCGAATTGCTCCGCTAGCGCAAAGGCGCGTTCGCGTGTTTCGATGCTGAGTTGCCAGGCGGCGCGTGCTGTGGCATGCCCATAGTGCGCAATCGCGTCGTGGTAGTATGAGACCAGCCCGCTGAGCAGGAATCCCGCGTTGCGCCCGCTCGCACCAGCGGCGGGTTGGCGGGCGTCTGTCAGCACAACGTCGGCACCAGTGCGGGCGAGGCACATGGCGGCATAGCTCCCCACAATGCCCGCACCAACGACGACGTACTCGGTATCGAGGTGGCGGGCATGGCGGCGTTGCCAGTAGGACACGCTCATGGCTGTTGCTCCTCGCGTGCAAGTCGGGCGATGAGGTCGGGCATGGCGTGTACAAAGCGCGAACGGGCAACAACCAGCGACGCCCCAGCCGCAAGGGCACGTTCGCGGGCGGCGGTGTCCATATGCGAGCCAAAGGCGAGGATGGGCACCGATGAGGCACGCTCATGCAGCGTGCGGATCAGCGGTTCCCAGTTGAGCGCGGGCGTGCCGATGTCCACAATCACGATGCTGGGCATCTGCGCCAGGGCTTGTTCGATATCGTCGGTTTCGAGAATGTGGACTTTGTAGCCAGCAGCTCGGAGCGTGTTTTCGATGCGGACGGAAAAGAACAGGTCGGGTTCAAAAGCAACGACATGCATACGTTCCCCTCATCTTTCTTCGATGACGATTTCTCTCAGGTCCAAGAACTGCTCGTCTTCCACAGCAAGCCAGCCACCGCGGAGTGTGTTGTCCACGACGGCGAATTGGTTATCCACCCAGGCAACGAATCCCAGCGGTGCGCGTGGTGCGATGGGGGCGTCGAGTACCTGTTGGCCATCTACCATGCAACGCACGCGCGTTGGGTCCCATTCGAGTTGGTAGGTATGCCATGTGGTGGGGTCTATGTGTTCGAGTGGACGTTCGGCAGCGGGTACGATGGCTTGCGCCGCGTGGTATGCTCGCCGCGCGACGAATGGCAGGCGTAATGCCAGAACCCCCAGGCGTTCCACCCAACGGGGGAGAACGGGGCTACGGATGCTCTGCACGAAGAAGCCATGCCCCGACCAGCCCGGGGTGAGGGCGAGCTGGTTCGGTGGTGAAGCCAGAAAGATCCAGAAGACGTGTGGCGCGGTCAGGTCCACCGTGTTGGCGCTGGTGCTGACGGCCATGTTCCAGAAGCCAAATCCCGCTGTGCCGCGCATGGTGTTGGGAGAGGAAAAACGGGCTTGCACGCGCATGCGCACGGGTGGACGCCACAGGTAGGCGTGGCGTGGGCGCATGTGCGTATCGTCCAGTTCCGCCAGATGGTAGCGCTGGTTGTCGCCTGGCAAGACGCGCAGGCGACACCCTTCTGGAATGGGCACGATTTCACCTGTGCCCGTGCAGATGCGTACCCAATGTGGGTGCCACGGTGGTTGGCAATGGTCTTCAATGCGCAGCATGGATCTTCCAAAAGTCCACTGCTTTGGGTGAACGGGTCAGAATGTCTACGCCATCTTCATGAACAACGACCATGTCTTCGATGCGCACGCCCCCCCAGCCCGGCAGATAGACGCCGGGTTCGATGGTCACCACGCTGTTGGCAGGCACGATTTCGTCTTCTGCGGCGCGAGGGCTGAGACGCGGAAACTCGTGAATCTCGAGGCCGACGCCGTGCCCTAGGGAATGCCCAAAGGCATCGCCGAAGCCGCGTTCGGTGAGCCGCTCGCGGGCGAGGGCGTCGGCTTCACGCGCACGCATGCCCGCGCGAAGCGTGGTTTCGGTATGATGCAGAGCGTCGAGCACCGCGGCATAGACTTCGCGGAAGCGCTCATCGGGCTCGCCGACATAGAGCGTGCGGGTCATGTCGGCGTGGTAGCCATCCACCAGGGCGCCAAAATCGACCAGGACGATGTCGTTGGGGCGCACGGCGCGGTCGCCTGGCACAGGGTGATAGTGTGGCATGGCGCTGTGGTCGCCCACGGCAACGATGATGTCGAAGCTGGGGCCTTGGGCGCCAAGTTCGCGCAAAATGACTTCCAACTTCCAGGTGAGTTCGGCTTCGGTGATACCAGGTTGGACGAGTGTGAGCCAGCGGTCGAACGCTTCGTCGGTGATGCGTTGGGCACGGCGCAGCGTTTCGATCTCTTGGGTGTCTTTCACACTACGCAGGCGGATGATGATTTCGCGCGTGGGTTCGAAGGTGATGCCATCGGGAGCATGGTGTTGGATCTCTTCGAACAGCGCAATAGTCAGGGCGTCGGCTTCGAACGCTACACGGCGACTGCCTGCATGTTGCAATGCTTCGGCAATGGCGGCGGGCAAGCTGGCTGTTTGGCGTACCAGTCGAAAATCGGGCACTTCGTGCGCGACCTGTTCGTAGTAGCGGAAATCGGTCACGATGAACTGGGTGTCGTGCGTGATGACGAGCGTGCCATTCGAGCCTGTGAATCCGCTCAGGTAGCGGACATTGGTTGCGTTGGTCACCAGGAAGGTATCCACGTTCAGGTCGTGCATTTGGTTGCGCAAGCGTGCGAGTCGGTTTTGGCTCATTGTTTCACCTCATGTTGTATGGTGTGGAGAAAGAAAAAATGGCATCTCCCAGTAATTGGAGACGCCGTGATTGTTAGCGCGCGGCAAAGGCGAGCAAAGCCAGAGAGATGAAGACCGTGGCAATCGAAAGCGACCCAGATGCTCCCAGGATACTTGCTGTGAAAAAGAGCAAGCTAATGAGGAGCGGAAGGATGACGATGAGTTTCGCCGCCATGAGTGGACCACCTTTGTCAGGATTGTATCACGTGCTTACACCCTTATGCTCATTCGGTCGCTTCTTGTAAGGCTTCGATCTCGCTACGTGGGAATTGTTCTTCACATGCCGTGCATTGGACGGTGGAGCGATTGGCTTCGACCAGCAGCCCACCACAGGCAGGACAGGGTACAGGGAGCGGACGCTTCCACGACGACCATTCGCATTCGGGGTAGTTGGCGCAGCCGTAGAAGATGCGCCCGCGGCGTGTACGTTTTTCGACGATGTCGCCACCACATTCAGGGCACTGCACACCGATTTTTTCCTGGTAGGGTTTGGTATTGCGGCATTCAGGGAAGTTGGAGCAGGCGATGAATTTCCCATAGCGCCCGTACTTGATGATCATGGGACTGCCGCATTTTTCGCATGTTTCGCCGGCGTCTTCTTCTATCTGCACGCTTTGCATCTCTTTTTGGGCAGTGGCGAGGCGTTGGCTGAATGGGCCGTAGAAGTCGCGCAAGACTTGTACCCATTCGCGTTTGCCTTCGGCAATCTGATCGAGTTCTTCTTCCATGCGGGCGGTGAAGCCAATGTCCATGACTTCGGGGAAGTGTTGCACCAACAGGTCGGTGACTACTTCGCCCAGCTCAGTGGGGACGAGGCGTTTGTTTTCTTTGCGCACGTACCCACGGCTTTGCAGGGTGCTGATGATAGGCGCGTAGGTAGATGGGCGACCAATGCCGTGTTCTTCCAGCGCCCGTACCAGTGTCGCTTCGGTGTAGCGCGGGGGCGGCTGGGTGAAGTGTTGCAAGGCGTGCACGTCGAGTGCGTCCAGGTGTTCACCCGCATGCAGGTTGGGCAGGTGGATGTTTTCTTCTGCGGGCGTATCGTCGTCGCGGGCTTCTTCATAGAGTGCCAGGAAGCCTGGGAAGCGTACGACCGAGCCGCTGGCGCGGAAGAGATAGGCGGGATGGCGTGCCAGCGCGGCGCGTGTGACTTCGTCCACCTGTTCGACGTTGGGGGCAACACGTCCTTCGGTGTCGGCGACGATGTCCACCGACGTGGTGTCGAAGATAGCGGGTGCCATCTGGCTGGCGACAAAGCGCTTCCAGATGAGTTCGTAGAGGCGGTATTGGTCGCGCGAGAGAAAGCGTTCGAGCGATTTGGGCGTCCGCCAGACCGATGTGGGGCGGATGGCTTCGTGTGCTTCTTGCGCCTGTTTGGCGCGTGTTTTGTACACAGGTGGTTTGGCGGGCACGTACGTTTCGCCAAACGTTTTTCGAATGTACTCGCGGGCTTCGGTCTGGGCGTCACGACTGACGTTGACGCTGTCGGTACGCATGTAGGTAATCAACCCGACGACGCCTTCACCAATGTCGATGCCTTCGTAGAGTTGCTGGGCGATTTGCATGGTTTTGCGTGCGCCGAAGCCAAGGCGTCGGCTGGCTTCTTGTTGCATGGTGCTGGTGGTGAAGGGGGCTGCGGGACGGCGACGGCGTTGTTTCTGGCGCACGTCGGTGATGACGTATTGCGCTCCACGCAGGGCATCGAGAAGCGCCTGGGCTGCCTCGGCGTTGGGCAAATGTGGCTCTTCGCCCTTTACGCGCACCAGTTTGGCTTTGAACGAGGGGCGAGGGTCTTGCCCACGTGTGTGCATCTGTGCAAAAATGGCTTCGATGGTCCAGTATTCTTCGGGAGTAAAGGCGCGAATCTCGCGTTCACGCTCGACGACCATGCGGAGGGCAACGCTTTGCACGCGCCCAGCGCTGAGGCGGCTGCGCACGTTGCGCCAGAGCAATGGGCTGATTTGGTAGCCCACCAGGCGGTCGAGGATACGGCGGGCCTGCTGGGCGTTCACCAATTGCATGTCAATCTGGCGCGGATGTTGGAAGGCTTCTTGAATGGCATTTTTGGTAATCTCGTGAAAGACGACGCGCCGTGCGCGTTCCTGCGGCACGTCCATGCTTTCGAGCAGGTGCCAGGCAATCGCTTCCCCTTCGCGGTCGGGGTCGGTGGCGAGATAGATTTCGGATGCTTTCTTCGCGGCGTTTTTGAGCTCTTTGATGAGGGCGCGCTTTTCGTTGGGAACGCGGTAGGTAGGCTCGAAATCGTTTTCGATATCCACACTGAGCCGCGATTTGAGCAGGTCGCGCACATGGCCGAGCGAGGCACGCACGGTATAGCCGCGCCCCAGGTATTTGCCGATGGTGCGGGCTTTGGCAGGTGATTCGACAATGACCAGCTTGTTGCCTTTGCCACGCGTGGCTGTTTCATCGCCCCTCGACGATGCCGATGTAGTGCTGCGGCGTTTGCGCGAAGCGGTGCGTTTGCGCGTCCTTTTGGGGGTGGGGGGC
>WFOS01000100.1 GCA_015487975.1 Ardenticatena sp.
GATGACCGTGGGGCGGAGAGAACGGGATTGGAGGCTGGGCTTATGCCGTGCTGGTGTTGGCCGCTTCTCGCGCGTGAGGCTCACGAGGGGGCCTCGGCCGCCGACACGCTGGTGGCAGGGGCAGGGCGGGAGCCGCTGGTGGCCGCTGGGCCTGAGGAGCGACGCACCTCTGGCAGGTGCGTCGCTCCTTGAACATCAGGCGTGCGTGCCTCTCGAGGTCAGGCGGGATGCGTTTGTCTCCCTTGCTGCGCTGGATCCGTCGGTCTGGAAACAGAGGGGTGAATGGACGCCAACATGCTCTCAGCGCTTCCTGTGTGGCTTGTGCCACTTTTTCGCTTGTTTGCAGCGATCTGGAGAATCACCAGATTCTCCCCCCACTTGCAAAACACCTGCAATCTGCGACAATGAGCGATGGTCGAAAACCGTTGAACAACCTTCGACGAGAATCAAAGGGGGCTTTCTATGGCTGACATTCTAGATGGCAAAGCATTGGCTGCCCGTTTGCGTGAAGAATTGATGACCGAAGCCCAGGCATTTATCGAGGCGACGGGGCATGTCCCCACCATCGCCATGCTCCGCGCCGGTGACGACCCGGCGCTGCTTTCGCACGCCCGTTCGGTACGGCGCTCGTTCGAAAAGGCGGGGTTCGGGTTTCAAGAGCACGAATTGCCTGCCGACTGCTCTCAGGCCGATCTGGCGGCCAAACTGACCGAACTGAATGCCGACCCACAGGTGCATGGCATTCTGATTCAAGAACCACTGCCCAGCCATATCGACGAGGATGCGCTCATCCTCTCACTCGACCCCCGCAAAGACGTGGATGGCGTTCATCCATTGAATGCGGGGCTTTTGCAGCAGCAGCGTGGGCGCTACCATGTTTCTTCGACACCGTTGGGCGGCATTGCCCTTCTGGACGCCTACAACATCGACGTGAAAGGCAAACGCGCCGTCGTGATTGGGCGTAGCAACATCGTTGGGAAACCGATGGCGCTTTTGCTGCTGCACCGCCACGCCACTGTCACCATTGCCCACAGCCGCACGCAAAATCTGGCCGCCCTCTGCCGCGAAGCCGATATTGTCTGTGCCGCAGTGGGGCGAGCAGGCCTGGTGACACGTGCGTTCATCAAGCCCGGCGCCGTGGTGATCGACTTCGGCATCAACTTCGTGGATGGCAAGCTCGTGGGCGATGTTGCCTTCGATGACGTGGCCGAAGTTGCCGGGGCGATTACGCCTGTGCCGGGTGGCACGGGACCCGTGACATCGGTTATGTTGTTGCGAAATACGCTGAACGCGGCCAAATGGCTGCTGGACGCAGCATCGTGAGGGGAGGGGATGATCAAACACACGACACCGTTTCCATCACTGCCTCCCGCACTCGAACCGGTACGCATTCCGCGTTTCTGGCAAGGCCTGGCGCAACGCCTCTTCCGTGCGTTGGGGTGGCGCGTCGAAGGCACACTCCCCAACGAACCCAAACTCGTCATTGCTGCTGCGCCACATACCAGCAATTGGGATGGCTTGGTGCTCTTGCTTGCCGCAACGAGCCTGGGCGTTCGGCTGAATTGGATTGGGAAACATACGCTGTTCCGCCCCCCCTTGGGCTGGCTCATGCGTCGCCTGGGGGGCATTCCGGTGGATCGCCGCAAGCGCCAAAACCTGGTAGACCAAGTGGCACACGCATTTACCAAGCGCAGCCACATGCTCTTGGTCGTAGCGCCTGAATCGACGCGCAAACACACCGACTACTGGCGCTCAGGTTTCTACTACATCGCGCTGAAAGCGGGCGTTCCCATTCTGCTCGCCGGGCCAGATTACGCGACACGTCGCATCGTTTTAGGCGACCTGATTTGGCCCAGCGGTGACATCGAAGCCGATATGCAGAAAATTGCCGCATGGCACGAGAACGTGCAGATGAAAGGCTACAAGGGGCAACCAGTCAGTCCCGTGCGTCTGCGCCCGCGCGACCAATCCTGACATCCCCTCGAACTCGAAACGGCCTGAGCGACATGCTCAGGCCGTTTCGTTTCTTCGACAGTATCGCCAAGCGCAACGGCCCGTTCAGCCTCCTACACATCGGTTCTTCTTCATCGCATAAAACCATCGAATACGTTTCTTGGCGTCTCTTTCGGCTCACCAGCATGACACGTCGTTTTTTTTCGATAGACTACACGAGTTGTGAGAAAGGACGCTCATCATCCGAGACGCTCGACATGCCATCGACGATTGATTCAACCCAACGAAGGGAAGGTACCATGCACGAATGGGGATACGACATCATTCTCGCTCTTCAACAGCTGCGCACACCCTGGCTTGACCTGCTTTTCGAAACAGTGACATGGACAGGCAACGAAGTATTTTACCTCATTTTCATGCCTCTTGTGTACTGGGGCGTGCATCCCTTATTTGGCATGCGTCTGTTTCTGGTGTTTATGTTGACCGGTGCGTTGAACACACTCGCCAAAATTACACTGGCCCAGCCCCGCCCATCGCCCGAACGGGTCTTGCGCCTGGTCGAAGCCGAGGGATTTGGATTCCCCAGTGGTCACGCTCAAAACGCCGTGGTGGTGTGGGGCTGGCTGGCAGCCCAGAGCCGACACCCCTGGGCATACATTGCGGCGGGGGGCATGGCAGTGCTCGTTGGGCTTTCGCGCATTTACCTGGGCGTCCACTTCCCCCATGACGTGCTGGGGGGCTGGCTATTGGGGCTGGTGGTTTTATGGCTCGCTGTTCGGTTCGAAACACCTGTGCGGGCATGGCTGGCAGCACGCCCAGCGCGCGACCATCTGGTGCTGGCGATGGCTCCGCTGGCACTCCTTCTGCTGACCCGCGATGAAACATTGGTACGGCAAACAGGCGTTCTGGTTGGGGTGTTGGTAGGGTTTTGGGTGGAACGCCGCACCATTCAACTGGGGCGTCCTGGCACACCAACCAACTTCTTGGTGCGCTACCTATTGGGTTTCTTGGGAGTGGTACTCCTCTACACGGTGCCGCGTCAGCTGTTGCCACCTATCTGGTGGGTAGCCAGCCTGCGCTACGCGCTGCTTGGGCTCTGGCTGACCTGGTGGGCACCGTGGCTCTTTGCACAGATCGAACGACGACGCTAACAGACTCACTTACATTTTGTAGCACAAACTTTTTAGCACTCGCACATATGCTCTGCTTGCAGACTGTTTTGCTTTGCCTATAATTTCGCGCCGTGTGCAACCGGTTGCTGTTGCGTGTTCGTGCGTGTCCAACTCAACATCAATCGAGCAAGGAGGGAGACGACATGCGAACACTTCGCTGGCTGTTGGTTGCCGTGATTGCGTTGACGCTTGGTGTGTTCCCCGTTTCCGCGCAAGAAGACGCTCCTGAAGCTCCCGCCATCGAGGTCTTCTCGCGGTACCCCGTACAGGTGCTGGAAGCTGGTCAACGCGCCGACTTCGAGTTGCGCTTCAATGTGACCGGCGCAGCACAAACTATCTATCTGGACCTGGAAGGGTTGCCCGAAGGCTGGGATGCCAACTTCCAGGGGGGCGGCGACACCGTTCAGGCGATTTACGTGCGCCCTGAGGACAACGATCTCATCGTGCGGCTGCGCGTGGAAGTGCCCGAAGGTGTCGAAGCGGGTTCGTATCCGCTGACAGTGATTGCACGTGGCGACCGCAACACGGTGCGCGTGCCGCTGGAAATTCGCGTGAAAGAACGCGTCCCCGCCAAACTCAGCTTCACCGTCGATCTGCCCGTTCTGCGCGGGACGCCAACCACCACGTTCCGCTACTCGGCTGAGTTGAAGAACGAGGGTGATGAAGACATCACCGCCAACCTGACCTACGAAGCCCCAGAAGGGTTCCTGGTCACGTTCAAACTGACCGGGCAGGAAACTACGAGTGTGCCGCTTGGCCCCAACGAATCGAAGCGCATTAGCATCGAAGTGAAGCCGTTCACCGATGTGCCTGCGGGGCAATACCCCGTGGGTGTAGCTGCGGTAGCGGGTGACAGCGTCGTTTCGCTCAACCTTGTGGCGGACATTACTGGGCAACCGCAACTCTCGCTGACCACCGAAGATGGGCGGCTTTCGGCCAATGCTACCGCAGGCAAAGAAACTCCTGTGACGCTCGTGCTGCGCAACACCGGCACAGCGTCGGCATTGAATGTGGAATTGAGCGCCTCGGCGCCTTCCAACTGGTCAGTGGAATTCGACCCCAAGACGATCGATGAATTGCCCGTGGGACAAGAAATCAAAGTCAACGCCACCATCAAACCCACCGAAAAGGCTGTGGCGGGCGACTACATAGTGACGATGCGTGCTCGCCCCGAAAACGGCAACACCGAATCGGCTGAATTCCGCATTACGGTGACCACCTCGACCCTCTGGGGGATCGTCGGCGTCGCGTTGATTGCCGTCGCTGTGGGGGTGGTCGCGTTGGCTGTGATGCGCTTTGGCCGCCGCTAATGGCGGAGGAGGTGCATCATGGGCAAGCAAAGCGAATTCGTCATCGAAACACGCCAACTCACCAAAAAATACGGTGACTTCGTGGCGGTGGACAAACTGAACCTGCGCGTGCGTCGTGGGGAAGTCTTTGGCGTGCTGGGCCCCAACGGCGCTGGGAAAACGACCACCATCCTCATGCTCCTGGGGCTGACCGACCCCACCGAGGGGGACGTGCGCGTGCTCGGGCTCGACCCGACACGCCGTCCACTCTCGGTCAAGTCACGTGTCGGTTACCTGCCCGACCAAGTGGGGTTTTACGATGAACTGACTGCCCGAGAAAACCTGATTTACACTGCCAAGCTGAATGGCCTGCCACGGCAAGAAGCCTATCGCCGTATCGACGAGGCGTTGGAACAGGTCGGCCTAGCGCACGTTGCCGATCAGCGCGTGGGGACGTTCTCGCGCGGGATGCGCCAGCGCCTCGGCGTGGCCGAGATTCTGATCAAGCAGCCCCAACTGGTCATCATGGATGAGCCGACGCAAGGGTTGGACCCTGAAGCGTCGCGCGAGTTCTTGGACTTCATCCGCCAGTTGAAGCAACAAAAGATCACCATTCTACTCTCGTCGCACCTGCTCTACCAGGTGCAAGCAGTGTGCGACCGCGTAGGGCTCTTCTACCGTGGGCGCATGGCGCTGGAAGGAACCGTGCAAGACCTGGCCAAGAAGGTGCTGGGCAGTGGCTACCGCGTCTTCGTCGAAGCACGCGGCGACCGCGACGCCATTCAGAAGGCACTGATGGCGCTCGAAGGCGCCAGCGAGGTACGCTCTGTCGGCAACAACCGCTACGAAATCGCGGCAACGCAAGACTTGCGCCCCGAAGCCGCCAAAGCGGTTATCCAGGCGGGTGGCAAACTCTTCTCGCTCGCCGTAGAAGAACCGAACCTGGAAGAGATTTACGCCCGCTACTTCAAGGAGGTGGAACATGGCGAAGCCGCGTGAGCAAGCCATTCGCATCCGCGAAGGGTCGCCGTGGACAGGATTATGGGCGGTGGTGGGCAAAGAAATGGCCGACCACCTGACGAGCGCCCGTATGCACATTTTGGAACTCATCATCTTACTGACGGCAGCGGGCACGGTCTTTGCGGCGTCGGAAAACCTTCGCACCACCGTGGGGCAAGATCGCTTCCTCTTTCTGCGCCTGTTTACCACTGGCCGCGACCCTCTGCCAGCGCTGGTTGGCTTTCTGGGCTTTCTCATTCCGCTGATTGCCATTGCGCTGGCGTTCGACTCGGTGAACGGGGAGTTCAACCGACGCACCATGTCACGTCTGTTGGCACAACCCATCTACCGAGACGCCTTGCTCTTTGGGAAGTTTCTGGCAGGGCTTTTCACGCTCTCGCTCGTCCTGAGCGTCATCTGGCTGCTCATCATCGGGATGGGCATTTTGCGGCTGGGGTTGCCCCCTTCGACAGAAGAAGTCCTGCGCAGCCTCGTCTATCTTGTCGTCGCGATCTTCTACGGTGGCGTCTGGCTGGCACTGGCGATGGTCTTCTCCATCGTCTTCCGTCAACCAGCCACTGCCGCCCTCGCTTCGATTGCCGTCTGGCTCTTCTTCATCGCGTTCTGGGGCTTCATCGCCAGTTCGCTCGCGCTGGTCATCAGCCCCGTGCGCTATGGTTTCCTGGAAGAATTTGCGCGCCTTGCACAGACAGAGTTGTATCTTGCACGGATCGCACCCAACACCCTCTATGGCGAGGCCACCATCGGGATTTTGCAGCCCGAAACACGCTCATTGGGTGTGGTGCTGCCAACACAGTTGCAAGGCGCGATCCTCGGCTCACCGCTGCCGCTCAGCCAAAGCCTGGCGCTCATCTGGCCCCAACTCACGGGGCTGATTGCCGCCACACTCTTGCTCTTTGCGCTGGGGTATGTACTCTTCCAGCGCCAGGAAGTCCGTGCCTGACCATCAGCCGAAAAAAAGGGCGGCGTGAAGGCCGCCCTTTTTTTGTGCCATTTGCTCCTTCGGCAGAACATTGTACCATACCAAAACCTTAGCCGTTCTAAGTTTCACAGGAGGAAGGAACCAATGGAAATCCAACTCAATGAAGATGTTTTGACCAATCTCCTGCAAGCCATTGGACCGAGCGGCTTCGAGGATGAGGCCGCACAGGTCTGGATGGAAACCGCACGCCCCTTCGCCGACAAAGTCGAACGTGATACACACGGCAATACCTATGCGACCATCAACCCAGGTGGATCGCCCCGATTGCTGCTCGCCGGGCACCTCGACGAAATCGGGCTGATTGTGAATTACATCGATGAAAAAGGGGTTGTGTACGTCAAAGGGCTTGGCGGCTGGGACCCCCAGGTCCTCATCGGGCAGCGCGTGCGCTTCAAAGGGGTACAAGGCGATGTGATTGGCGTGGTGGGGCGCAAAGCGATCCACCTGCTGAAAGGCGACGAACGCAAAAAAGCCCCCGAGATGAAAGACTTGTGGATCGACATCGGTGCGAAAGATCGAGAAGAAGCGCTCCAATATCTCGAAGTCGGCACAATTGGCGTCATCGAGCAGCCCGTGGTGCGCCTGCTGAATGGGCGCGTCGTCTCACGTGCGCTGGACAACCGCATTGGGGCGTTCACCGTGCTAGAAGCCTTGCGCCACATGAAAGCCAATGGCGTCACGGCGGAAGTCACAGCTGTTGCCACGGTGCAGGAAGAAATTGGTTTGAAGGGGGCATTCACATCCGCTTACCGCCTCAACCCCGACACGGCTCTGGTGGTGGACGTGACCCACTGCACCGACCAGCCCGGTATCAACAAGAAAGAGTCGGGCGAATCGCCACTCGGTTCAGGGGCCAACCTGACGGTAGGCCCCCAAATCCATCCCAAGGTGTTGCGCCGTCTGCGCGACCTGGCCGACGAACACGATATCCCCTACACGCTGAGCACATCGACACGCTACACCGGCACCGACACCGATGCCATCTTCATCACGCGCGCAGGTATTCCGGCGGCCCTGCTTTCCATTCCCAACCGGTACATGCACTCGCCCAGCGAGATGGTCGACCTACACGACGTCGAGGCCGTCGTCAAATTGATGACGCTGTACGCGCTCAACCCGGTGACCGACCTGGTACGCTAATCCGTACACATGGGGGGCGCTGCTTTCGACAAGCACGCCCCCTGAATGGCGTACTTTGAATGTAAGATGGGCAACATGATGAGAGGAGGCATGATGCCTCGCCCCTGGCTGATGCACCAAACCTGGTGTGACTTGACTCCACTGCAAAAAGGGGGGAAGGGGGAGCGCAACGTGAGCGGGAGA
>WFOS01000101.1 GCA_015487975.1 Ardenticatena sp.
CGATTTCCTCGAACGGCGTGAAGTCCGCCCAGCCCTTCGTGCTCAGCGTCCGTGTAATCGCCGCCGTCAGCGTGGTCTTCCCGTGGTCAACGTGCCCAATGGTCCCTACGTTGACGTGCGGTTTCGTGCGTACGAATTTTTCCTTCGCCATTGGTTCATCGCCTCCGCAGGTTTTTTCTCAGCTCTTTGCAGCACACCCACTTGGTGGATGTAAAGCCGACGGTCGGACTCGAACCGACAACCTGCCGCTTACAAGGCGGCTGCTCTGCCAATTGAGCTACGCCGGCATGCCGCGCCTGAGTATATCACAGGCACAGGACTTGTCAAAGCAAAAACTGGGATTGCCAATTCAGCAGTATAGTGAAGATGACTTTCCTTGTCAAAATGTTTTGTGAAAAAGAACACAGGGGAAGAGCAGGCCCCCTCTGAGTGACGTGAAGTCATGCCCAGAGGGGGGCTGCGTTGTCAGGCACTTTTCGGAAGCGAGTGGTGGCGAAAGGGGACGAATTGTCCCTCATGAAGAACGGGGGCGACATCGAAAACGTCCAGGCTGGCGCAGAAGTAGACATCTTCGCCATATCCTAGATCGAAGAGGTGGGTAGCGCTCGGGGTGCGCAGGAAAACGGATGTAGCGTGTTCTTGCGAAAGGTCTTCTTCGGGAACAATGACGCCGAGTTTGTAGAGGTGTCGTGCAATCGCGCGTGCGCCGACGTAATCTTCTTCCGCGTGTTCTTCGTCTTCACCGGCGGCCACGAGATAGATGGGGCGTTGCAACTCTTCGGCGACATTGTACGCTGCGCGTGCAATGGCCCCCGCGTTGAGTGTGGTCCCCATGAAAAGCATGATGGCACCTGGGCGGGCCGCCTGGACAACTCGTGTTCCATTGGTCGTGGTGAGGACAAGTGTGCGGCCAACCACACGGGCACGCTGACGGTAGAGCTCGCTGGGAGAGTTGCCAAAATCGAAATCAGGAGGTTTGACGGCGTTGCGTTCTCCAGCCACGAGGTACCCATGGCGCTGGGCAAGTGTGCGGGCTTCTTCCAACGAGCCAACAGTGATGACAGCCTGAGCGCCGATAGCGAGAGCGGTTGCCGTGGTGGCACTGGCCCGTAATGCGTCGATCACTACGGTCACAGCCTGATGTTTGGCGGCATCACGTGCGCCTTTTTCTCCAAAAACGATGTATGCATACTGAGTCATTTTGACACCCATGGATTCGATTTGATGAAAAATCGTTTCAATGCTAGCCGATCGTGCTCGGCGGCATAGTCAATCCCAATACGTGGTGTCTGAGCAATGTTGTCATCGGGGATGGAGACACCTTCTTCGAGCCAAAGTTCCCGGCTGGTGATGCAGTCGTGCCCGCTGAATGAGCGGTCAATGTTGAGGGCAAGGCAGAGCTTGCCCGGGCCATTCGTCAGGTCGTAGTGGTGGCGCACGGGGCGATGGTGTTCCAGGCGTTCGATGCCTTCGAGGGGTTCAGCCGCACGGATAAGCACAGCCGCGCCACGCCCGATGCTTTCGGTGACAATGTTGAAGCAATGATACTTTCCATAAATCATGTACACATACGCGTGTCCAGGTGGCCCGAACATTGGCGCAGTGCGTGGTGTGCGGCCACGAATGGCGTGATTGGCTGTGTCCCCGTTAGGTGTGTAGGCTTCGATTTCGACAATGCGCAGGCGGGCAACGAAGCCGTCGGGAAAGCGACGAGCGAGAATGCGCCCCAGCAGGTCCCTAGCAACGACGACGGTGTCGCGGTCGAAAAAATCGCGTGTTAGACGTGCTGTTGATATCATAGCTTCCAAATACAAAAAACCCCAGCAGGTCCCTTCGTTGGGCGCTGAGGTGTGTCGAACACTGACGTTTTGGTGTTGCGTTGCTATTCTAATTGAAGGGAACGATTGAGGCAAACGCTCTCATGTATCGTTTGATGGTGTTGTCAGGCGTTCTGCACGTTGACGGATTAGGCGTGCTGCCAACAGGCTGAGTCCGAGCATGAGCAATGATGGAAGCAGAAGAGATGGGTTGAAGTGCGGCACAACGCCACTGAATTCACCTTCGATAGAAGCACCAAGCCAGGCGATGCTGATGGTGCCCGGAATGGAGCCAATGAATGTGGCCAACACATAGGCGCGGAACGAGAGATGCAGGAAGCCGGAAAGGTAATCGAGCAGATCTTGTGGAAAGACCATGAATCGCATGATGAGGATGGTTTCGAATGTGCGTCGTCGAAGTGCATCTCGATACGCGGCAATACGCTCGAATGCAGTGGATTCCAGGAAGGCTTTTCCAAAGAAACGCCCAAGGGCATACCCGACAATGCCAGAAGCGTTGTTGCCCACAAGCGCAATCAGGGTTCCCCATAGAGGGCCAAACAGATACCCAGAAAGGGCTGTTAGAAAGATGGCCGGGAACGCAATGAAAGGGCGCAAAACGTAGAAAACCATGAAGGCCACAAATCCCGCGTCGGTTTCGCGAACCCACCGCGCGAGGAGTCGGGCGGTTTCGGTGGGGTGCAGCCCATTGCGAGCCGCGATGCCCCAGTAGGCGAAAATCGCCGTGCTCCAAAAGAGCAAGGCGAAGAGACGGGAGCGGTGACGTCTCCAGGATGATTTACGTGTTGGAAGGGGGGACTTGGTTTCTTTCACGGGCACGAATGTACCATGAGAGAAGCAGGCTCGTCAAAAAGAGTATCGCCGAAAGTGCTAGCATGGGTGGGTTGAGCGTTGGGCGTTGGGGTTGCACACCACCTTCGACCGAGGTGCCAAACAGAACGAACGAAAGTGTGCCCGGGATGGAGCCAATCGCCGTGGCAGCCAGGAAGGCGCGACGTGGAATACGGAGTATTCCTGCGGTGTAATTGACAGCGTCATATGGAAGGAACATGAATCGTAAAATCAGAATCGTTTCGAAGGCACGTGCTCGCATACGATCTATGTACGGTTGAACGCGGGCGCTGGTGCGTTCTTCCACCACAGAAGCGCCGAATGTGTGTGCAAGTGTGTACGCAACAAGGGCAGAAAGATTGGCGCCAACGATAACGAGCACGGTACCCAACCATGGGCCGTATAATGCGCCACCAATCACAGTCAATGCTGTGGCTGAAAAAAAGAAGATGGGGCGTACCGCATACAACATGACGTACAACAGCGGCCCCAGTGGATGGTGACGCAGAAAATCAGCAAGTTTCTGGGCAACGTCAAAAGGCCCTACATTATAGTAGATGGTGTAGCCAACATAGAGAGTAAGAAGAACACTCCATCCCAATAAGGCAAGTCGTTTCGGATGGCGAGGCATATTTGTTTCCTTTGCTTTGCTGCTTTATGCCATGTTCTTGTCCTGTGAAAAGTATAGACGCAACCTGGGTTCTGCACGAAAATACCTCTTGTTGAGAAATAGCTCGTTCTTCGATGGTGAATAAGGTGATTTGACAAAAAACAAGATTCGGATATAGTAACCGACGCTGTCGCACGGAGTACTGCTCGCCGAGCGGCGAAGCCCTCGGAGGGGCAGATGGATGAGGCAGCAAGTACATTGCAAAGTTTTGTAACATTCCGCGACGTACTGTCAGCCAGGCAGTACCTCTCCGATGAAAGAGCGCCAAGAGAGAAGTGTGGCGCTCACTTGACAAACGAGCGGCTTTGAATACAATCCCCGCCGCACTTGTGATAGACAGGTTTTCAAAACTGGCATCGACAAGAGAAGACGCCCATCGGGAGCCGTATCATCCGGTGGGTTTTCTTATGCCGGTTGCACCTTTACAACTGAAACGTGCCTGGAAAGAGAAAGACGAGCCGTCGATTCCGGATACAGACTCTCAATCGCTACGGCGATAAGTGAGATTTCACGGAGAGTTTGATCCTGGCTCAGGATGAACGCTGGCGGCGCGCCTAACACATGCAAGTCGAGCGAGCAGTCACGGTCCTTCGGGACTGTGGCGGGCGAGCGGCGAACGGGTGAGTAACACGTGGGTAACCTGCCTCAGAGACGGGGATAACCGCTGGAAACGGCGGCTAATACCCGATGGCCTCACCTGCTCTTCGGGGTGGGTGAGGAAAGGGGCGGCAGTCGAAAGGCTGTCGTGCCGCTCTGGGAGGGGCCCGCGGCCTATCAGCTGGTTGGTGGGGTAACGGCCTACCAAGGCGACGACGGGTAGCTGGCCTGAGA
>WFOS01000102.1 GCA_015487975.1 Ardenticatena sp.
GGGCCACAGGCGGCAGCCCACACGCGGCCAGGAGGAGGGCAAGCAGGGTGAGGAGTGCTTTTTGGGGCGTCATGGGCTGTCTCCCTTCGATTCAAGGCGCTTGTCCACCAAGGCGACAGCCACGCGGCGTGATGCGCGGTTGCCGCTCGCCGAACAGGACATCGTATTCGGCCGCCCAGCGCTGCAATTTCGCCTGGTCGTACTCGAAGAAGGCGTAGAGGGCGTAAGAGGCGGCATTGGTCACATGTGGGTATTGGGCACGCACCTGCGGGTCGAAGCGGAACGCCAGGTAATATTCCCAGAGTTGGCCGCCTATTTCGCTGATGGCGTCGGGCAGAGGGCGATCCTGGGGAATCTGCCAGTCGAGGGCTACCCCGGCGGTGACCAACAGCACACGGGGGTTGACGAGCGTGAGTGGCGCGCCAGCTTGGTTCCAGATGTACTCGGCCAGGGAACCTCGAAGGGGGTGAACAGGATTTTCTACCGTTTCCACGCGGTACTGAGCCCAGGCCGGCGCACGTTGTTCGAGCGCTTGCTGCAACACGCCGATCGCTTCCCACACTCCCATTTCGAGACCAGCGTTCACGTTTCGATAAACAGGCCCATCGATGATGGAAATGGCTTCTTCCGGCAGAGGCGTACAGGTCGGCCATGGTGTTGGGGAAGGCGTCGGGGGTGGCGTTGGGGTCCAAGTCGGAGATGGGGTGCGTGTGGGTGGAGGCGTCGGCGCTCGTGTCACGGTGGGCGTGGCCGTGGGAGCCGGCGTGGCGGTAGCGGTAGGGACCACAGGCGGCAGCCCACACGCGGCCAGGAGGAGGGCAAGCAGGGTGAGGAGTGCTTTTTGGGTCGTCATGGGATGCCTCTGTGTGCTGCTATGGTAGCAGCGGCCGTCAGGCATTGCCTCTGTTGGTGAGCGGTGGAGATGGCTTTTGCTCTCCTCGGCGGGCCGAGGGGGATTTCGAGTACCGGCTGTATTCTATGGTGTGTGTTTTATTTGTCAAACCATTGTTGGTGTGGAACGAGTGACCTCTGAGCAGGCTGTAAGGGCTTGCAATTTCGCACTCTACTCAATCCCAAACTCTTCCACCTCTTCTTCGAACGATGTACGTGTTCCCAGGCGAAGAGCGAATACGAGGTCGCTAGCCGTAATCAGCTAGATACCCCTTTGTCTCGCCGAGATCGGTAAGGTAAAGTCCGTTAGGCGTTTCAAGATAAAGATCCATGTAAACGCCGTTTGGATGGAGGTGCGGCGTGCTAATTTTCAGTGGGTGTGCGCTCCGCCGGGGGCGGGCGTGGTGAACCAAGCCACGGCCAGCACCAGCCCCACGAGGCCAACCGCCACCAGCACACTTATACCCCACGGCACTCGTCCCAGCAGAGCAGCCCCCCTCAGCACAATCGCCAAAACCACAGCGAGAACTGTGGCCCGGTGCAGGCTGGTCAGGTGCATGCAGGAAGATGACCTTCCGGTGCTGGGGCGTGGTCAAGTGGCCTTCGAGGGCCAGCCGCGCGTGCAGGCGGGCCAGCGCTGGCAAGCCTATGTGCCGGTATCCTTCGGCAGGGTGCTCATCAGGCAATAGGGGGCAAAAAGGGGAGCCCGCACCGTAAACAACCACAGCGCGGGCGGGGTCGTTGGGCCGAAAGGGCACTTCTGCCTTTGGCAAATTCATCTTCGAATGTGGGCGTTGCGGGCATCAGGTGCGCACTTCCACTGGTAACGCATTGGATTGCCAGGCAGAAACCGGAAGCGATGACCCATCCTCGCGTTCAGCACGTGCAGCACGTTCTTCGTCGAGCACTAACAGCATGGCAATTTCATCGCACCGGTTGCGTTTGGGACACATTTTGCAATCCAGCCAGACCTTTTGTGGGAAGATATGCATTGGCACTACCTGAAACCCCAAACGCTCGAAAAACGAGACCTGGTACGTGAGAGCAAAAACACGCGCCAGCTGTAATTCACGCGCTTCTTCGAGCAAGGCTTCGACGATACGCCGCCCAACGCCTTGCCCCTGCGCCGATTCGGCCACGGCCAGCGAGCGAATTTCCGCCAGGTCGTGCCACATCAGCCGAAGTGCACCACACCCCACAATCGTGCCGTTCTCATCTTCGGCAACCACGAATTCGCGCAATTGCTCGTACACTTGCAACAGCGATTTGGGCAGCATCAGGCCTTGCATCGCGTAATGGTTGATGAGTTCGGCAATGGACGGTGCATCTTCGATCCGTGCTTTGCGAATTGTGATCATCGCCGCCGTCCTTTCTAAAAATGTATGTGTTCGTCCATTCGTGGCAAATGGATGAAAATATTTTCACGCTGTCGCTGTCGCTTTCAGCACCGCATCGAATGCCGACACGGCTTCGTCCACGTGTGCCTGTTCCACAATCAGCGGGGGCAGAAACCGCACGGTGTTGCGTCCCGCTGGGACAGTCAGCAAACCATGCGCCCACAACGCTGCCACCACATCAGACGCCGCGACTTCTTCCACCAGTTCGACGCCCCACATCATCCCCAGACCACGTACTTCGCGTACCAGCGGGCTGTGCGCCGTCACAGCGCGCAATCGCTGGCCCAGATACGCGCCCACATCACGCACATGCGCCAAAAAGGCAGCATCGCGAATACGGTTGAAGACGTAATGCGCCACAGCTGTGATGAGCGGGCTTCCTGCAAAGGTGCTTCCGTGGTCGCCGGGGGCGAGTGCATCGGCAATCGTTTGGCGCATCAAGATGGCACCGATGGGCAGCCCCCCGCCCAGCGGTTTTGCCAGCGCCATGATATCGGGCTCGACGCCATACTGCTCATATGCCCAGAGCGTGCCCGTGCGCCCAAGTCCACATTGCACTTCGTCGAAAATAAGCGCCGCACCATAGGTATCGCACAACTGGCGCAGCCCCTGCAAAAACGCGCGCGTGGCGGGTTGAATGCCACCTTCCCCCTGCACCGGCTCGACAATCACAGCTGCTGTTTTCTCGCTGATGAGCGCCTCGACACTCGCCAAGTCGTTGAAATCGGCACGGCGCACGCCGCCAATCAGCGGCTCGAACGGTTGGCGATACTTCTCGTTGGCCGTCACACTCAACGCCCCCATGGTACGCCCGTGGAACGCATGGGAGAAGGTAATGATTTCGTACTTCTCGTCGTCGCCCGATGTGGTGCGTGCCCATTTGCGAGCAAATTTGAGCGCTCCCTCGGTCGCTTCGGTGCCGCTATTGCAGAAAAAGACCCGGTCGGCAAAACTGGCGTCGCACAAATCGCGCGCCAGCAAGGCATGGGGGGCGGTGTGGTACAGGTTGCTGACATGCACAAGCGTGCGTGCCTGTTCTGCAAGCACATCTGCCATGCCGGGGTCGGCGTGCCCCAGCGCATCGACGGCAATTCCAGCCACAAAATCGAGATAGCGCCGTCCTTCGGTATCGTAAAGATAGACGCCTTCGCCCCGTTCGAGCACGAAGGGCGCCCGTTTGTAGGTTGGTGCCAAATAGGTTTGTTCCAGCGTGATGACTTCTTGCGCGTTCATTGGGCTGCTCCTCTTGTTGTTGTTTGCTCTCCTTCCGCCTGGACGAGCGTACCGGCTGATCGATGCTGCAAAAAGGCGGCCACGCCTTCGAGGTCGGTTATCAAGGCGGCACGCACACCGGCTTCGAGCGCGGCGAGGGCAGAGCGCACTTTGGGAATCATGCCGCCAACGATAACGCCCTCGGCGATGAGGCGTTCAGCAACCGAGGGCGTCAGATGCGTGAGGACATTGCCATTGTGCATGACACCACGCACGTTGGTCAGGAAGACCAGCGCGTCGGCATGCAGAGCCGAGGCAACGGCTTGCGCGACATGGTCGGCGTTGACGTTATACACTTGACCATCCTCTCCCAGCGAAAGCGGGGCCAGGCAGGGCACGAATCCGGCAGTCAGCAACGCCTGCACACGTTCATCGGCCACGTGGGTTGGCGTTCCCACCCAGCCCAAATCGCCAGCGGGGTGTTGCAGTTTGTGCACGCGCACCAAGCCAGCATCGACGCCGCTCAGCCCCAGCGCCGGAACGCCCGCCCGCACCAATGCTTGCACCAGCTGCATGCTAGCCGTGCCCACCATCCCCATAACCGCCACATCGCGCATGGCATCATCGGTAACGCGCAAACCTTCCACGAAGCGGCTTTCGATGCCCAAACGGGCTGCGAGGTCGGTTGTGCCACGCCCGCCACCATGCACGATGACGGGTGGCGCCGGCATGGTTGCGACGATTTTCGCCAGACGATGCAAAAAGTCGGTGTCGTCGAGCTGGTGGCCGCTAATTTTGAGAACGAGCATGCTCTACCTCCTGCGCCTGCGTGCGAGAAAAGGGCATCAAGCCGGCGCGTTCGTCGAACCCAAAGCGCACGTTCATGTTCTGGATGGCTTGCCCGGCGGCACCTTTCACCAGGTTGTCGATGGTGCTGACGATGATGAGTTGGTCATGCTCGGGCACGGGATGCAGGCTGATGGCACACCGGTTGGTACGCACGGTGTGCGCCAGCGTAGCAGTTGCGCCCTCGGGCAACAACCAGATGAAGGGCTCACCAGCGTAGGTGTCGGCGTAGAGGGCCCGCACATCGTCGGCGCTGAGACCACGCGGCCAGGGCACGTAGATGGTGCTCAGAATGCCACGCGACACGGGGAGCAAGTGGGGTGAGAAGATGATGCCACGAGGGGCATGGTCGCCTGCAAGGGCGTTCAGTTCCTGCTCGATTTCGGCCACGTGGCGGTGAACATGGCCGATGTTGTAGGGTTTCAGGTTTTCATTGACCTCGACGAAGAGTGAGCCAAGTTTAGGGGAACGCCCTGCCCCACTGACGCCACTTTTGCTGTCGGCGATGATGGGAGCGCCATCGAGCAAGCCAGCCTGCAACAGTGGCGCCACGGCCAGCAAAATGCTGGTTGGGTAACAGCCCGGGTTGGCAATCAATTGCGCCTGGCGCAAGGCGTCGCGTCGCCATTCGGTCAGCCCATAGACGGCTTCGCCAAGGAGGTGGGGCGCAGTATGGGCACTGCCATACCAGCGGGCATAGGCGTCGGCGTCATGCAAACGATGGTCGGCGGAGAGGTCGATGACGACAGCGCCTGCATCCAGGCCGCGCTGTGCCCATTCCTGTGCGGCACCGTGTGGCAGGCAGAGGAAGAGCACGTCAGCATCGGCGAGCGAAACATCGTCGACAGCCTGCAACACGAGGTTGAGGTCGGTGGGGTACAGTGCCGACAGCGGTTTGCCAGCGTCACTTCGCGCCGTTGCGAAGGTGATGTCCACATGCGGGTGGTGCGCCAGCCATCGAAGCAGCTCAAACCCCGTATATCCAGTTGCCCCTAACACACCTGCTCGAATCATAAGACTCCTCACCTGTTTGGTTGACAAAGGCCGACGACATGTACGCGCCGCAACGGCGCAACAGGGTACGAAAAAACCCCCCAGACGCTGTGTCTGGGGGGTTGGTTCCCGTGCCTTTGCGTTCGCCCAAGCACGCCTAACCAGACACATCGTCTGGAGCGACCATGCGAGGGCGACGAGGGTATCGGTTGTCGAACGAACGCTGTTGAATTGACATGGTGAACAGATGCGTTGTTCGCTTTTTGGTGATGGTGCACAGTATAAGCGTCTTGCCTGCGTCTGTCAAAACACAACGTAGCCAATATGCCTTGGCTAAGACTGATTCTCAATGATTTCGGTATAGACTAATTCAAAAATTTTTTGCCGTATCGCCTGCCCAAACGCTTCATCATCATTGATACGTTTGAACATCTCGAAGTTTACATCCATACATTTTCAGGGGTATTTCGATCTCTTTCCCACTGCAATGGATTTTCGAAAATGTATTGCCGGATATTGCGCAGTGCTTTCTCGTTGCGGATGATGTGGTCGTAAAACCGCGCCTGCCAGGCGAATTCAGGATACCCGTTTTGCCGGCACCAGCGGGTGACTGCCGATTTATACGAACGAATAATAGCCCCCAGGGATCCGGCCCGCGGCGAAATGGCAGACATTTGGTTTTTATCCACGTCATCCGTGGTGGTAGAGACGTTGCATTGCAACGTCTCTACCACGGTGGGTTTATCGTGTATCACAATGATTCCGTGAACGTGGTTGGGCATCACCACAAACGCATCCAACGACACGTGCGCGGCGGTATGCCGGGGGATTTCCTGCCAGAATTGGACAGCGGTTTCCCCAATAGGCGAAAGATACATTTCGCCATTTGCAATACGACCGAAAAACGGCTGACGACCACGGGTGCATATGGTGACGAAATACCATCCTGCCGAGGCGTAATCCCAGCCCGGCAGGCGGATGGTTTCAATGCGGTATTTGTCTTTGAATCGGGTCATTTTTTCATCACCTGGAATTGTCGGTTGGTCCGGTAGAGATGAGCGCGATGCGCTGGCGCTGCAGCAATTCGATGCTTTCTTCGATTTCGCCAATCAGATGGTCGAGGCGAGCAGTATCGCGGTCGAGGAAGGTAGCGATGGCGCGCTGTTCGGGGAGGGGGCAGAATGTTGGCTCATTTCCAAACAAGGTCTGCCTTTTCTTCGAAGTTCGTCATAGCATACCTTTCTTTTCCATACCAATGACGACACACAATCCACATATTGCCATACGCGTTGCTTCAGAGGATTTTACACACAATCCTGTTCCAGTACAAAGCAACAAAAAAACGGGGTATGTCCCAACTTTGTGGTGAGGATTCAGAGGGCCTGGCGGATTTGCTCCCACGCCCAATTCCATTCTTTTCTCCCGCCCATACCAGCAGTGCGTAATGCTAGCATACTCCTCAGCCCTTTTGTTTTCCAACGCTGTCCGCGTCCTCGGCATCGCAACGCGACGCCCTTGCAACCACTCTCCACCGTGCCACTACCGATGGGATAGCCTGCCTGGCGATACGCCGGATACCTCATCTGTTGCGCCCTCCTTCGAAAGTAATTGGCCGTCCCGGCGACCTCTTCACGCCGGCCCTTCCCAGTAGCGAGTGCTGTCTCACAGCCTATCACAACCTCCTCCACTCTCCCCTCCCACAAATGCCGTTTCATCTCCTCCACCCATTGCTCTGCTTCCTCTCCATAGGCTTCCTTCCCCAATGCCCACAACCGCTCCA
>WFOS01000103.1 GCA_015487975.1 Ardenticatena sp.
CGTGCGTGACGGTGGGGCCACCCCACTTCTTGTCGAGCGCGACGTTGCGGCCTTTGGGGCCGAGTGTCGTCTTGACGGCGTTCGCCAGCGTATCGACACCACGTTTCAGTTCACGGCGTGCTTCTTCGGAAAACTTGATTTGCTTGGCCATCTCTCATCACCTCCCATCAGGCAGGTTGTTTTTCGAGCACGACTTTGGCAAGGATGTCATTTTCGCGCAGCAAGAGGTATTTGTTGCCTTCTTCGTCTTTGATTTCCGTACCGGCATACTTGGCGTAAATCACGCGGTCACCGACTTGCACGTCCAGTGGGCGGCGTTCGCCATTTTCCAGCAATTCGCCCGGGCCAACAGCGACGACTTCACCTTCCATGGGCTTTTCTTTGGCCGTTTCGGGCAACACAATGCCGCTGGGTAATGTTTCTTCGCGTTCGATCGGACGCACCAAAACGCGGTCGTGCAACGGTTGGATGATCATTGTTCACACCCTCCCTTTGCAAATTCATCTTCTTGGAAAATCCGAGTGCTAGGAATAGTGGGCAGATATTAGAAACTCATTAGCGCCGTGTTAGAAAGTTGTTAACGGGTTGTTTTTACCTGCTTTTTTGAGGAGATGGAAGAGAGCACAATGGGGGGCAAGGCAACCTCTTCATGCTTTTCCAACTTTGGGCTATACTTTGCGGCTGACACCAATCAAAGAGGGAAGGCTGTGTATCTGCGCTCGTATGCTCGCCAAAAGCAAAAACGCACGTTGCGCATCGTATGGCTCTTGCTGGCTATTGCGGCGCTCTTGCTGATGTTGGTGTATATTCGACAACGGTATCCCACATGGTTTGGCCCCCCCGAAGCAGATACCCTCCCTACCGAAAGTGAAGCGCAACGTACCGCGCAGGAATTTCTTGCCATTGCCGATGCCGCGCTCGATGTGGGCAACCTTACTGCTGCCATGCAGGCTTGTGAGCAGGCGGTCGCTGCCGACCCCGAAAACGCGCTTGCCTATGCCCGCTGGGCAAAATTGCTCGCGCTCAATGGCAATACCGCTGAAGCCGTCGTGCGGGCCCAGCAGGCGGTCACGCTGGCGCCTGACAACCCAGAAGCACTGACCGCGTACGCCATGGCGCTTGACTGGAATGGACAATCGAGTGAGGCGATCGAAGCTGCCTTGCAAGTCATTGAGCGTGCTCCAACGTATGCGCCCGCCTACGCGTATTTGGCCGCCGCCTATGCCGAAACCAACCGCCTCGACCTGGCCTTGGAAACCATCCAGCAAGCTCTGGATCTCGACCCGAATTCGGTGGACGTGCTGATGAATGCGGGCTTTGTCTATGAAATGTTGGGACAATACGAGCGTGCCATCGAATTGTATCAACAGGCCATTGCTGTTCAGCCTTGGCGACATCTCTACGTGAAAATCGCGCAAAATTTGCGAGTGCTTGGACGGTTCGAGGAAGCCGAAGCCGTCTTGCAGGAAGCCGCACAGGTTGACCCGCTCAGCGCCCAACCGCTGGATGAATTGGGGCGGACGGCTTTTTTGCGCGAGGAGTACGAGCGTGCGATCGCGTACTACAAACAAGGTATCGAAACCGACCCGCGCTACCCCGCAACATACGCCCACTTGGGGACCGCCTACTACGTGCGCCGCAATTACGAAACGGCCATCGAATATCTGGAACAGGCTGTCTCATTGGGCATGAGCACCGAAGAAGTCTATTACCTGCTGGGACTTTCCTACGTATTCCTCGAAAACTGCGAAAAAGGCGTCCCCTGGCTGGAGCGCGCGTTACAGGTCAACCCCAATTCTGTGCCCGCTCAGCAAGGGCTGGAATT
This sequence comes from Ardenticatena sp., assembly GCA_015487975.1. Classification (GTDB taxonomy): domain Bacteria; phylum Chloroflexota; class Anaerolineae; order Ardenticatenales; family Ardenticatenaceae; genus Ardenticatena. Next base: position 1,826 of record WFOS01000103.1, read on the forward strand.
GTGTGCAGCAGCGCGTTAGCTGTCGACAAAACCTGGCCTCATCTTTTTTTGACGAGTGCCCTAAGTGGTTTCATAATGCTGGTGCCCACAGAAAAAAGGAGGGGCGGATGGCTATGGCACATGATGATCTCACCGCTATTCACGGTATTGGTCCCCAAATTGCGGATGCTCTAGCGGCGTATGGGCTTGGCTCGTATGAAGCCTTGGCGCGTGCCACCCCCGACGACATTCACGCTGTCTTGCAAGAAGCTGGCATACGTGCCCCCACCGATCTCATCGCGACCTGGCCCGACCAAGCTGCTCGCTTGCTCGCTGAAAAGCCTGCGACACCTGCGGAAGAGGTAGCACCACCAGAATGGATGGCGTTTGCGCCTGGTGAAGAATCGCCTGCACCCCAGCACGAAGAAGACCGCGAAAACGCGCTGGCTACATTGCTTGCTGAAACCGAAGGGAGCCAGGCCACCCCATCGGACGCTGCATCAGCAGATGTAGCCCTAACCAGACCGGACACGGATGAAAATGAAACCATGAACGAGCAGCACCTCTCCAAACCACAATCTGAACCCACACTGGCTGAAGCGCAATCACCCGAACAGGCGACGGAAGAAAACTCCCCTACCACTGGGGCAGAACCAGGGGAAGAAGCCCCGCGTGTCGCTGAAACGTGGCAACCCGCTGATACGCCCAACCTGCCACCCCCACCACCGCCTGCTCCCACGGATGGGCGCACGGCCTACGTGGGGTGCCTGGGGCATCTGGCAGCTGCACTCGTTGGTGCGTTGTTGGGGGCGTTGCTTGTACTCGGCATCCTCTGGCAGCTCAATGGCACACTTGTCTTCGACCGTGCGCGTGGCGTGCGCGATGTCGAAGCCCGTGTGGTTACCGCCGAACGCACACTCTCGGCTTTGGAACGCGATGTGCAAAGCCTGCAAGCGCGGTTGAGCGATTTGGAATCACAGACCGCCACCTTGCGCACCCTGCAAGATGACCTCGAACGTCTCAGCGAAAACCAGGCAGCGTTGCAATCCTGGCTTCAAACGAGCCAAACCACCCTCGACACGCTGAGCAAGCAGGTCGAAGCCATGCAGGCTGATGTCGAAGCGATGCAAACCACCGTGCAAACCCTCGACACCTTCTTGCTGGGGTTGCGTGATTTGTTGCTCGAAACCAAGCCATTGCCAACATCAACACCTACGAACACGCCAACCATTACGCCAACACCAACGCGCACGCCCACACGAACGCCATCTCCCACCGTAACGCACACTAGGACACCGACCGCAACGTCCACGCCTCGCGCGACACGCACGCCCACCGCCACAGCAACACCAACCACTGCCCCTTAGTCAGGCGGAGGGCAATCTGAGGAAAAAGGCGGCCATGTGCTGCCAGGTGGTCAGGAAGGAGGATGCCAATGGCAACAGCCAATCGAATGATCCCACGCACCGCTTCTCGCTCGTGGAGCGCACGTGTGCTGGGCGGTCTCTGGCGGCTTTTCAAACTCTTCTTTGCCATTCTGTTGGGCATTGCATTGGGAATTGCGCTGTGGTTTTTGGGGCTCTTTTTCATCCAGACCGTCGTCATCCCCATCCAAGAAAATAGTCGTGCTATTGCTGCGTTGGAACGAACCATTCAAGCCGAACGCGAAGCAACGACGCAGGCGCTTGCCGAACGCGACGCTCGCATCGCCGCATTGGAGCAGGCATTGGCAACTGAGCGCAATCGCGTGGCAGAATTGCAATCTGCTCTGGACGCCACCAATGCCGACCTTGCCGACCTTGCCGCCGCTCAGCGTGCCACTGCCCAAACCGTCGCCGATGTGCAAAGCGACTTGGCAAACGTGCAAGCAACACTCGACGAGACCCGTGCCACGCTTGCCACGCTTGAAACCACCACAGCAAACTTCGAGGCGACAGTGCAAACGCTCAGCCAGCAGATCGACACCCTGGCACTTGAAGTGAACGCCATGAGCAGCGATATTGCAGACCTGCAATTGGCGGTGCTTGCACCTACGGGGCGGTTGGCACAAGTGGAAACCCGCGTGGCGACGTTGCAAATCGCCACCACGCTCATCAACGCACAGCGTGAGGTTCAGGCGCGAAATTTCGGCAACGCCCGCACCTATCTTGCTCTTGCTGCGGAAGACCTGACACAGATGCGTGATGCCACTCCCGACGACGCCCGCCGCACCGCACTGGACGAAGTTCTGACACGCCTGACTGCTCTCACGCAAACACTCGAAGATGATCCACTGGCCGCGGAAGCCGAATTGTTGGCGCTCTGGCGTATTCTGATGCGCCTGCCATGAGCATTCTTGACCTGTATGCACAATACTGGGGCGGTGTGTAGCCGCCCCGTTTTACATGGCTACTGGTGTACCATGGGCAAGAAATGCCACGTTGGCGAAGGCCCTTCCAGCCTCAGGACTCGCCCACCCTGTTCGCCGATGTAGATTTCGCCGGTGTTGTCTTCACCGAATGTCGTTGGGTTGTTGAGCGTGCGCGTGAGTTCGGTCATCGTCCAGGTGGGGATGTTGGGAACGGCCATCCAGAGCGCGCCACTGCAATAATCAGTGAAAAGATACGCCCCGTTCAGGTAGGGCATGGCGCTGCCACGGTACACAAATCCACCAATGACAGCACAATGTTGCCAGGTGCCACCGGGCGCATGGGGGTACTCGATGATCGGGAATGTGAAGGCGTCTCTTGGTGTTGTCGCGCATGAAGGCGCGGCGTTGGTGTATGGGTGCGTACCTTCGTAACAATCCCAGCCGTAATTTTCGCCGCCGTTGCTTGCAGCCGGTTGACGATTGACTTCTTCCCACGAATTTTGCCCCACGTCGGCGATGTACAGATCGCCTGTGAGGCGGTCGAAACTGACCCGCCAGGGGTTGCGCAGCCCGTACGACCAGATTTCGGCACGTGTATTGGGGTCGCCATCGTTCGCAAAGGGATTGTCAGGTGGAATGCTGTAAGGCAGTGCGCGCACGTCCAGACGGAGAATCGCCCCCAACCAAGTGCTCAGGTTTTGGGCGTGGTCGAGGGGGTCGCCCACACCGCCCCCATCACCAAGGGGAATGTACAGATACCCATCGGGGCCGAACGCCAGGTCGCCGGCGTTGTGCCACTCGTAAGGCTGTGCTTGCGAGAGCACCTCGACCGCGCTGGTCGGGTCTGCCTGGTTCGGATCATCGGCGCGGGTCTGGTACCGGACGACCACCGTCCGTCCATCAGGTTGCGCCGTGTAGTTGATGTAAAAGAAGCGATTGTGGGCGTATTGTGGATCGAAAACCAACCCCAACAAGCCTTGTTCGTTCCCATCGGCATCAACCAGCGTGCTGATATCAAGGAAGGGAGGCGTCAGCACGCTGCCGTTTTCGACGACATGGATGCGGCCTGCTTGTTCCACCACGAATAGGCGTGTGTCTGTGGGGACCCCTGTGGCAGCAATATCGGCGATGCGCCAAAAACCGCTTACGACTTCGGTCAGGGTAAAGGGACTGTTGATGGTCGCGTGGCCTGGCTGTGGTCTCTGGACGAACACCAGGGCGAGCATCGTTGCCGCAAGGCTGGTGCACAAAAAGAGCGCTTTCATCGTCAACTCCTTCTTGAGTGAGGATACAGATGCCGATTGCTTTTCGCACCAAATGGGTTCGTCTTTCCATTATCGATAGAAAACAGCAAAGCCCAAGGGAGGGAAGAATGGTGCGTCTACCGAGTGACTATGCCGACCTGTTCGAGGGTGAAACGCAGGCATGAGCGTTTCTGGCAACAGTGATGGATGATGGTACACCGCAGGTGACGCCCGTCTGGTTCGATACCGAAGGCGATATCATTCGTGTGAATACCGCCGTCGGGCGTGTGAAAGAGCGCAACTTGCGTGCTCGCCCCTATGCGGCCATTGCCATTGTCGATCCCAACAATCCCTACCGCTACGTGCACATTCGGGGGCCTGTAACGCTCGGCGAGGAAGGAGCGGATGAGCACATTGATCGGCTGGCGCAAAAATACCTGGGACAAGAGCACTATCCGTGGCGTGCTGGTGAACGGCGCATTATCGTTCGCATAACGCCCGAACATATCCAGACGATGGGCTGACGGCACGTGTCCATCGAGACGAAGCGAAAGAAGAAGGCGCGGCATTCGCACCGCGCCTTCTTTCTGCGTCCCACTGGCTATTGTTCGCGTTTCATGCGTTCTTGTTCCACAAGTACCCGCCGCAAAATCTTGCCAGAGGGCGACTTGGGAATGCTTTCGACGAATTCCACCTCGCGCACTTTCTTGTAGGGCGCAACGTGTTTGGCGACATATGCCATGATTTCCTCGGCCGTCACGTCGGCTTTCTTGACGATGAAGGCTTTGGGAATTTCGCCCGCTTCCTCATTCGGCACGGGAATGACTGCTGCATCGGCGACCGCTGGATGTGAAAGCAGAACCGCTTCGAGTTCCGCCGGTGCCACCTGGTAGCCTTTGTACTTGATGAGTTCCTTCACGCGGTCTACCACGTAGAAGTACCCCTCTTCGTCCACGTAGGCGACGTCTCCTGTGTGCAGCCAGCCTTCGCTATCGATCGTTTGTGCCGTGGCATCCGGCCGGTTCAGGTAGCCTTTCATCACTTGCGGGCCACGTATCCAGAGCTCACCCCGTTCATTCGCCCCCAGGTCGTTGCCCGTAGCGGGGTCCACAATGCGGGCTTCGGTGTTGGGAACGAGCGGCCCAACGGAGGCCACTTTGATTTTGTCGGGGTCATCAGGATTGACGTGCGTGACCGGGCTGGTTTCGGTCATTCCGTACCCTTGTTTGACGAGGCAGCCCAGGCGTTCACGCACGGCCGTGGCCAGTTCTTCACCCAGCGGCGCAGCGCCCGAAATGATCATGCGCACCGACGAAAGATCGTACTTGTCCACCGCGGGGTGCTTGGCAAGCGCCAGCAAAATGGGCGGCACGAGGTGCATGCGCGAAATCTTGTACTTCTGAATGAGCTCAAGGAACATTTCTAAATCGAAACGTGGCATCGTGACAACCGTCGCGCCATGGTAGAGGCTGGCGTTCAGGATGACCATCATCCCGTAAATGTGATAGAAAGGCAGCACACCGACGAGGACATCTGTGTCGCGGATATCCTCGATGCCCTCGGTCTGACGAATGTTGGCCACCAGGTTGAAGTGTGTCAGCATCACTCCTTTGGGCAGCCCCGTTGTCCCACTGGAGTAGGGCAGTGCCACCACATCTTCACGCGGGTTGATCTCCACATCGGGGACAACGCCATCCCCTTGGAGAAGGCTGGCAAAGGGGGTGGCCCCTTCGGCTTCACCAAACACAAACACGTCTTCGATGCCGGCTTCCGCCGCCGCCTCTTTAGCGTTTTCAAGGAAGAGCGGAATCGTCAGCAGGTATTTGGCGTTGGCATCTTTCAACTGGTGCGCCAGCTCGGCAGCCGTGTAGAGCGGGTTCGCCGTGGTCACAATCCCACCCAGCAAGGCGATCGCGTGGAAGGCAATCGCATATTCAGGCAGGTTGGGGCTGTAAATGGCAAAGACATCGCCTTTGCCGAACCCGCGCTTGTGCAAGCTAGACGCGACCACGCGAATGGCGCCAGCCAATTGGGCATAGGTTAGCGTACGCCCGGTTGGGCCGTCGATCAGGGCAGGTTTGGTGGCCAGCTCTTGTGCTTTGCGCAACACAAAGGGGGTCAGCGGTGTTTCGGGGATTTGCACATCCGGGTACGGACTTCGGTAAATCATGCTTGGGCCTCCTTTGCCGGATTCAGTTGGACAGACAGTTGGTTGGTGTTTGGAGACAGCGGATTGTGCGTGGCGTGCCTATTCTAGCAAGGGAGGGGCAGGCGCGTCAATTGCTTGTAATGCAGCAAAAAGACACGCAAGAATGACACATGAAGGTGATTGGCGTGAAATGTCCCTTATGCTATGCTTTTTGGCATCCAGCGGGAATATGCCGAATATCGAGGAAAGCCATGCGCATTCCATTCGAGACCACAACCGTCCGTACTGCGGATATTTTCGCCAATGGAAAAGAGTACGAAGTCCCGCCATTCCAGCGTCAGTATGCATGGACGGAAGAGGAATGGGAAATACTCTGGGAAGATTTGATGTACTTGCAAACTGGGCAAGATGATCTTCACTACATGGGGCCTCTTCTTTTTCAAAGCAATCAGGATACACCTGATCACTTCGTCATCATCGATGGGCAACAACGGCTCGCCACGATCGTCTTGCTTGTCTTGGCAGCAATTCATCGCTTCGAGCAATGGGCGCGTGAATCTGATGAAGAAGCGATCGTCCAGGCCAATCGCGAACGCGCTGAGATCTTTCGGCGTCGTTTCATCGGTGAAAAAGAACCAATGGCACTCTTGTATCGTCCTCGCCTCACCCTCAATCGCACCGACAAACGCTTTTTCAGGGAATTGATCAGCGATCGGTATCGAGAACGGCGTGTCAGAAGCCCGTCCCCTGAATCCCACAGACAATTGTATGGCGCGTATCGATTTTTTGTCCGAAAACTACAAGATGAAAAAGAAGGATTCCATACACCAGAGGATCTTGCGCGTTTCATCGACCAAACCGTTTCGCAAAAATTGCTTTTTACACGCATTTTGGTTGCCGATGATGCGAATGCCTACTTGATTTTCGAGACATTGAACGCTCGGGGTGTCGAACTCGCTCCGAGTGATTTGATCAAAAATTATCTTTTTGCGCTTCTGGATAGAGAAGGTGTCCCCCAACAAGACATCGTCGATCTCATGAGTGTATGGGACGAAGTGATCGAATCGCTAGGCGTCCGAGCGTTTATTCCTTTCTTACGCGCCTATGTCAATGCAACATCACCTACCATCATTCGTACCGAGCGGCTCTTCCATTACATCAAATCGGAGATCACGAATCGTGAACGAGCACAAACATTCATCGAAGATGTACGTGATAAAGCAGATGTGTTTCTCGCATTGCACTCACCAGAAAGCGATTTTTGGAACATCTGGCCAGATCACCAAGATATTCGTCATCTCTTATCACTGTTGAAGCTCTTCAGCGTGCGGCAACACATTCCTCTTCTTTTTGCTGTATATGATGCCACCCAACGCAATTTGCTTCGAGATCGTTTCTTTCGACAGCTCCTGCGTGATGTTGTCGTCATCACCTTCCGCTATAGCATCATAGGCAAACGCAACCCCAATCAACTCGAACGCTTGTACGCTTCGACTGCATATGCCATTCATGCTCGCACGATCGATTCCGAAGGCGACGTCCGACGCGCTTTGCGCGCCGCCTACCTCCCCGATAACGAGTTCGAACAGTCGTTTACCAACATTGCCATCCCCACAAGGCGCTACAAGCGCTTGGTCAAATACATCCTGCTCATGTTAGAGGAATGGGTGCAGCATCCCGACCATACGCGCTTCTACAGCCCCGAGGTGATACATGCCATCAACGATTCGACGATTACAATCGAACACATTCTTCCCCGACAACCGTTACCAGACTGGCAAGAAGCGTTTCCCGATCATGCCACCTGGCTCTATCGCCTCGGAAACTTGACGCTGCTGGAAGACACGCTGAATCGAGAAGCAGCCAACAAATCTTTTTCCGAAAAACGCGCTCTCTACCGACGAAGTCGGTTCTCGTTGACACGCGCGCTCGCCGACCTGGAAGAATGGACCCCCGAGGCACTCCGGCAACGACAATCGGCGCTCGCGCAATATGCGACGCATATCTGGCGAATCGACGTATGAGCCCCAGTGCGCTGTCGTCCTTCGTGCTGGCTTCATGCTTCCCCAGCGCTGACTGCCATATGAGTTGCTAGGCAGCTGTCTGCTTGCCCCAGAAGGAGTTGCACTCTGTGCACGACTGTTGTATACTCTTACCAGAACGCATGTTCTACAATTGTGAAGGTGCATTGAAAAAAGGTTTTTCGGCGTGTTGCACCTGTCGTATAATCAAGCAGAGCCACAACCAAGCCCAGGAGCAGTCGCATGCCACGCATTCTGCATTTTTCCGACCTGCATATTGGGACTGAAAACTACGGTCGCCTCAATCCCGAAACCGGTTTGAGCACGCGCCTGGAAGATTTCCTGCGAGCCTTCGACTTTGTCGTCGAGTACGCGCTCGACAACGACGTTGACCTCGTGCTCTTTACAGGCGACGCGTTCAAAAACCGCGATCCCTCACCCACCCACCAGCGCGAATTTGCCCGCCGTATCCGCCGCCTCATCGAAGCCGACAAGCCAGTCTTCTTGCTGGTGGGCAATCACGACATGCCCAACTCGCCTACCCGCGCGCATAGCCTCGACATTTACGATACGCTTGGGCTAGATCGCATCTATGTGGGTGCGAAACCAGGGCTTCACTATATCAACACAGCCCACGGCTCTGTGCAGGTTGTGGCGCTTCCCTGGCTGACACGCAGCCGGTTTCTTGCCAGAGAAGAAACCCATGGGTTGAGCCCAGAGGAGATCGACCGCCTTATTCGCGACCGCCTGGAACAACTGGTGTACATGCTCGCCAACCAGGTCAACCCTGACGAGCCCGCTATCCTCGCCGCGCACCTGACGGTCGAAGGCGCAGAATGGGGGGCAGAGCGTAGTGTCATGCTCGGGAGTGACCTGACCATCCCCAAATCGGTGCTGGCGCAAGAGGTGTTCGACTATGTGGCACTCGGGCACATTCACAAGCATCAAGTGGTTGCACAGCGCCCCTTGATGATCTACGCTGGCAGCATCGAACGCATCGACTTCGGCGAGCGCAACGACCCCAAAGGCTTCGTGGTGGTGGAGATCGAGCGTGGTAAGCCACCAACCTGGCATTTTGTGGAAACGCCCACCCGCCGCCTCATGGAGATAACGTTGGACGTGCGGGCTGAGCCCGACCCCATGCTCGCCATCCAATCGGCGCTGGCTACCTACGATATCGCCGATGCCATCGTCAAAGTGGTGGTGCACTGCACACCTGAACAGGCAAGCCTGCTCATCGAACGTGACATTCGCACCTGGCTGAAAGATGCCGCGTATGTGGCCGCCCTGCGGTTTGAAGCCGAACGCACCAATCGCCTACGACTGGGAGATGCTGCTACCATCGCCGACCTCGACCCCCGCGACGCCCTTCGTCGCTACTTCGAAGCCCAAAAATATACGCGCGAGGAAAGCGAGCGCCTGTTGCAGTACGCCGAAGAGCTGTTTCAGGAAGAAGAAGCCTGACACACAGTCAGGGGGCAAGGCATGAGCCGACTGTTCGACCTCGATGCTGTCGAGTTGAGTATTATCGAAGGCGACCGCCGTTCGACGCCACCGGAAATGGGGCGCCTCGACATCGACGATGAGACAACGTTCTTTGTCCTCGTCGAACTTTCTGCACCTGTCGAAATGTGGGACGACGTGTCGGCGCTCCTGGTGCAAACCGCCATTCAAGGGTTTACACTTGCCAAAGGGGGCGAAACTCGCGCCTTGCAAAAAGCCGCCGAAGATGCCAACCGCGCCCTCGTGTTCGAAAACGAAGATCTGCCCCCCGAAGATCGTATGTGGGCTGGGGTCAACATGGCGCTCGTCAAGGGGGATACGCTCTATCTCGCGCAGGCTGGCCCTGCCTTGACCTATGTGGCACGTGGTGCGAAAGCGACACGCTTTCCCAAAACCACCGACCCAGCGGACGTAAACGATACCAACCGCGAAACCTTGCGCCCCCTGGGCGAGCAGCGCCGCGTTCATGTGCGTTTTGCCCGCTTTCACCTGCAACCAGGCGACGTGTTCGTGCTGAGCGCCTCGCACCTACCATCGCTGGTGGCGCATGAGCGTGTGCGCAATATCTTGCAACAGGCCGACGCCTACGATATCGGCGATGCGTTGACCGACGTGGTCGGTGAAAACGACTATTCGGCACTCATCGTCCAGGTACAGCCCCATAGCGCCCCACCCACGCCGGCATCACCCACGCGCAGCAAGCCCGCGGTTGCCACACCATCGCCGTCTGCGCCTTCCTCGGCCACGATGGCGCACGAACCTGCCACCCAGACCACCAGGCCACGCACGGTCGCACATGCTCATCGGGCCTCGGTGACTATGCCTCAACCACGCCCGCGCCCACGCCCTGCCACCCTGGATGAAGACGATGCCCCCCCAGCGCACGAACGCGCCCCGCTGGTGCCACGCCCTGCCACCAGCCTGCTGGAACGCCTGCTGGCGCACGTGGATTCGTGGGGGCGTCGCACCGTCCATCTGGCGGATGTTGCCCGCACCGAAGCATTTGCCACCGAACGTGTGGCGCGGCTCTTCTATCTGTTTGGGGCGTTTTTGCTCATGTTGCTGGCACTTCTCCTGCATGCGATTGAATGGCTGCTGGCGCTTTATGCCTCGATTGTTCCCCCGCTTTGGAAGCGGCTGGTGCCCTTCTTCGATGCCGCGGCACTCAGCCTGTGGGATGCCTTGGGCTGGTTCTGGTATCAAATCGTCGGCACTGCCCGCAATGTTTTGCCTGGGGTCAAACCTGCTCCGCCGCGCCAACGCCGTTCGACAACCCAACCTCCCGACCAACAGGGGCGGCATTTCTACCCCACGGCTTCGATCGTGGTGCCTGTGGTTGTCATTCTGATGGCCCTTTTCTTCTTCTGGCGTTCTGGTGCCGTCAACTCACAAACATGGGAAGAAACGCTGGTCGCCGCCGATACGCAAATCGCACTGGCCGAACAGCTCGATCTTGCTGGCGACCGTGAAGGTGCCCGCCAAGCCATTTTGCAAGCTCGCCTCGCCCTGGATGAAGCCGCCGATATGCGCCCCAAGGCCAAAGAAGTTACCTTGTTGGAAGCCCGACTTGCGCAGATCGAAGCGCGTGTCTTACGGAGTGTGCGCGTCGATCCACAGCCGCTGGCGACGTTCGGGGCTTCTATCGCCCCTGGCGAACTGGTTGTGCGTGGGTCTGTGGTATACGTGCTCGACCGTGCCGAGGGGCGCATTTTTGCGTTCGATGCCACCCAGCCCCCCGCCGGCGCGCTCGACCGTCTTCCCCCCACTCTGGGACCAGAGATTGCACCCGTGCGGCAGCCACTGCGCCTGATGACATGGATGCCGTCAGGCGGTTCGCGCACACTCGAAGCCTTGCTGGCACTTGGCGAAACCGATCTGTACGAATACCTGCCCTCAGACGTGGTGCGCCTGGTGCCCTTCTTCCTGCCTGCCCAGGGCGACATCGTGGCGTTGGGGCACTACCAGGGCAACCTCTATTTGCTCGACCGCGCTGCCAAACAGGTCTGGAAGTACGTGCCCGATACCGTTGGCACATACACCACACCCCCCATCACGTGGGGCGAAGCCGAAGCCCAGGCGCAACTCACCACGCCCGTGGATTTTGCCATCGATGGCGATATCTACTTCCTGGAAGCCGATGGCACGGTCGTCAAAATGACAGCGGGCGCGGTACGCCCCTTCGTGCTGGAAGATGTTTCGCCGCCACTCGAAAACGCTGTGGCGCTCTTCACCGATGAACTCGCGCCCGACAGCCCCATGACCTATCTCTACCTGGCGACGCCCGACCGTGTGCTGGTGTTCGACAAACAAGGCAGGCTATTCGCCCAGTACACCAGCACCAGCGAATGGGGCACCATCGTCGATGTCGCCGCCGACGAAACGAGTGGGCTGGTTTACGTGCTGACGACGCACGGGGTTTATGCTTTCCCTTTGCGTGCCCCGTAAGCCGAAACGGTGCTCGTGCGTCTGACACGTATCAGCAACCAACACACAGGATGGTTCGAATGAACTCCCCTACACCTGCATTCGTTGCTGGACATCCAGCACCCGCCGCACTTGTCATCTTTGGCGCCTCGGGCGACTTGACCCGCCGCAAACTCATGCCAGCGCTCTATGCGCTGTACGCGCATGGGCTCTTGCCGCAACAGTTTGCCATCGTCGGCTTTTCGCGCCGCGATTGGGATGACGACACGTTTCGCGCCACCATGCGCGACGCCGTGGCTGCATTTGGACGTATCCCGCTCGAGACGGCTCGCTGGGACGCATTTGCGGCCCACCTCTTCTACTTGAAGGCGCAAGGCTACGACAATCTGGACGATTACCACCGCCTGCACGAGCGACTGACCGCACTCGATGAATCTGCGCACACGGCTGGAAATCGGCTCTTTTATGCCGCAACACCGCCGCAAGCCTTCGTCCCTATCGTCGAATCGCTGGGGGCGGTGGGGCTAAACCATCCCCTGCACGAAAGCGCGTGGGTACGCATCGTCATCGAAAAACCATTTGGCACCGACCTGGCCAGTGCTCGCGCCCTCAATACCCGTATTCAGCACGTGTTCGATGAAAGCCAGATTTACCGCATCGATCACTACCTGGGCAAAGAAGCCGTTCAGAACCTGTTGGCGTTCCGATTCGCCAACAGCTTGTTCGAACCTATCTGGAATCGCAATCACATCGAACAGGTGCAAATTACGGTCGCCGAATCCATCGGTGTCGAAGGTCGGGCTGGCTACTACGACCGCGTGGGAGCGTTGCGCGACATGGTGCAGAACCATCTCATGCAACTGGTAACACTGATTGCCATGGAGCCGCCCGCATCGTTTGACGCCGAAGCGGTACGCAACGAGAAAGTCAAAGTCCTGCGTGCTGTTCGCCCCTTCGACGACGAAACAATTCGCACACGTATTGTGCGTGGTCAGTATGGGCCTGGGGTAGTGAACGAGCGCCCTGTGCGTGGCTACCGCGAGGAAGAAGGCGTTGCCCCCAACAGCACCACCGAAACCTACGTGGCCTTGCAGCTCGAAATCGATAACTGGCGTTGGGCTGGCATCCCGTTCTACCTGCGCACGGGCAAACGCCTGCCACGCAAAGTCTCCGAAATTGCTGTCATTTTCCGCCGACCACCGCTCTTGCTCTTCGATGACCAGCGCCGCCGCAAGATGGAACAGAACGTGCTCTACTTGCAAATTCAACCCCACGAAGGCTTGTCGCTCAGCGTCAACATCAAAATTCCAGGGGCGACCATGCGCCTGGAATCGGTGATGATGGATTTTTGCTACCACGGGAGTTTTGAATTCGCCATTCCCGAAGCCTACGAACGCCTCTTGCTGGATGCCTGGCTGGGCGATGCGACGCTCTTCATCCGTGCCGATGAAACCGAGGCGTCATGGGCGCTCTTCACCCCCGTGCTGGATGCCTGGCAGCGGCTTCCGCCACCCGCCTTTCCCAATTACGCTGCGGGTACCTGGGGCCCACCCGAAGCCGATGAGCTGCTGGCTCGCAACGGGCATGCGTGGAAACTCATGGTTTTGTAATCGGAGACGATGCTATGGGGAATGTTCACGTCATCGTAGCGGAACAGTGGGCAGAAGTGGCTGCCGACACCATCGTGCGACGGCTTGCGGACGCGCTGGCGGAACGCGAGACGTGTTCACTCGTGTTGGCAGGTGGTTCGACCCCGCGCGACGTTTACCGTCTGCTTGCCATACCTCCCTGGCGCGACCGCGTGGATTGGGCGCGCGTGCATTTCTTCTGGGGCGACGAGCGCACCGTCCCCCCCGACCATCCCGAGAGCAACTATCGCATGGCGCATGAAACCTTACTGGCGCACTTGCCCATCCCCACCACGAACATCCACCGCATGGCGGGCGAAGCCCCCCCCGATATGGCCGCCGCCACATACGCCGAAACGTTGCGCAGGCATTTCGGGTTGACATGGGGCGAATGGCCACGCTTCGACCTGGTGCTGCTGGGGATGGGCGATGATGGGCATACGGCATCGCTGTTTCCCCACACCGAGGTTTTATGTGAATGGGAATGGCCTGTGCGGGCGCTCTTCGTGCCCAAGTTGAACACCTGGCGGCTAACGCTCACCGTGCCAGCTCTCAACCACGCTGGCCATCTGCTCTTTCTGGTGAAAGGCAGCGCCAAAGCCGCTTCTGTTGCCCGCGTACTCGAAGGGACATTTGCGCCCAAAACCTTTCCCGCTATGCTCATCCACCCACGCGACGGCGACCTGACCTGGTTGCTCGACCGTGCCGCGTCACGTCAGCTCACACACACACCATACACACTCGTGGGGGGAGACAGGCAACATGGCAACGACACCAACAGCACTCACATGGGCTGATTTTCAGGCTGAACGCCAGCGCCGTGGGATACCGTTCATCGTGGCGCATCGTGGCGCTTCGGCGCTGGAACCCGAAAACACCCTCGCCGCTTTTGCCCGTGCGCTGGCAGATGGTGCCGACGCCATCGAAACCGACTTGCGCTTCTCTGCCGACGACGAAATTGTGCTCCACCACGACGAAACGTTGGAGCGTACCACGGCGGGGCATGGCTATGTCCGCGATCTGCCTTTGCGTGAATTGAAGCGCATTCCCATTCGGGGGCTTGGTGGGCAAGGCTTCACCGCTGAGCGCATCCCCACTCTCATCGAACTGCTGGAACTGACGCAGGCGCGTGTGCCGCTTCTCCTCGAACTCAAAGATCCCCTCTTTCGTGATCGCGCGTATGCCCGTCGCCTAGTACGCATTCTGGAAGCCTACGACATGCTGGAGCGCACCGCCATTGCTTCCTTCCACCTGGAACATGTGCGCACAGTCCACGCGATATGCCCCGACATTCCAGTGGGCTACATCACCCTTCACAACCCATTCCCCGTGAAAGCGCCTTTGTTGGGCCCCTTTTGGCCGCTGTTGCTCCTCAACCCGCTCTATGTAAAGTGGGCGCATGCCATGGGCAAAATCGTCTGCCCGCTCGACCCCAACCCCGAACCGCGCGTACGCTGGTATCTGCGCCTGCACGTGGATGCGCTTCTGGCTAATCATCCGCGCCGTGTGCGCGAGGCGCTGCATCAGGGGCTTCGTGCTCGCTGATGGTGGGCAAACGGTGTTCCAGCAGATGGCCGCAACAGGTGTTGAGCACCATTTGCAACGCATGGCGCAGCACACGGAACGAGTAGAAGCGTCGCCCCAGTTCGTAATTGTGCGCGATATCCTCTTCCGCCAGGGCGGGATTGTACAAAACGGCGCGGGCGCGTTCCAGGCATTCTTGTTGCACAAACCCATCGAAATGAATGACGCGGAACCCTTTGGGGCCAATATCGGTTTTGTAAATTTCGTAGCGGTTCATCAAGATGGGGCGGCGGTAGTAGATGGCTTCCAGAAACGCGTTGCCAAACCCTTCGATTGCCGAAGGGTAGGTGACCAGGTCTGCCGCCTGATAGACATCGCGCAGGCTGTACACTTTGACCCCCTCGGCGGTGCGTCCCCGCCGAGGGGCGATGCGGTCGGCGGCATAGATGATCGAGACCCCAAGCAGGGCAGCATATTCACGCAGATAGGCCGCATAGGCGTGCCCCTCATCGCCCGAGGCGTGTGAAACCACCAACACGGCTGGAACCCCCATGCGTTGTAGACGTGCCACGATCTCGATCGATTGTTCGATACGTTTGCGGGGCACAATGCGCGTGGGCTGCAAAATGAAGAACGCATCATCGGGAATGCCGAGCGATGTGCGAATATCAGCCGCATAGGCATCGGGGGGCGGCGGTGGTGTGTCGAAGTCCATCACGTTTGGAATGACCATCGACGAAGCCCCCGTTCGCAATGCCAGTTGCTCGCGAGCATAGGAGTTGATGACCACGTGGTACACCGGCTGCAAAACGGGGGGAAAAGCTCCACGCAGATAATCGTCGGCAGCGGAAAGGGCGTACCGTTCGCGCTCCCACCAAAAGTCGTGGTGGTGTGCGATGGTCGGGATGGCGGTTTCGGCAATGAACTCGGTGAGCGCCACGCCAAGTGGAACATTCATTGGCAACGAGAGGGCGTTTTCAGCAATCAACAGGTCAATATCGAACCGTTCGACGAACGAGTAGAGGGCTGCTTTGAGATGGCTGGCAAATGTGCGCACACGTTCGCTGATGGCGGGTGAGCGACGTTCGTCATCGAACAGGTCGCTGTCGATGGCGGCAATAGCGGGGTGCATGAAGTGCGCTTCCGGCACGATGAACGAGACTTCATCGGGCCATTCGGATTGCCCCGCGAAGAAAAAGCAGTCGTGCCCCATTTCGCGCAACACGGCGACCCATTTGCGTACTTCCAGCGACACGCCATCTGTCCCATGCAGGCGGGTCGAAACGAAGCCGATGCGTGATGTGGTCATTGGACATGCTCCTGTGGTGTGGTTGTGATGTGCATTTTGGGAAAAATCGCCAGGCAACAAAAAAAGCCGCCCCACACCGGAGCGGCTTTTCGACAGCCAAAAACGATTATTTGAAGAAGTCGGCATTCTTTTGGATGTAGGACTTCCACTGTTCCGGCACTTCGACGTCTTCGAAAATGGCTTCGACGGGGCACTCAGGCGCGCAAGCACCACAGTCGATGCATTCTTCGGGGTGGATGTAGTATTGATCCGGCCCTTCGTAAATGCAGTCCACCGGGCAGACTTCGACACACGCGGCGTCTTTCACACCCACGCACGGTTCACAAATCACATAGGCCATGGTCGAATCCTCCTTGCTGTTTCATTCGCTGACGTTGCCGAACACGTTGGCATTGTACTCCATGTCACAAGTTCAGTCAACCACTTCGGGAATGAGCAGGGTTTCGAGTGGCGTGTATGGTAAGCCAAAGGCTTCGGCCACTGCTGGATAGGTGATATGCCCTTTGAAGACGTTGACCCCCTTTGCCAGCGCAGGGTCGTGGCGGAGAGCATCGAGGCCGTGGGTAGCAAGTTTCAGGGTGTAGGGCAAGGTGGCGTTGTTGAGCGCGTAGGTGCTGGTGCGCGGGACCGCGCCGGGCATGTTGGCAACGCAGTAATGCAGCACACCATCCACGAAGAAGGTGGGGTTGGAATGTGTGGTGGGGTGTGTGGTTTCGATACAGCCTCCCTGATCGACCGCCACATCCACGATGACCGACCCCGGTTTCATGGTGCTGACCATCTCGCGTGTGACGAGTTTGGGGGCTTTGGCGCCCTTCACCAGCACAGCCCCAATCAGCAAGTCGGCGCGTTTGACGGCTTCGGCGATGTTGTGCGTGTTCGAGGCGATGGTTGTCAGGCGGCCGCCAAAAATTTCTTCCAGGTAGCGCAACCGGTCTACGTTGATGTCGAGAATGACGACATTCGCCCCCATGCCCAGGGCAATTTTGGCGGCGTTTGTGCCCACAACACCACCACCAATGATGACGACGGTTGCGGGGCGTACACCCGGGACACCGCCGAGCAGTTTGCCGCGCCCACCGTTCATTTTTTCCAGGTAGTATGCGCCTACTTGCACTGCCATGCGGCCAGCCACTTCGCTCATGGGGGTCAACAGAGGCAGGCGGCCATCAGGCAGTTCGACCGTTTCGTAGGCAATCCCAATCACGCCGCGCTCGCGCATGGCGAGCGTGAGCTGCTCGTCGGCGGCAAGGTGTAGATAGGTGAAGAGCAGCAGGTCGGGGCGCAGGAAGTCGTATTCTTGCGGCAGCGGTTCTTTGACTTTGACGACCATTTCTGCCCCCCAGGCGTCGGCCGCCGAGGGCACAATCGTGGCACCTGCGGCGCGGTAATCGCCGTCGGCAAAGCCGCTGCCTTCGCCGGCGCTTGTTTCTACAAGCACGGTATGCCCCGCATCCACCAGCTGGCGCACCGAGGCGGGCGTCAGTCCGACGCGGTACTCATTGTCCTTGATTTCCTTTGGCACTCCTACGATCATCGTTGATCCTCCTCAATTGTTGATTCACATTCGGGTTGGGAATTTACCAGCGT
Source organism: Ardenticatena sp. (assembly GCA_015487975.1). Taxonomy (GTDB): domain Bacteria; phylum Chloroflexota; class Anaerolineae; order Ardenticatenales; family Ardenticatenaceae; genus Ardenticatena. Next base: position 19,547 of record WFOS01000103.1, read on the forward strand.
TCCAGTGGTTCACCGACAATCGTGGCATACACATCGCGTGTTTCACGGGCTGTTCGTTCCCATGAAAACTGCGCCGCTTGCCCGGGCCCGCGCAACCGCAATTCATCGCGCCACGCTTTATCCGCCAACACTTTTTCCATCGCGCTTGCCAGGGCATCCAGGTCGTCGGGGTCTACCAGCACGGCGGCATCGCCCGCTACTTCGGGGATCCCACCGCGGTTGGATGTGACCACGGGCGTGGCACAGGCCAGCGCTTCCAACACGGGCAGGCCAAAGCCCTCGTAAAGGCTTGGGAAGACGAAAAGCCGTGCGCCGCTGTACAGGTCGGGTAAAATCGCGTCGGGAACGTAGCCTGTGAAGCGCACCATCTCTTCGAGGTGCAACTCTTCGACCAGTTTGTAGAGCGGGCTGCGCCCCCACTCACCTGCCCCTGCCAGCACCAGCTTGGGCAAGCCTTCGCGTGGCAGACGGGCGTAGGCACGCAACACACCCGCTGTGTTCTTGCGAGGGTCGGACGAGGCGAGCGCCAGCACGTAGGGCGGCTCGATGCCCAACATCAGCGCGGCACGTTTGCGGGCTTCGGGGCGGTAGCGGGGATGGAAGCGCCGATGATCGACCCCGTTGTAGACGACATGGACGTTGTCGGGGTCGAGATCGACGTTGTCGAGCAGGCGGTGCCGCACAGCATGCGAGACACAAATCACAGCCCCGGCACGGCGCAGCAAGTTCATTTCGGCGCTCAGCGTCAGCTGCGAAAGACGGCGACGCACCCCTTTGCTCAGCGCAGGCTCGAATTCGGACAATTCGTGCAGGGTGATGACCGAGGGGACGTTGGTGAGAAGGTGTGAAAGTGCATACGGCGAGTGGAAAACATCCACGTTGAGCTGGCGCAGCGTATTGAGTGCCGAAAATGCCCCTCGCACGCCACCAGTCCCACTGATGGGGCGCAACATGACCTGGGGAAGTTCGGTCAAGTCTTCGATGCGTTGTTGCCCCGTGGCTTTGCCAGGGTCGTAGAAAACGACCATTTCATCGTCGGTCAACACCGTTTTCGCCAGGGCTTCGATGAGATTGTACGTATAGCGGCTGACGCCTGGTGGGTCGGTTTGTTGAATGGGTGTGCCATCGATGGCAATGCGCATCGGTGCTCCTTTCGGCTTTGGTTTCCACTTGCTACGCCCGACGCTCGGCGGCTTCGAGCAGCGACAGAATACGTGATGCGACCATGTCGAGCGCCACGCGATTGTGTCCACCACGTGGAATGATGATGTCGGCGTATCGTTTGCTCGGTTCGACAAATTCCTCGTGCATAGGACGTACTGTGGTCAGATACTGCTCGATGACGCTTTGCATGCTGCGACCACGCTCGCGGGTATCACGTTCCAGACGGCGGATGAAGCGGATGTCGGCGTCGGTGTCTACGAAGATTTTGACATCGAAGAGCGCACGCAAATCCGGTTCGGCGAAGACGAGAATACCTTCCACCAGAATCACGGGGCGCGGTTCGATGTGGCGTGTTTCTGGCAGGCGGGCATGGGTCGCAAAATCGTACATGGGGACTTCGACGGGTTGCCCCGCCTGCAACATGCGCAAGTGTGCCACGAGCAGCGCCGTTTCGAGCGAATCGGGGTGGTCGTAGTTGATACGTGCCCGTTCGTGTGGGGGGAGGTGGCTCATGTCGCGATAGTAGCTGTCGTGCTGAATGTAGGCGATGCGCTCAGCCCCTACCCGTTCCAGAATGGCGCGACTGACAGTGGTTTTGCCGCTCCCACTGCCACCGGCAACCCCCACGATGACAGGTCGCTCCTCCTCGAACTTCACGATGCTCACTCCTGTGCAATGTGTCTGCCGCATTATCCCCCAAGCATGCCGAGAAAGCAACTACCAGCGCCACGCGCGACGCACACCCCACAGGGCAGCACCGCTTGCCATGCCTGCCCATCCAGCCCACATCAGCCAGCGTCCGGGCATGTAGGTTGCATCCAGCACGGCGTACCATGCTGCCCGTACTGGCGGCACCTGGTTTGTCGGATTGATGGTGGTGCTCAGGGTTTCGATATCCACTTGCACAGTTGCCAGGCGGCCATCAGGCAAGCGCACGTACTGCGCACCATCCCCCCCGAAGTAGTGTGCATCTTCCCCGAGCCAGACCACTGCGCCGTACCAGCGGGGGCGAACGAGCCACCCGTCGCGCCAGAGTGGTGCTTGTTCGCGTAGCTCGAACGGCTCTCCATCCCAGCGGACGCGCAGGTGCAGCGCACGTCCCTCGCCGTCGGGGGCTGGTGGTGTCAGAAACCGCTCGAAGGTAAGGGCATGCCCGCCACGCGGCAGGGAGATGGTCGTTTCGGGCGCCAGAAACAATCGCCCTTGCCAGCCGGCTGTCATGTTCCACATCCAGCCGCTCAACCACAACAGGCCGCCTAGCGCCGCCAGGATATGCGGCCAGCGCCGCCATCCGCCTTGCAACAGCCAGTCAACCAGCCAGAGCGCCAGCAGTGCCCCCGCCAGCGCGTACCAAAACTGTTCGCGCACGTTCAGCATCCCCATCTGTTGCCAGAACGTGCCCGCTGTGTGTTGGGTGAATTCGGCCAGTGCCGTGGCATCGCCATCGGGGCGCTGGGGCAGAAGCGCCTGTGCGGCTTCGCCTACGCCAAGCCCCAGCGCTGCCATCAGTGGCAGTCCGCGTTGTCGTATCGAATTGACATAATCCGATCTGTGTCCGACTTGCATGGCTGCGACTATAAACAGCGCCGGCCGCAGAGCAAATCCACCTGCCGCATTGATATGCGTCGTGCAATTGTCGTCGTGCCAAACCTTGCTATCATCGACAGTTGCGTATGCATTGGAAACAAGAAGCAACTGTGCCTATGACACCCATCTCCATTCCTGAACCCGTTATCGAAGCCGTGCGCAATGCGCAGCACATCGTGGTGTTGACAGGGGCTGGTATCTCTGCCGAAAGTGGTATCCCCACCTTTCGCGAAGCCCAAACTGGCTTGTGGGCGCAATACCGCCCCGAAGAGCTGGCGACGCCCGAGGCGTTTCAACGCCACCCCGAGCGGGTGTGGAAGTGGTATGAGTGGCGCCGTTCACTGGTGCGTCAAGCCGCCCCCAATCCTGGCCATCTGGCACTGGTGCAGATGGAACGTCTGGCGCCTCGCTTCACGCTCATCACCCAGAATGTGGATGGCTTGCATCAGGCGGCTGGCAATCGCCATGTGCTTGAACTGCATGGCAACATCATGCGGTCGCGCTGTTGGCGCGAAGGGCGCATTGTTGCCCCCGCCCCCGACGATACGCACATTCCGCCACGGTGCCCGCACTGTGGGGCGTTTCTGCGCCCCGACGTGGTCTGGTTTGGCGAAACATTGCCGCCAGACGTGCTGGCCGCTGCCGAACAGGCTACCAACGAGGCCGACGTCTTCTTCTCGGTGGGCACATCCACCGTAGTCTACCCTGCCGCGGCACTGCCCTTCGAGGCACGCTCGCATGGGGCATTTGTGATCGAAGTCAACCCTGCCACCACGCCGCTGACACCACACGCCAGCGCGGTCCTGCGTGGGCCTGCTGGTCAGGTGTTGCCGGCCCTCGTGCAGGCTGTCTGGAACGAGGCGCGCGCATGACTACCATGCCATTGCCAACGGTCTCTCTCTCCGATACGGAGTGGGATGCGTTTGCCGCCGCCCACCCCGAAGCCAACATCTTGCAAAGTAGTGCCTGGGCGCGTTTCAAGCATCGATGGGGGTGGGAGGTGCGTCGCCTGCTCTGGCCCAATGCCGAAGCGCCACGTGCTGGTGTGCAGGTGTTGGTGAAACGCTTGCCGCTGGGCTTCTCCATGCTCTATGTGCCACGCGGCCCACTGGTCTCCGCCGACGATAACGTGGCGCTGCACGCCATTTTCGGTGCTTTGCACGCCTTGGCGCGTGCCGAACGGGCGTTGGTGCTCACCGTCGAACCGCCTTGGGTGATGCCGCGCGAACAAGCAGCCGCCCTGTTGCACCCCTTTGGCTTTCGTCCGGGGATAGCCGATGTGCAACCTCGTGCCACCATCGTGCTGGATATACGCCCTTCACTGGATGAGATTTTGGCGCAGATGAAGCAAAAGTGGCGCTACAACATTCGGCTCAGCGCCCGCAAAGGGGTGCAGGTGCGTGAAGGTGGCGAGGCGGATTTTGCCATCTACGACGCTCTCATGCGTGAAACTGGCGAGCGCGATGGGTTTGGCGTGCGCCCCATGGCCTACTACCGCGACGCCTGGCGTGCCTTTCAACCCGATCGGAGCCGCCTCTTCATTGCCGAATACGAAGGTGAACCGCTGGCCGCTTTGCTGGCCTTCCATTTTGGGCGTGTGGGGTACTACCTCTATGGCGCATCCAGTTCGCGTGAGCGCAACCGTATGCCCAACCATGCCTTGCAGTGGGCGGCGATCCAGTGGGCGAAAGCCAACGGGTGCGAATGGTACGATTTTTGGGGCATTCCGCCTGACGTACCGGATGATGGGGCCGTCGAAACGTGGGGGGAAGGCGGCTTGTGGGGCGTCTTTCGCTTCAAGCAGGGCTTTGGTGGTCAGATCGTCAAGTATCCGGGCGCGTTCGACGCGGTGTATAACCGCGCTGCTTACTGGCTCTACACGCGCCTGCGTGGCTAAATCGCAAACCAATCGACGCGCAATCAAGAGGGGGTTTTCATGCTGCGTTTTCTCACGGCGGGTGAATCACATGGCCCAAGTCTGACGGCGATTCTGGAAGGGATTCCCGCTGGGCTGACCATCTCGCAGGCCGATATCGATCGCGATTTGGCACGCCGCCAGCGCGGATTTGGCAGTGGTGGGCGCATGAAGATCGAAAAAGACCGCGTGCGTATCACGTCTGGCGTCATCGACAATGTCACCACAGGGGCGCCTATTGCCCTGCATGTGGACAACGACGATTGGCCCAATTGGGAAGGGCGCGAAATTCCCCCTATCACGCGCCCTCGCCCTGGTCATGCCGACCTGACCGCGGGCATGAAGTACAACTACCCGGACCTGCGCTATGCGCTGGAACGGGCCAGCGCCCGCGAAACGACCATGCGTGTCGCGGTCGGCGCGATTTGCAAAGCTTACCTGGCCGCGTTCGGCATTCGTATCGGCGGCTATGTGGTCGCGCTGGGGCCTGTCGAAGCCGACGTGGGCGATACCCCTTACCCCGAACGCTGGGCACGCGCCGAGGAAAACGACGTGCGTTGCCCCGATCCCATTGCTGCCGAAGCGATGGAAGCCGCCATCCGCGAAACCATCAAGGCCAAAGATACCTTGGGCGGTATTTTCGAGGTGGTCGCGCTAGGAGTACCGCCCGGTTTGGGAAGCCATGTGCAGTGGGACCGCCGCCTGGAAGCCCGCATTGCGCAAGCGATGCTCAGCATTCAGGCCATGAAGGGCGTCGAAATCGGGCCTGCCTTCGAGAATGCCCGCAAGCGCGGTTCCGAAGTGCATGACCCCTTCTTGCTGGATGAAGCGGGGCGCCTCTATCGCCCGACCAATCGCGCTGGGGGCACCGAAGGGGGCATTACCACGGGTGAGCCCCTGGTCGTGCGTGTGGCCATGAAGCCCATTTCGACCATCTTGCGCGGGATGCCGTCCGTCGATCTCGCCACGGGCGAAGCCGAAAGGACGGTCTACGAGCGCAGCGATTTTACCGCCGTGCCTCGCGCGGTGGTGGTGGGTGAGGCCATGCTGGCCTTTGTGCTAGCCGAAGCGTTGTTGGAAAAATTGGGCGGCGACCACATGGCCGAACAGCGCGAGCGCTACCTGCTCATGCGCCGTCAACAAGAAGCTTGGCTGAAGAGTGGCGTGCGGAGCACGTCGTACCGCTGGTTCATCCCAGGCGCTTCCGACACCGAGGAGGGAAGCGATGCGCGCTGAAACGCCCATCGTCATCACGGGCTTCATGGGGACGGGCAAGAGCACGGTGGCCCCGCTCGTTGCCCAGCGGCTGAACCGACCTTTCATCGACCTGGATGCACGCATCGAGGAGCAGGCGGGTTCTCCCATTGCCGAGATCTTCGCCCAGTCTGGCGAAGCTGCCTTCCGCCAATTGGAGCAGCAAGCCCTGCGCCGTGCCTTGGAGATCCCCAACGCCGTCATCGCCACGGGAGGCGGGGCGTTGTTGGCGCCCAGCGCCCAACGTGTTGCCATGCCACGTGCGGTTGTCATCGAGCTACGTGCCCGCCCCGAAACCATTCTCGCCCGCCTGAGCGCCCAAACTGGTCGCCCCTTGCTCGATGGCGACGACTGGCAGGCGCGCGTGCAGGCCCTCTACCGTGAACGGTGCACGGCGTATAGCCGCCTGCCTTACCACGTGGAGACCGACAATCACACACCGGCGGACGTCGCCGATGAGATTCTTGCTCTGCTGGTGTCAGCATCGCCCACAGGAACATCGCCCGAGGTGCGTCGGTTGCCCGTGCGTACGCCCACAGGCGCGTATCTGATTCTCGTCGGCGACAATGCCGTGGCCGATATGCGAACTGCCCTGCCTGACGCTGAGCGTTTCCAGCGGGTTGCGATGATCACCGATGCGCATGTGGCCCCCCTGCACGCGGCTGCGCTGCGTGCCGAATGGCTGGCTGGCGGGGTTTCCACCGACGTGTACACCATTCCTGCTGGTGAGCGGGCCAAGACACTTGAGACGGTCGCTACACTCTACGAACGCCTGCTACACGATGGGCACGATCGGCACTCGCTCATCGTCACATTGGGCGGGGGTGTCGTTGGGGATTTGGGCGGCTTTGTGGCTGCTACCTACATGCGCGGTATTCCTTTTGTGCAGGTTCCCACTTCGTTGCTGGCGATGGTAGATGCCAGTGTAGGGGGCAAGGTGGGGGTCGATCATGCTGGCGCCAAAAACATCGTTGGGGCGTTCAAGCACCCACTGCTAGTTGTGGCTGATACCACCTTCCTGGAAACATTGCCGCCGCGTGAAATTCGTAATGGCTTGGCCGAAGTGGTCAAACACGCCCTCATCGCCGACCCCGAGTTGCTGCATTGGCTCGAACGGGGCACATGGGCGTGGCCGGCCCTGGTGGAGCGGGCGGTGCGTGTGAAAGTGAACATCGTCGAGCAAGATCCCTTCGAGCATGGCGTGCGGGCGCTGCTCAACCTGGGGCATACGTTTGGGCACGCGCTGGAGACAGTGAGCGGTTTCAGCCTGGCGCACGGCGAAGCCGTGGCGGTGGGGCTGGTGCTGGCAGCACGGCTGGCAGCGCGGCTGGGCATGGCCGATGAATCGCTGGAAAGACGCATCACGCGCGTGCTGAAGCGTCTGGGACTGCCCACCACCTATCCTGCTGACGCCGAGGCTGTCTGGCGGGCGATGCAGTTCGACAAGAAAAAGCGTGGCAGGCAATTACGCTTCATCCTGCCGCGCGACGTGGGGCAGGTGGAAGTGGTGCGCGATGTGCCGCGCGAAGCGGTGTTGGAGGTGCTACGTGGCGCGTGAATCACTTTCGGCGGCAGTGCTGGCAGGCGGCCAGAGCCGCCGCATGGGGCGCGACAAAACGCTGTTACGTCTGCATGGCGAACCGCTGATTGCTCGCGTCGTGCGTCGCCTCCATGCCCTGACCGACGATGTGCTGGTGGTGACCAACGAGCCGCAGAAATACGCTCCGCTCCACCTGCCCGCGCGTTTTGTCGCAGATGTTGGGGGGCCAGGGCAGGGGCCGCTGGCGGGTATTGCGGCTGCGTTGCAGGCCGCGCGGGCTGAGCGGGTGGCCATAGTCGCCGCGGACATGCCCTTCCTGAACGTGGCACTTTTGCGCTTCCTCGCCGACTACGCTCCCGAGGCCGACGTGGTGGTGCCCGTCATCGAAGCCGACCGCGCCGAAACATTGCACGCCATCTATGGGCGTGGGGCGCTTCCGGCTGTGATGCAGGCTTTGCAGGCGGGGCGGCGGCGCGTGGTTGCCTTTTTCGACAACGTGCGCGTTGTCCGTGTCCCCGCCGACGTGTTACGCCCCCTCGACCCCGATTTGCGCAGCTTCTTGAACGCCAACACACCCGAAGAGTGGGCACGGGTGCTGCTTTTGGCCAACACATCCTCGAAGTGAGATCACCTCAAGCGGGCTGAACGCTCGCTTGCCCCTGGCCGTCTGCCCTCTGCGCCTTCGTGCGCTTCACCCTTCCGTGCGTCCTTTCTCCCATATCCCGAGACGCTCGATGATTCCGACTACTCACCGTTCTGCCAACAAAAAAGGCCGCACAAGGCGGCCATCTGGTGAAATCCGGCAAATATCCTCGGCGGATCGAGAACGACTGCGGCTAACAGGGTAGTCTTCATACCTATTGAAATATAAATCAACCGCCAATGGGTTGACGCACATTCTTCTCGTCGTCGCGCTCTAAAAGGGCAAGAAGAAAAACCCAATTGCTAGAATGATAAACACTGCCAATAACTGGATCCCTTCCATCCAGTTGCTTTCACCATCCAGGGCTACGAATGCCGCAATCAGCGTGGCTGCGCCCAGCGCTTCCAGTTCGAATGGGTTGAATACGAGGTCCATCGGTTCGGGCGCAATGAATAGACTCAGCAAGACGAGCAATGGGGCCACCAGCAAAGCAATCTGCATGGACGAGCCCAACGCAATGGACATGCTCAGTTCCATTTTGTTTTGTTGTGCCATGGTGACAGCCACAAGGTGTTCGGCTGCATTGCCCACGATGGGAATGATGATAATCCCCACGAAGAACTCCGAGAGCCCCAGGGCTTCGACCGTCGGTTCGACCGCTCCCACCAGCACTTCCGAAAGCCAGGCGATTGCAACTGTCGAAAGCCCCAGTACCACCAGCGCCGTGCGCTTGCTCCACTTCGGTTCGTGACGGTGGGGTGGGTCCAGGATGGGGAGTTCGGTCCTTTCACGGCGAAAGGTAAAAATCACGCTGAAAGCGTACACCACCAGCATGGTGATCGCTACGCCAACGCTCAGCGCTTCGACGGTGTCGTGGCCCCCCCCATTGGCGGTAATAGCGCGGGCAAAGAAGGTCGGAATGGCAAGCGCGATGATCGCTAGCGTCATTTGGGTGGCTGCCAACCCTGCATTCACCCGGTCGAATGTCTGCACGCCATGCCTGAGCCCCCCAAGAACAATCGCAAGCCCCATGATGAGCAAAAGGTTGCCCAAAATCGAGCCGGTAATCGAGGCTTTCACGAGTTCGATCAGCCCGGCACGTAGGGCCACAATGGTGATAATCAACTCTGCTGCATTCCCTAATGTGGCGTTGAGAAAACCGCCCAGGCGTGGCCCCACGTGCAACGCGAGTTCCTCGGTGGCGTCACCGATGAGTTTGGCCAGGGGCACAATCCCCAGCACCGAAACCAGGAAAATGACCACCTCTCCCAGATGCAACAGTTCGGCAACAAGTGTGAGCGGCACACACACCAAGAGCCAGTAGAGCGGGTTCTTCAGGTATGTTTGCAGTGCGTTCATGGCGTGCTTTCTACCTCTGTCCATCTTTGAATCGTTTCTTGCGGAAGAATCACCTGCAACGCTTTCGGTACCACTTCGATGGTCACCGGCGTCGTGCCGTGCACTTCAGCATCCACCTGAACTGGCAAGGGGGGAATCGTCTCGATCACCACCCGCTGGACCTGTTGACGGATGATGGGGGGCAACCCAGCCCGCCAGCGGAAAGGCGTCTGCAGCGCTGCCCAGAGCAACGCCGCCCAATGACGCCCCTGAAAAATCGTCACATCGAGCCGCCCATCGGTCAAGCGGGCTTTGGGCGCGAGTGGCACCCCCGCGTAGAGCCGTGCGTTGCTCACCGTTGCCATGACCAGGCGCGTGCGCATTGTGGTCTCGTCCAACGTGATGGAAGCGATATGCCCCTGATAACGTGCCAGGTGGCGCAACGCTTCCCAGATGTACGCAAACCCTTTGAGCCGTTGCTTCGTGTGAAAGTCAACCAAGCGTACCACTTCGGCATCGAACCCTACACCGGCCACCATGATGAACGCGCGGCCATTGGCGCGTCCGACATCGATGGCTGCCGTTGCCCCGTCCACCAGCACCTGGGCAGCATGTTCCAGATTCTGCGCCAGCATCGGGAGCGACGTGGCAATGCCCACTTCCATGGCAAAGACATTCGCCGTCCCAACAGGGAAAATACCCAGGCGCACATTGGTCCCCACAATGGGCTGGATCACCTCGTTGATTGTCCCATCGCCGCCAGCGGCAATCAGTACATCGATGCCCTCGGCGACGGCTTCACGCGCCAGGTCGGTCGCATTGCGTTCGGGGGTGGTTTCGCGCCACGTGACCAGCCAGCCATGTTCGACAAGATAGCCCACAGCACGACGGAGGGCATCACGCTGGCCCGGCGCTGTACCGGCAATGGGATTGAGGATGAGTGTTGCTTTCACTGTCATGGGCAGGCATTATACGATGAAGTCATCGAGAAGCAACAAAAAAAGCGCGGCCAAGTGACCGCGCTAGGCGGAGGGAGAGGGATTTGAACCCCCGGTGGGCGCAATGCCCACAACGCATTTCGAGTGCGTCCCGTTCAGCCAGGCTCCGGCATCCCTCCATGCAGGCCGATAGTATAGCCATTTTTCTTGTTCAGGCAAACATTCGAACACGCCAGTGATGCTATGCCATGTATGATGCCGCCATTTGGTCTTTGACGCTGACCAAACCGCATGGTATACTTTTCACAATTGTGAACATTTGTTCGAGAATAGTGTTATGTGGGGAAACCTAGCGCAGGAACAATCGATCGTGCAGGCACTGCTGGATGCCGCTGGCTTGCCCGCGGAAGTAGAACGCACAGCAGACCATGGCGAAGCCCACTGGTTCTACCTGCGCACACCACTCGACCCGTCGGCTTTCGTGGGATTGCATCCTGCTGTGGCGCGTGCATTCGGCGGCGCACAGATGCGAGTGCGCCCTCATCCGCCCTGGCTGGTGCTTGAAATTGTGCGCCCTGCTCCATTGCGACGCTTCACGCTGGCTGACGTTTGGGCGCATGTGGCGGCCTTGTCGCCCTTCACCGCCTTGTTGGGCGTGAGCGAGGACGATGCCCCCGTCCATCTCACGCTCGACTACCCCGACAACGCCAGCTTGCTGGTCAGCGGCGGTACCGAAAGCGGCAAAAGCAATCTTCTGCGCCTGCTGGTCCTTTCGGCAGCCATTTCGACCCCACCACGCGAACTGCGCATGGCGCTTTTGCATGGGCCGCGGGGTGATGCGCTGCAAGTGGTGCGGGCCTTCCCCCACGTCTGGCACGTGACGGCACGCCCAGCCTTGCCCATGCTGGTGGAACGCTTGCGTAGACGCTCGCTGCGTGGACGCCCGCCGCTGGTGCTGGTCGTGCTCGACGATGTGGATGATGTCCTTGTACGGAGTGGCGCGCGGGGGGAAGACGCCCTGCATTGGCTGCTCAGCGAAGGCGCTTCGCATCACGTCGTGACCATTGTGGCTGCTCGCACGCTTGCCCATCTACCCGCCCCCCTGCGCGACTTGCACCGCCTGCATCTGGCGGCGACACCGGCGGGGGCACACCTGGTCGAAGCTGGCACCCCTCTGCCCCCACGTGTGCAAGGGGCGCACTTTACCCTGCGGCATGCCAGTCTGGGGACTGAAACAACGGTGCGTGTGCCATGGTGTGGTGAACGCGCCTGTGCCCACGTGGTCCGCTGGTATCTCGCGCATCGCCCGGTGGTCGAACCACTGGCGGAAGGGGAAAGCCCCTCACCAACGCCGTCTGACGAGGCTGAGCAGCAGACACCCCTGGCTGATGGACCCGACGACACCATCATTCCGGAGTTGACCTTGGATGATGAGTAAGCCTATGCCTGTCCCACCACCGCCCATTCCGCTGACACCCGAACAGGAGCAGCAGTTGAACGCCTATGCCGACGCCCTGCGCGCGGGCAATCGTCGGTCGAACCTGACGGCGATCACCGACCGCGATGAGATCTTCGTCAAACATTTTTGGGATACCCTGGCCATCGTGCCGCACCTGGACACCCTGCTTCCCCCACATGCCCGCGTGATCGACGTCGGGACGGGGGGCGGCATTCCGGGATTGGTGCTGGCAATTGCACGTCCCACCTGGCGTATGACCCTGCTGGATGCTACCCGCAAAAAAGTGCGCTTTGTGGAAGCGACTGCGCACGCCTTGGGCCTTTCCAATGTCCAGGTGGTATGGGGACGAGCCGAAGAGGTGGCCCGCGAGCAAGAGCATCGCGAAGCGTACGATGCCGCTGTTGCCCGGGCGGTCGCTTCGCTGCGTGTGCTGGCCGAATTCTGCTTGCCGTTCGTGCGGGTGGGCGGTTGGTGGTGCGCGATGAAAGGTCCTGCGGTCGCAGAGGAAGCTGCCGAGGCCGAGGCCGCCATCAGGCTGCTCGGCGGTGATGCGCCGCAGGTGGTGGATGTTGCCGTGCCGGGGTTGGATGCGCGCCGCACGCTTGTGCTCGTGCGCAAGGGAGCCCCCACCCCAGAAACCTATCCCCGCCGTGCGGGCGTGCCCCACAAGCGCCCCCTAATGTGAGGTGGGGAATCTGCCCCTGCACGATGGAAGCAGACAGCCGCGCTGCCAAACCTGTTTCCAAGGCTATGCTGCCCTCTGTGGGCGAAAGCCCCAACAGGGCACTATCTGCCAATGTCCCCACGCGCGCAGCATGGTGAGCACCCATTCATAGGTAGCAACATCCCCACGTGAAGCGCTTGCACCGTCGTTTGTACGAGGGCGTATCGGTCATCTGCGTCCCTTTCGGTAGGGGATGATGTCGAGTGTCGAGGCCAGCGCGGCGTAGATGGGTTCCGTATTCAACACAGAAAGCGTGCCCAGCAGAATGAGTTTGCGTCGTGCACGTGTGATGGCCACGTTCAACCGGCGCTCATCGCGCAGCAAATCGGGCACGAAAGGCGCATATAGGCTCAGCGAAACGATGATGAGGTCGCGTTCTTGCCCCTGAAAACGGTCGACTGTATCCACGCTGTTGCGAATCTGGGCAATGGCTGTTTCGCCAAAACGCCGAGCCAGCACACGCCGAATGGCTGCCACCTGTGCCCGAAACGGGGCAATCACGCCCACCTGGGGCCACCTCAACCCCGCTGCAAAATACCCTTCCAGCAGGTCGGCAACCAGTTCGGCTTCGATGTCATTCTGGCGGGGCACGCCGCTTTCAGCAAGGGGCGTATCCACCCAGATGACCGGGCGTGCGGGGTCGCGGATGGGGGCGAGCGCATCATTGGGCAAAGCATTCAGCACCAGGCGCGCCTGGGCAACCGCCTCGGTGCCGGGAACCAGGCGGTTGTCGTACCAGCGACGGCTCGCGATGCGGCAAATTTCGGCGTTCATGCGGTATTGTTCTTCCAGCAGAATGGTGGCGTTGCCGCCTCGCCGCAGGTCGGCCACGATAAGTTCCTCGAACAGGGAGCGCGAGAGCCGTGGGGGCTCATCTTCGAGCATGAGATCGCTCATGCGGCGGCGGCCTTCGCTTTGTACCACCGGGGGCAGTTGCTTGTGGTCGCCAATCAGCACGAACCGTTTGGCAAAGCGCAACGGCGCAAGCGTAGCGGGAAGCGTCATTTGCCCTGCTTCGTCCACAATGGCGACGTCGAAGCGCAATGTGCCGTCCCATGTGCCGCGCATCCATGTGGAAGCGGTGGCTGCCAGCACAGGCGCTTCCAGTAACAGTCTGCGCGTCTGCTCGATTTGCATTTGCACATCGTCGTGATAGGCCAGACGGTTCAGCAACCGGTCGTGTACGTGCGTGTCGGTGCGCAAAGTATTGCCCAGACGCACGACCTGATCGCCCAACCCAACGTTCATGAGGGCACGTACCATGTTGTCCACGGCGGTGTTCGTTCCGGCAGCCAAGAGCACACGTTCGCCACGTGCCAGGCATTCGCGCACCAGCGCCGCAATGAGCGTCGTTTTGCCTGTGCCGGGCGGGCCTTGCACAAGCATGTAATCGCGCATGCGGGCGAGTGTGGCCACGGCTTCCTGCTGACGTTTGTTGAGAGGGCGGTCGCCGATGGTGGGGGGATGGTGCAGGCGAGGCGTTGCCGCGTCGAACAGTGGGGCACGGTGGCGGATGACCAGGTCGCGCCGTTCGGGGGGCTGTTTGAGCCAGAGCCAGAGAGGGGTGTATTGGCGCGTCAACAGGTCTTCCGATGTGTATTGGTCAACCAGTTGGGGCGTGAATTCCAGCGGTTCGTCCACTTGGACGGTGAGACTGGTTTCGTCGATGGCAACGATGGTGGCTTCCGCCATGCGCCCACGGAGTGGGCCCGGTGCTTCGCTGAGGAGAACGTAGTCCCCAGCACGCAGTTCCGACTGGTTGTCGGCGGCGAAGGTGTAGAAGACCCCTTCACCACGAGCGCGGGCGTCGGTGTAGTCGGTTTGCCGGTCGAGTATGACCGTTGCGCCAGTCTGGACGCGGGCTTCGGGCGTCATGGCCCAGAGTGCCGCGTGCGCGGCTTTCACCACCGTCAGTTCGTGGTCGAGCAGGCGCACCCACGTGCGAAACCAACGGCGCGTGGTCGCATCGAAGTGGCGTGCGAACCCGTAGCGTCCACGCACATCCTTCCAGGGGCGGGTATCCTTGTGCCCGAGCAACACGGCAGCGGCTTCGCACACCTCGGCCGCCACACATTTGCGGCACTTGTTGGCGCTGTACTGCTCGAAGGGGGCATAGCCCATGTGGTCGATCAGCACAACGCGATTGCGGGCAATGACAACCTGTTGGAAAACGTGTGGGTTGAGGGCGGCATCGTAGCGCACGGCTTTGTCGCCGTCGCCGTTCGGGTAGAGCACGAACGCCTGATACCCTTCGGGCCGTGCCCAGCCACGTGCCAGCGTCATCAGCACGTACGCGGCGAGCTGCACCTGATCGCCCAGGCGAATGCGTTCCCCCCACGGCTTGCCGGTCTTCAACTCGCCCACCCAGACATTGCCGGGAATTTCCCAGAGCGCGTCGATGCGCCCTTTGAGCCCAACCTGAGGCGCCAGCAAAAAGGTTTCACTGCGCCCGGTGGGCGTGGGGCGAGGTTCTGCCTGGTGCCAGCGGTAGAGCCGTTCGAGGATGGGGCGTACCTCGTTGGCAAAAAATTCATGCACGTTCAGGTTCAGCAAGGCCAAATGCACCGCCGACATACGCCAGGCGTCTTCGATGGCCCGCTTCCATTCGTTTGGCGATGTCGGTACGTGTGCGACCATTTCCTCGAACAGGGCGTGAATGATGTTCCCGCGCACAGCTGGGGCATTGGGGGCGCGTGGAGTGAAGCGCTGCAAAAGATAGCTGCGCGGGCAAAAATCCGCCTCGACGAGGGCACGCACGTTGACCAGCCAATCCGGCTCGACGATGACAAGTGATGCATCATCGGCAACGAGGGTGGTCTCATCTTCGCGGCGCAGGTGGTAGGCCAGCACTTGCAAAGGGCGTTCGCTTTGGCGGGCGGCATGGTGCAGTGCCGCCGCCAGGGGGCGCCAAGCCCCTTCGAGCCGCAAGAGCCGCGAGCCCTCGGATGTTTCGAGATGGAGCAGGGCAGCGCTGGGCGATTGCAACGCCATGGTGACTTCCCCACGCAGGTTGGGTACATCGCATGGCTGGCCATCATGTCGGTAGCAGCATGGGAGGCAGAAGGCGGCATCGTCGGCGGCGTCGAGGGGAGGATGATGTTCGACAAGCAGGGGCAGGCGAGCCTGCACCCATGCCGCGGTGGTGCCCGGTGCGTACGTGGTGGGAGACCAGAGGGGCGAGGTCGGTGTGCGCGGGCGTGGCAACGGCACGATGCGCCCGTGCCAGCGGTGCACGAGCAGCGTGCGCACGGTGCGGTAGGTGATGCGCCAGGCAGGATGGCGTGCTGTGTAGCACATGTGTGGCAGGCGTTCGGGCGGGATGCTCCCCTCGGCGGTCTCGGGCGCGTTCGCTTCCAGCCGCACGGGCGTGATGGCAGCGTGGGGAATGTCCAGGCCGGCGTGTGCACAGAGCGCGGCCACCTGCACAATGCGTTGTTTGGGGGGGGGAGCGGTGTCGGTGTACACCAGCAGCACGCCTTCGGCTTTCCACACCAGCAGGTCGGCAGCGGGTAGCCCCGCGACGATGACGTAGAAGGCGTCGTCGGTGCCCAGGACATCGTTCAGAGCGTGCACCGCATCGTGCAAAGGGGGGGCGAGATGCGTCAGGCCGTTGGTGTACCAGAGTTCAACAGGCATGGTTCCATATCCAATCGTGGCTGGTTGCAGAGTGGTTGTAGCGCAGCCATACGGTTCTGACAAGTTGCCGATCAGGTCAAGTAGGGTATCATCTGGCACTATGAAACGCGCATGGGGAGTGCTGATACTATTCGTCATCTTGGTTGGAAGTGGGGTGGCATGCCGTTCGGCATCGTCGCCAAAGCGTGTGTTGCTGGAAGTGGATGGCACGCGCCGCTGGTTGACCACCGAGGCTGAAACGGTCGCCGATATGCTGAAAGAGCAGGGCGTGACGTTGGGCGCACTTGACTGGGTCGAGCCGCCGACGTTCACCTTGCTGGAAGATGGGATGCGCGTGCGTGTGGTGCGTGTGCAGGAGCGCTTTGAGGAAGAAGAAGTCCCATTACCGTACACGCGCGAAACGCGCCGCGATGCGACATTGCCACGTGGGGAGATCCGCGTGGTGCAGTTGGGGCAGGTGGGGCGTGAGCGAATTACGTGGCGCATTCTCTACGAAAATGGGGTGGAGACGGAACGGGAGATTGCATCCCGTGAGACACTGGCAACGCCTCAGCCGGAGATCGTGGTATTGGGAACGTTGGGGGCGTTGGCGCAGGTCCCCATCACGGGCACGCTTGTGTATCGCGCTGGGGGGAATGCGTGGGTGATGCGAGGCAACAACACGCCACGCGCGTTGACCACCACAGGTGACCTGGATGGGCATGTGTTTGCGCTATCGCCCGATGGCCGCTGGTTGCTCTTCACACGCAAGCCGATTGGGGGAAATATAGGGCAGGGTGGTCCGCTGAACTCTCTCTGGCTAGTCCGTACCGACATTGTGGATGATACGCCACGCTATCTGGAAACCGATAGCGTGCTGTGGGCGGATTGGCGGCCTTGTGTGCCGCGGCAGGGGCGTGCCTGCCCGCCGGAGCAGTACGAGATTGGGTATTCGACGGCTGAGCGCACGCCGAACGTGCCTGGTTGGAAAGCCCGCAACGATTTCTGGCTGCTTTCGCTCGATAGCGAAGGGACCCCCATCACCCGACGAGAGATTGGCGAGCCCGTTGGGGCGGAGTGGTATGCTTGGTGGGGACGTGAGTGGGCGTGGTCCCCTGATGGGCGGCTAGTGGCTTGGGGCAGCGCCACTGCGTTGGGTGTGTTGACGGTTTCCACACGCCAGCAGACGGTGTTGACGACCTTTTACCCTTACGAAACCCTGGGGCCATGGGTCTGGACACCGCGGCCGTCGTGGCGTGCTGACGGGGAATGGCTGGCGGCTGTGGTGCATGGTCCCTCAGCGCGCGCCTTGCGCCCCGACCGCAGTGAGCGTTTCGACTTGTGGCTGTTGCCAATGGATGCGTCGGCACCGCCGGTGCCAGTTGCCGAAAATGTGGGCATGTGGGCAATGCCAGCGTGGTCGCCGGTGTCGTTGCAACTGGCGTATGCACAGGCCGAAGCGCCCGACGGGTCGGCGTTGAGCCGGTATGTGTTGATGCTCATGGATGCGGACGGCTCGAATCGGCAGCGACTCTTCCCCGCCGAAGGCAACCCCGGCATGACGCTGCCCAGGTTTGTTTGGGCGCCCGATGGGATGGCACTCGCCGCTCTCTGGCAGGGGGATGTCTATCTGGTTCGCCAGGATGGATCGGCAACGCCTCTGACGGCAACGGGCGATGTGACGCATCTGGATTGGCGGTGAGCGGGGCGCTTTTGGATCTGACCTGCAAAACGAAACCGCCCTCGCATAGACGCGAGGGCGGTTTGACTGCTCAGGGATGCCTTAGAAGTCCATCGGTGGCGTGCCGGCGGCTTCGGCCTTTTCTTTTTCGGGCAGGTCGGTCACCAGCGCTTCGGTGGTCAGAATCATCGCGCCGATGCTGGCCGCGTTGAGCAAGGCCGAGCGGGTGACCTTGGCCGGGTCGATAATCCCCACCTTCACCATGTCCACGTATTCGCCCGTGAGCACGTTGTAGCCAAGATACGGGCTGTTCTGTTCGGCTTGGTGGCGGCGCACTTCGCCAACCACCACCGCACCATCCAAACCGGCGTTGGTCGCCAGCTGGCGGAGCGGTTCTTCGAGTGCACGGCGCACGATCTTCACACCCGTGGCTTCGTCACCATCCAAGCCCAGGTTGTCGTCGAGCACCTTCTGCGC
>WFOS01000104.1 GCA_015487975.1 Ardenticatena sp.
GTAAGAGAAACAACTTTCAGTATCCTCGGCGGATCGAGAACGGCTGCGGCCCGAAAGCCTCCCACATTTCCACCTCGAACTCGAGAGCTTTCAGTATCCTCGGCGGATCGAGAACGGCTGCGGCCATGAAGCACCAAACCCGTCGCTAGTAAGAGTTTCACTTTCAGTATCCTCGGCGGATCGAGAACGGCTGCGGCAGCGGGCTCAGAACGTGCCTCCACGATACCAAAATGACTTGAACCTGTCAAATCGCCCCGTACAGCGCGTTTGAGAGGCGCTTTGCTAGCATAAAATACCTTGATTTTTTGTGGTATTTGCGCGTTTTTCGCAACCCTCTTATCTGCATCGAAACCCCGCCAAACTGCGAACGAAAAAAGATGCAAAATCTATGCAAACATGTGTAAAAAATTGCGCAAATAGTTTTATTCATGCAAAACTGGTCGTGAGTGTGCCATCATCTCCCATCGATTTGCGAAGCAGGCTGCCTGAGCGCCTGTTTTGTCGCCCTCTGCATCCCGCTTGAACATTTGCTGCTTTTCCGCCAGAATGTGCCCATCCAAATCAATCCTGAAAGTGAGAACCAACCATGCGCCGCCATATTGTCCTCATTGGGCCGCCTGGAAGTGGTAAAGGCACACAGGCTCGCCGTTTGCAAGCTTGTCTTGGGCATCACATCATCGGGGCAGGCGACCTCTTGCGCCGCGAAATGGAAGCCCGTACCCCCATGGGACAGGCAATCGCCCGCTATGTCGAAGCTGGCCACCTTGCACCCCTGGTATTGCTCATGAGGCTTGTCGAACAGGAAATCCGCACCCTGCTCCCCGAACGAGGCATCATCTTCGATGGCATCCCCCGTTCGCTTTCGCAAGCCAAGGCACTCGATGAGATGCTTCATCGCTATGGACGCCGCCTCGATACGGCCATCCACCTGCGTGTGCCCGATCACGTCGTCCAGCAACGCTTGCTCGCCCGGGGACGCCCTGACGACACGCCCGACATCATTCGTGAACGCTTGCGCATTTACCATACCCGCCGCTCCGAATTGCTGGACTACTACCACCGCCAGGGAATTCTCGTCGAAGTGGACGGGAACGGCGATACGCCCCCCGACGGCGTCTTTCAGCGGATCCGTGCCGCCTTGCATCTGACCTGCCGCAAGGAGTAGCCTATGCCCCCTGTTGTCCATTTGCCCGACGATATGCAGCGTCCCTTGCGTGTGTTCGATCTCCTGCTCAGCATTCAAACGATCCTTTTGGCTGCCATGGCCTATGGGCTGGGTATATCCGACCGCCCCAACGGTTGGCTGAATGCGCTTCTTCTCCCTGGCACCACCTGGTATTGGACATTTGGAGCCTTCTTCTTCATCGTTGTGGCCATGCTCGCCCTCATTGCCACCATCCTGTTTGCACGTCGCCACGCCTGGGCATGGCACATCGCCCTCATTGTTCAGGCGGTATTGCTGGGGGCTGGGCTCTACATCTACTTCTTCCTGCCACCCGTCGGTGATGCACCCCTGCTCGTCTATCTTCTGCTGGGGCTGGCCGCCTTCATGACCTTCTACCTGCACACCTTTGGCTTGCGGCTCATCATGGCACAACCGACGAAGAGGTAGTCGCCTATGGCATCCTTCGACATCGAATCGGCCGAACACTTGGAACTCCTGCGTCGCTATGAACCAATGTTATGCTTCACCCGGGGCGAAACCTTTTTCCCCATGGACGCCGCCCGCTACGTGGAACGCTGCAGCCTCTGGCTGAAAACCCCTGGCGCCCTGCCCACCTGTCTCATCCCCGAAGGCAATCTCTCGCTCAGCGTTCTGGGCGAACCACGCGAAGCCCCACAAGGAAGCCGTTTCTTCCTCAAATTCGTCGAACCCAAGCCCCTCGCCACCCTCGCTCGCGAACGGCTTGTGCGCACCTTGCGCCCCGACGCCGACCGTTTTGTGCCTGGGCATGGACGCCTGACCACGGTCGGCTATACCGCGCGGCTTGTGGATGCCTTCTTCTCGCTTTCCTTGCTCTTGCGTGGGCGTGTCCCAGGGGATGCGGCCGATGCAGCGCGTGATGAATACCGTGCCATCCTCGCCGCCGATGAACGCTACTGCTACTACGGCCGCGTCATTCAGCAGGGCACGTGGAAGGTGCTGCAATACTGGTACTTCTACGCCTACAACAACTGGCGCTCGGGCTTTTTTGGCGCCAACGACCACGAAGCCGATTGGGAAATGGTCGCGATCTACCTTGCCCCTGGCGACGATGATGGCTGGCACCCCGAATGGATTGCCGTCACCATGCACGATGCCCACGGCGACGACCTGCGCCGCCGCTGGGACGATCCCATCGTCGAAAAAGTTGGCACGCACCCCTTGCTCTACGTGGCAGCTGGCTCACATGCACTCTACTTCCAAAAAGGCGAATACCTCTCCCAAATCGAAATCCCAGCCCTGCGACCACTCAGCACACGCCTGAACCGCTTGCGTCGCCTCTGGCATGAACGTCTGCTGACCTATGGTGTGCCACTCGACGAAACGGCATCCTCGCCATCCACGCTCCTGCGTATCCCGTTCATTGACTACGCACGCGGCGATGGCATCACCCTCGGTGCAAACGGCGACCGTCCTTGGGAAATCCCCGTCCTCATTGGCGACCAGACCCCCTGGGTGCGCCACTACCACGGGCTTTGGGGGCTCTATGTTCAAGACCCCTTCGCGGGCGAAAACGCACCGGCGGGGCCCATGTACAACCGCGACGGTACCATGCGTCTCTCCTGGCACGACCCTCTCGCCTGGGCGGGGCTCAACAAGGTTGTGCCACGTGCCACCCTTGCCGATGCCATCCAGTCCCACCGTGCCGAAATCCAGCAAGAACAGAATCGCCTGCGCCAGAAGAAACGAACACTCGAAGCCACCCTGCGCGACCTGGAAATCGAACGTGTTGCCACACAGTGCCAACCGCATCTTGCCGACCGCGCGCAACACGTGCAGGCCGAAATCGAACGCATCACCGCCGAGGTCGAAGCCGTGCGTGCCCGTCTTGCTCAAAACGAACAAACACTGGACGCCCTGGGCCTGTATGCAGCCAAGGTGCAAGACGCACAACACCCCAGCAAAGA
>WFOS01000105.1 GCA_015487975.1 Ardenticatena sp.
GCTCAGGAGGTGCGACGCACCTCTGGCAGGTGCGTCGCACCTCGAAGTACCGTCAGGCGTGCGTGCCTCTCGAGGCCAGGCGGGGTGCTTTCGTATCCCTTGCTCACCCCTTTCACTCGCCGTGCAGAGATCTGGGTAATCACCAGGTTCCCAATCACATCCAACGCCTCAGAGGGAAAACACTCGCGTTATGCTGGCGAAGCCTGCTTTTGCTCCCTCTCGAAAAAGCGTACAATCACTTCGCCTGATGCCTCATGCGACGCTCATCGAACAGGTGCACGTTGCCTATGGCCGTTGAGTATTTTGCCATCATCCACAAGTACATTCCGCCAGATACGGCACTCTACCGGCTCTATGTGCCGCATGTTGCCATGGTCACCGCCAAAGCGCTGCGTATTGCTCGGCGGCTCGGCCTTTCGCGCGCGCAAGTGCGGTTCATCGAAGAAGCAGCCATGCTGCACGATATTGGCATCATCGGCACGCACGACGACATGTTGGGGACAACAGGCCCACACCCCTACATCATGCACATTGTCGAAGGACGCCGCATTCTGGAAGCCGAAGGGCTCCCGCGCCATGCCCTTGTGGCCGAACGCCATATCGGGGTGGGCATCACTGCCGAAGAAGTCCGCGCCCAGGGAATCCCTTTGCCCGTTCGTGATTATGTCCCGCAAACGCTGGAAGAGGAGATCATTTCCTACGCTGATCTCTTTTTCAGCAAGCACCCCGACCACCTGTGGTACGAAAAACCCCTCGACACTGTGCGCCGTGCCATCGCGCGGTATGGGGCGCGTGCCCAGGCACAATTCGAAGTGTGGGTGCAACGTTTCGAACCGGGGACGATGGCATGAACCAGCCGCTGCGTGCCAATGACCCTCGTTTGCCAGCGTTGCGTGCTCGCCTCTATACGCTTTTGCGGCTCGCGCTTCGCCGCCGCGTGCTGGATACAGCGATAGGATTGGGCACTGTGGCGCACGTGTGGCCATTTCTGCATCAGGTTTGGCATCTTGCCCTGGTGGAAACGCATTTGGCGGCCTTGACCGAGCGCCTTTTGCCTGCGCTGGCGCAAACGTTTTCGGCTGAGAGTGTGCATCACCTTCGTGAAACCGACGCGCCACGTGGACATGTGGATTGGCAGGCGACGCTTCGCCACCGCTTGCATGCACCCCACAGCCGCGATGTGGTGCAGCGTACTGTGCACCGCTCGTTCGCCACGCCCGAAAACCGCTTTGTGGCGCTGGTGCTCGATTGGGCGGAAACGGTCGCACAACACGTTGCGCCGCATCTGGCAGCCTTGGGCATTCCTCAGGGGGTGCATCTGTTGCATGAGCTGCGTACCCTTCGCACGCAACCGCCCTGGTGTTGGTTGCCGGTTGGGGGGGCGCTTTCGCCACAGGAACAGGCACGTCTGGCGGAGATTGTGGCACGCCAGCCCGCCTACGCTGCGTTGTGGCAATGGTGGCAGCGTGCCCATCAGATGGCCCACCTGGAAGACGCTGACCAGATCACCCGCTTCCCCAATGAAGACCCCGACCGCCTCTACGAGGTGCTGGTTCTGCTGGAACTGGTGCTGGCACTCAGCGAGCAGGTGCCGATAGCGCAACAACGCCCTCTGTTCGAAGAAGCACCTGCGTATGCCGCGCCGACGTTCTCCGCGCTGACGTCAGCAGGGCTGTTGCACTTGTTCTACCAGCGGAGTGCTCCGCTGAAAGCGTACCGTCGTTTGCCTGCCGTGCGTGGCTTGCCCGATATCGTGTTGCAATGGGACGAATCGGGGCGGCTGATGTTGCTGGACGCCAAAAATTACGCTCCCGGTCATCACAGTGAGGCGTTGTACAAAATGCTGGGGTATTTCTACAACTTTGGGTATCCCGACCATTTCGAGAAGATAGCCGGGGGAGCGTTGGCGTTTTCCACAGAAGAACGAGAAGGGCGTGGCCTATGCGCATGGCACGAAGGCACAGGGCAAGCGCTCTTTTCGTTCGTGGTGCCGCCTCTCCCCGATGATGCCTATACGGGCATGCATGAGTTCGTGGCGTGGGTCATGCGCACGGGGGGCGTCTGACAGGCCCCCACCCTGGTGTGGTGCGAGAGAAGGCCTGTCAGCGGGAGAACATACCACGATCAGGCTGGTGCTGTCAGGCGACGGATGAGTTCTGCAAGCAATACCGTGCGTGGCACGATGCTCTCGATGTCCAGATACTCGTTGGGGCTGTGGTCGAGCCCGCCAACGGGGCCCAGGCCATCCAGCACGGCGAGCCCACTCGCCACCAGAAAGTTGCCATCGGACGAGCCGCCGCTGATCGCCGCGCCAATCTCGAACCCCAGTTCGTGCGCGATTTGGCGTGCCAGTGTGTAGAGCCGGTGCGTACCTTCGTTGGGGGGCCAGGGGGGACGGTCGATTTCTCCTTCCAGGCGTACTTGTGTCCCTTCGATGTATGTGCGATTGACGGTGCTGCGGATGAGCGCTTCGATAGTCTCGCGCCCCTCTTCGTCCACGACACGCACATCGACACCTGCTTCGGCGGCACCGGGAACGACATTGCGTGCCGTGCCGCCTTGCACTTGCGTGATTTTGATCGTTGTGCCGGGCACTTTTCCGTTGAGGGCTTCCAGAGCGATGATGTGGTGCGCCAGTTCGAGAATGGCACTGGCGCCTTTTTCGGGTTCGATGCCGGTGTGGGCTTCACGTCCCTCGACACATACGCGCAAAAAGCCACCGCCTTTGCGAGCCACAACCACGCTCCCGTCGGGGCGTCCTGCTTCCAGGACGAGGCCGGCATCGTAGTGGGGTGCCAATTGGGCGAGCCACGTGCGCGAGACCGGCGAGCCGACTTCTTCTTCTGACGAGAAAAAGAAGGCGATTTCTTCGAAGTCTGCCATGCCGAGGGCAAAAAGTGCCTGCAAGGCGTAAAACCCACTCAGCAGACCGGCTTTCATGTCGGCCACACCAGGCCCAAGCAGGCGGCTTCCTTCGCGCCGGAGAGGGCGTTTGGCGGCTGTGCCAATGGGATACACGGTGTCCAGGTGTGCTGAAAGCAAAAGACGCCCGCGCCCGTTCCCCTGCCAGCGTGCTAGCAAGATGTCGCCGTAGTCGCGTTGGGGAATCCATTCGAGCAGAGCCCCCATGTGGACGGCCATGCGGGCACACCAACTGCCGACTTCATCTACACCGGGTTTGTAGTGTGTACCGCAATCGACATTGACCAATTCCGCAAGGTCGGCAAGGTACGCATCCAGGTGGTTTTCCATCCAGTGGGTCAATTCGTCCAGCGGGTGACGCATGCGTGCCTCCTGCATTTCTTTGGCAGACTGGGTCATTCCCACCGCAGGGTAATGCGCTCTGGCAAGGGCCAGCGCCAAATGAGTGCCAACGCCCCCAGCACAAGCAGCAACAAGAAGCCACCGGCGCCAGCCCAGAACCAGACATTGGGGAAGGTGGCTTCGAACATCAGGCGTTCCTCGGTGGGGGGGATGCGCGTCCATGCGCGGGTCAGGGTACGCCCATTGTGGGTGAAGAAAATTTCGTAGCGTACACGATCATGGCTGGCAATGCTTGCCCACGTATTGGCGATGGTGATCAGTGTGTCACGTAGAAAGGGCGTGTCGGCGGTTTCGGCCCGAGCATGAATGGTCTCGGCCAGGGGAATGGCTTGTGGTGTCAGGAGATGAATCTCTTCTACGTAGCGTACACGTTGTTCGCGCCAGCCGTTGTGGATGTTCCACTCCAATGCCGATGTGTGCAACGCACTACGCAACAAATCGAACGTGGCGTTGTCGGGAATGGTGGGCAGAAGGGTGGCGGCGCGTTCCTGCCAGAGGGCAGAAGACATGCCGTCGAATGTGATGACGACTTCGGCATTGGGGAGTGGAATAGCGCAGCGCACATGCGTGTCCAGTGAGACGACGCGGCTCATGTGGCCACACACCTGATCGAGTGCGGCGCGGGCGGCAGATTCATCCTGCACGTTGTAGAAGGTGAGTGTGATGGTGCGCCCGCTGGTGCTGGTGGTGACCTGAACGGTGCGACGTTCGAACCAGGGGCGGGGAACGTCTGCGAGCGGTGCCAGCAGGTCGGTGGCGTGCAGGGCTTCCGCCTGCGTCATCATAGCGGCCAGGCCTTCTTCTTTCAACGTGGTGTGCAAGAGGGTGGTGAGGATGGTGGTGCGAAGCGGTGCCAGCATGTCTTGTTCTGCGTCTGTGGCGAGTGCCCAGGCGTGCGACAGGTGTTCGTAGGCCTGGTGGGGGGCATTGCGTTCCAGCCATTCTTTCGCCAGCGCGGCTTCGGCTTCGATGATGAAGGTGCGTGCGCCTTCATCGCCAGTGAGGTCATACAGGGCTTGCGCTTCCTGTCGGGCCAGGTCGAGTGTGGCAAGGTCGGGGGGCGTGCCAAGACGGGCTTCGAAGCGTTTCCACAGGCGATGGTGGGGTTCGGGGTTGGTGGGGTCGGCATCACGTGCCGCGAAATAAGCGGCTTCGGCTTGCGCGTCATACTCGGTGGCGCCGGCTTCGGCCAGTTGGGTGTAGATATCGCCTAGCCGCAACCAGGCTTCGGCATTCTGGGGGTGCGATGCCAGGGCGGTGCGCAGGGTTTCCATTTCACGCCAGAGCGGTGGGGCAATCAGCGTCAGCGAGATGTTTGTGTCGGGCAGGTACGAGACGAAAATCCACTCCACGCGGTCCCCGTAGAAGGTGTATTCACCGTTGTATGCAAATTCGGTTGGCACGACGCGCACCAGTTGCTCTTGCGTGGTGAGTTCGGGCAGGTTGACGGTGATGCGGGTGCTTCCCACCGCACCACGCCAATGGGCGGCGGGCAACAAGCCGAATTGCCACGTGACAAGTGGTCCTTCTCCCAGCAATTGCCGCCACGAGGCACTGAACGTCGTGCGTGCATCGCGGGCGAGGGTGGTAGCCGTTGTCCAGACAGTGGTGGTGCGCGTTTCGCCCCCAAGCAAGAGCGGCATTTCGAGAGGGGTGAGCGCTCCTGCTCGTCCTTCGCGCCGCACCTGAAAATCCACCAGCGTTGCGGGGTCGCTGTTGACGTCGTCGCCCGACCAGGCTGGCCACCCAAACTGCACGAAGGCGGGGCTGGTTTTGCTGACGTTGTGGAGTTTGTAGGTTGCGTCAACCGCCGCCCAGGTGAGTCCGTTTTCGTCGGTGTAGATCTCCACGTCGGCCGTGATGGAGACAAGCTCGACGATCTCCCCGCCTTGCACGGGGGTTGGGGTGTGCGCATTGGCTGTGGGGGCTGTTCCCAGCCAAGTACCGAGCAGCACAAGCAACAGCAACAGGCGTTTCGGCATACACGGCTCCCTGTGAGTTGGTTGCCGACAAAAAGCGGCGGGTGAATCATGTTCACCCACCGCGCATTGTAGCATCAACGGGTCAGGTGCAGAACCGCTTACGAATGCAGGTCGTCGCCAAACGGCAATGGAAGCGGGTCGCCCTTGTGAATGGTTTTGATGGCAGCACCGATGAAATCGCGGAAGAGCGGGTGTGGCCGGTTGAGCCGCGTTTTGAATTCGGGGTGGAACTGGCTTCCGACCATCCAGGGGTGGTCGCGCAATTCCACGATTTCGACAAGCCGCCCATCGGGCGAAAGCCCGCTGAACACCAGCCCTGCTTCACCCAGGATATCGCGGTACGCGTTGTTGAATTCCCATCGGTGACGGTGGCGTTCATATACCACGTCTTCGCCATACGCCTGATGAGCTTTGGTGCCGGGTTGCAACATGCAGGGGTAGGCCCCCAGGCGCATCGTGCCCCCCAGGTCGGTGATAGCGTGTTGGTCGGGCATGAGCGAGATGACGGGGTGCTGTGTGTGGGGATCGAATTCGGTGCTGTTGGGTTCGTCGCTGCCCAGGACATGGCGGGCGAATTCGATGCACATGACTTGCATGCCCAGGCAGAGCCCCAGGTAGGGGATGTGGTTTTCGCGGGCGAAGCGTGCCGCCAGGATTTTACCGGGCACGCCACGCTCGCCGAATCCTCCGGGCACGACGATGCCATCGGCTTTTTGCAGGCGTTCCCACCCAAGACCGCGTTCCAGGTCTTCGCTCTGAATCCAATCGATTTCGACGCAGCGGTCGTGTGCCAGGGCGGCGTGGATGAGCGCTTCGCGCACACTGATGTAGGCGTCTTGCAGTTCCACGTACTTGCCGACCAGTGCGATGCGGACGCTTTGGCTGGCTTGCTTCAAGCGTTCGACGGCTTCGCGCCATTCGCGCAGGTCGGGCTCGTGGACACGCTCTTGTAAGCCCAGGTACTCGATGACGAGGTCAGCCAGGCCGGTGTCTTCGAGCATGAGCGGCACATCGTAGATCGTGTCGGCGGTGACGATGGGGATGACGGCACGCGGTTCGACGTCGCAGAACAGCGAGACTTTGGCGCGGATTTCATCACCCACTGGGTGGTCGGAGCGCAAGCCCACAATGTCGGGCTGAATGCCCATACCGCGCAATTCGCGCACACTGTGCTGGGTGGGTTTGGTTTTCAGTTCGCCGCTGGCGCTCACGTAGGGCAACAGGGTGACATGCACATAGACCACGTTGTTGCGCCCCACATCTTTGCGCATCTGGCGAATCGCTTCCAGGAAGGGCTGCCCTTCGATGTCGCCCACCGTGCCGCCAATCTCGACAATCGCCACGTCGGCTTCTTGTTGGCGTGCAGCCTGCACAATGCGGCGTTTGATTTCGTTGGTGACGTGCGGCACCACTTGAATGGTGCCACCCAGGTAATCGCCGCGTCGTTCTTTGGCAATGACTTCGCTGTACACCTGCCCTGTCGTCACATTGTTCAGACGCGACAGGTTTTCGTCGATGAAGCGCTCGTAGTGCCCCAGGTCGAGATCGGTTTCGGCACCATCTTCGGTCACAAAGACTTCACCGTGCTGGTAGGGGGCCATCGTGCCGGGATCGACGTTCAGATAGGGGTCGAGTTTTTGAATGGTGACGCGGAGCCCGCGGGCTTTGAGCAGCCGTCCCAAGGAGGCCGCCGTAATGCCTTTGCCGAGCGAACTAACAACACCACCAGTGACGAAAATATACTTTGTTTGCATGGCTGTTTCACCTCCTCGGGGATGCCATTCTAGCGCACACCGTGCAGAATCACAAAGCAATCCAGCGTCTCGTTTGCTTTCCTCTGCTCTCGCGGTAGAGTACCACCACTCCCACAAGGAGGCTGCACGATGAGCCCATACCTGCGTGATGATGAGCGCTTTCAGCACGGCCGTCGTGATGCCATCGAATGGCTGGTGGGCAACGAAGCGTTGCGCCGTCATCTGACTGATGAAGAAGCCCGCCCCTTGCTGGCATGGGCGCAACATGTGATCGACGATGTGGTGCGCCGCACGTTGCGCCTGCCTGATGAGGACGCTGCGGCGCGTATCGAAGAGACGTTGGATGCGCTCGGTGCGCTGCTGCGTACCATCAACCGTTTGCTCGCGCCTGATGCCCCATCTGATGACGCCATCGCACGCTTGGCTGATGCCGCCGCCCGACTTGGCTTGCCAACGCCCCCTGCGTTGCCATCGAACCGCGAGGCGATGCTGGATACGCTGATGGCCTGGCTTGAAGAGGAGACACGAACCACAGGAGTAGATGACGTATGAAACGTGCTGGCAAGGTGGTCGCGACACTGCTGGTGCTGATCGTGCTGAGCGTGTTGGGAGCGCTTGCGTCGCAATCGGGAGATGAAGACGTGCGCCTGCTCTACGAGATTGTGCGCGAGATTGCCGCCGAATTGGGCGTTGTTGCGCCTACGCCTGCCAGCCCCGCTAGTGCCGATTGGTACACTATCACCTTCACCACGCCTACGTGTCCGCCCGAAGAGGCGCGCCGCGGTGGGCTTGACGAGCGTATTGCTGCTGACTTGGCCGCTGCCCGTACCCGTGTGGATATTGCCGCCTACGACTTGGATGCGCCTGCGATCGTCGAATCACTGATTGGGCTTGAAAAACAGGGCGTGCCCGTTCGTATCGTCACCGACACGGACAACGAGGATTTGCCCGCTATTCGCCGCTTGCGCCGCAACGGGCTCAGCGTGGTGACCGATGACCGTAGCGGGCTGATGCACAACAAATTCATCATCATCGACGACCGCATTCTCTGGACGGGCTCGATGAACCTGACCACCAACGGCGTCTATTGCAACAACAACAATTTTGTGCGTTTCGAGAATGTGCCCCCGCTGATCGAGAATTACCGCACCGAAATGGACGAAATGTACAATGAGCGCCTGTTTGGTCCAACATCACCCGTCAACACGCCTTTTCCCACCTTCACACATGCAGGGGTTGAGATGCAAAACATCTTCGCCCCCGAAGAAAGCGCCGCGCTGGCTATTGCGCGAGAAGTTGCCCGGGCGCAGGACGAAGTGCTCATCATGGCGTTTGCATTTACGAGCGAGCCGATTGGCGAAGCGGTTTTGGGGCGTGCCAGTAGCGGGGTGCGTGTGCGCGGCATTTTCGAGACCACGGGGTCGGAAACGGCGTTCAGTTACTACACCAAATTGCAAGCAGCAGACTACCCGTCGGTAGCCGTTCGACAGGATGCCAACCCGCGCATCATGCACCACAAAGTCATCGTGATAGACCGGCGGACTGTTGTTTTTGGTTCGTACAACTTCACCGACAATGCCGACCGTCGCAACGATGAAAATGTGCTGATTGTGCATGATGCCGCATTTGCTGCGCCTTTTGTGGCCGAATTCGAGCGTTTGTGGAACGAATGAGCCACCATGGCGTCAATTGTTAGGGGCACCGGCAGCAATCCATTCTTCGATCAGGCGTATCTCTTCCTCTGGTAACGGCGGTGCATCGGGTGGCATCGTCCCTTTGCGCAAATAATCCAGCAGGCGGCTCATCTCGGGGTCGCCAGGGACGAGAATCGGTCCCGCAAATCCGCCGTACAGCACATGCTCGTAATCCGTCAGCCACAATCCGGCCACACCACCATGACACCGGACACAGTTTTCCTCGAAGATTGGCAGAATATCGTTCCGGAAAGAGACCTGTATATCACCCCCTGGTGTGGCCGTGGGCACTGGCGTCAATGGCACCGGCGTCGTGCGTGGTGGAAGCAGACTGTAATCGAAGGTGGCAGTGGGTTTGGGGGTTGGAGAACGGGCGGGCTGGCAGGCACTCAGGAGTGCCATGCCAGCCAAGAGAATGAGCAGGACAAGCAGCCACGTGTTTCTTCTCATAGTGCATTCCGAAGTGTTTGTGCGTTGATGGCCACAATCACCGTACTCAATGACATGAATAATGCACCTACTGCTGGCGAGAGCAAAATGCCCCACGGCGCCAACACACCGGCCGCCAGCGGGAGCGCTACAATGTTGTAAGCGGTCGCCCAGATGAGATTTTGCACCATTTTGCGGTACGTCGCCCGACTCAATTCGATGAGTTTGACGATATCGAGCGGGTTGCTTCGCACCAGAATGATGCCTGCCGATTCGATGGCCACATCGGTGCCACTTCCAATGGCCACACCGACATCGGCTTGTGCCAGGGCCGGCGCATCGTTGACGCCATCCCCCACCATCATCACCCGCTTGCCTTGCGCCTGCACGTCGCGCACTTTGGCAGCTTTGTCTTGCGGCAATACTTCGGCAAAGACATAATCGATTCCCAGCTCGCGGGCAACGGCTTCTGCCACGGCGCGGCTGTCGCCTGTCACCATCGCCACTTCGATACCTAGCTTGTGCAACTGCGCCACGGCGTCATAACTTTCAGGGCGAATCACATCCGCCAGTGCCACAGCACCTGCCACAGCACCATCGACCACCACGTAGATGACGGTTTGGCCTTTCCGCTCGGCTTCTTCGGCAAAGGCACGCAGAGCAGTCGGAAGTGGTACATTCAATTCATCGAGCAGACGGGGCGCCCCAACATAGACCTCGTGCCCCTCGACATGTGCCCGTACTCCGCGCCCTTTCAACGCTTCAAAATCATGGCTGGCAGGTACATCGATGCCACGCGCTTGTGCCGCCCGACGAATGGCATCTGCAATGGAATGCTCCGAATCCCCCTCCGCGGCTGCCGCCAGGCGAAGCAGAGTGGTTTCGTCGGTGGTGTCGACCGTTTGCAGCGCCACGACCCCTTGCTCACCTTTGGTCAACGTGCCAGTCTTGTCGAACAGGACGACGTCAATCTCGCGTGCTGCTTCCAACGCTAGCCGGTCGCGCACGAGAATGCCGTTGCGTGCTGCCAGCGAGGTGCTCATGGCGACAACCAGCGGCACTGCCAATCCCAGGGCGTGGGGACATGCAATCACAAGAACAGTGGCAACACGTTCGAGCACTTCGACATCGAATCCAATGGCAAGGATCCACGCAATCGCGGTGAGCAGCGCTACTATGACCGCTGCATAAAACAACCACCCTGCGGCACGGTCGGCCAGCAATTGGGTGCGAGATTTGCTCGCCTGGGCTTCTTGCACCAGCCGCATGATACCGGCCAGCATCGTATTGTCGCCCGTGGCGGTGATGCGCACCCGGAGACTACCACTGCCGCTGTTCACGGTACCGCCAATTACCTGCGCGCCGGGGCCTTTTTTCACTGGTTTGGATTCGCCGGTGAGCATCGACTCGTTCAGTTCACTTTCACCTTCCAGAATCTCGCCATCTGCCGGCACTTTTGCCCCAGGTCGAACCAGCACAATATCGCCTGGCCGAAGCGCCGCGAGCGGGACTTCTTCGATGGTCCCATCTTCGCGGATCCGTTCAGCAGTCGTGGGCAACAATTTGACCAGCTCATCCAGTGCGCGGGATGCTTGCCGCACGCTGCGCATTTCGATCCAGTGGCCCAATAGCATCACGTCGATGAGCGTGACCAGTTCCCAAAAGAAGCTGCCTGCATTGGGGAGAAAGAGGGCGGCGATGCTGTACACGAACGCCACACTTATCGCCAATGAGATGAGTGTCATCATGCCGGGGCGGCGTTGGCGAATTTCAGGAAGTGCCATTTGCAAAAACGGAACACCACCATACAGGAAGATGATGGTGGCGAACAATGGCGCCACCCATTGGCTGCCCGGAAACGTAGGGGGCGAGAACCCAAACCACTGTTGCAACATGGGGCTGTAGAGCAGCACTGGTACCGTCAATATCAGACACACCCAAAATCGCTGACGGAACAATGCCTCGTGGCCGGTATGATCGATATGTGCCCCGTGGTCATGTTCGTCAGCGTGATGATGCGTAGGGGGATGCTGTGCGTGGTCTTCATGTGCGGCCTGTTCGGTATGGTGCGTCTTGGTGTGGTGTTCGTGCGCCATTTCTTCCCTCCTTTTCTTCCCCTACCCTCCGCCCCTGGGGGGGGATCAGGTCCTATTCTACTCTTTCGCCTTGAATGACCAAATAGTACGCTTGCAAGCGAAGGCGGAAACGCTGGTGAAAGCCCTCCCCATGTGCAGCCCTTTTCGAGTGGCGGAATGGCCATACAATGTGGTTGCCAACACAACCGAGACCATACGAGGATGAATCATGTTGGAGAAAGCGCCGCACCCTGCCAACGACTTCATTTTTGGCACACTCGCTACCGATGAAAAACGCCTGGCACGCCTGAAAAGCGAACGGCGTGGCCTCTTCCATTTTCCCGAACCTTCCCCCCGCGACCCCACCCCCGAAACGCCGATCACCCTGACCATCACCACCGGACCAGAAGTGCCCGCCGACCGTGTGGCGCTCTACCTGACCACCGACGGCACGTCGCCGCGTGGCGCACGTGGCATTGCTGAGCATGGGCGTGTTGTACCAATGCACCCTGTCGCGACTGAATGGGATACGCTCATCTGGGGCTATGTGACTCGTTGGAAAGCCACTTTGCCCCCTCAGCCCAACGGGGCACGCATTCGCTACACCTTCGATGCCTGGCAATCCGCTGGCGATGGCTACTGGCGCGAAGAGCAGAAAGGCCAACCGAGGGTATACGGGTTCGACGTGGATGCCTTTGGTATACCTGATTGGTTGCGTGCTGCCATCATCTATCAGATTTTCGTGGACCGGTTCGCACCCGATCCTGGCAAAGCCTTCGCACCGCCTGAAACGCCTCTCTCGGGCTTCTACGGGGGCACCCTGCGCGGCATCATCGCCAAACTCGACTATATCGCCTCGCTTGGCGTCGATGCCATCTGGCTGACTCCCTTTTTCCCCAGTCCAAGCCACCACGGTTACGATGCCACCGACTATGGTTGTGTCGAACCCCGCCTGGGCACCGATGAAGACATTGACACCTTGCTGGCCGAAGCCCATGCCCGCGGCTTGCGTCTCATTCTGGACTTCGTCGCCAACCATTGCTCGAACCAGCATCCTGCTTTTCTGGCTGCTCAGCGTGACCGCAACGCGCCGACGTTCGATTGGTTCACGTTCGAGGAATGGCCACACCGCTACCGCACCTTTTTCAACGTGCGAAGTATGCCCCAGTTCGACCATCAGCATCCCGGTGCACGGGACTACCTCATCCAGCATGCGTGCCGTTGGCTGGAACGGGGGTTCGACGGTTTCCGCCTTGATTATGCATATGGCCCGCCCCACCTCTTTTGGAGTGAGATGCGCACGGCCACCCGCGCGGTCAACCCCGAAAGTGTGATGTTCGGCGAGGTTGTCGAAACGCCGCGCCTGCTGCGCTCTTACGAAGGACGCATGGATGGCTGCCTGGATTTTTTGCTTTTGCAACACATGCGGGCGCTCTTTGCCTTTGGGAACGAATCTGTGAGCACATTCGACGCGTTCATCCATCGCCATGCAGCCTACTTTGGACATGGTGAAAACTTTGTCTTGCCGGCGTTTCTCGACAATCACGATATGAATCGCTTTTTGTGGGTCGCCCGCCACGACAAACGCCGCTTGCGCCTGGCGTTGTTGTGTCTCTTTACCCTCGCTGGTCCCCCCGTTGTGTACTACGGCACCGAAGTCGGGTTGAGCCAGGTGCGCGATGTGCGCCATCCAGATGGGCGCAACGTGCTCGAAGAATCGCGCTTGCCGATGCTGTGGGGCGATGCGCAGGATAGCAGCCTGTTGGCGTTCTTCCGGCACGTGATCGCCTTGCGCCGTATGGGGGGCGACGTGTGGTGGCGCACCCCGCACGAAACGCGCCTGGTGGATGACACACGTGGCCTTTACGTCTACGCCCATGGCCCCTACACCATCGTGCTGAATACCAGCGATGCTCCGCAAACCGCCAACATTGCCGGCGTAGGCGATGTTGTGTTGCGTACCGACGATGGTGTTCACCTGCGTGGCACCAGCATCGACCTGCCCCCGCTGAGTGGTGTCGCCCTCCTTGCTTGACCATCCGCGCCTGCCCGAAGTACGGCGCGAGCATCCGGCGTTGTGCTTCGGGCAGGGTGAAACGGCCGCGCTGGCAGACGTTCAATTTGCTGCTGTGCCACTTTGTGCTATCCTTCACAACAAACCGACTAGTCGGTCTGTTTTCGAAAGCCTAAGGAGACGTGCCATGCCTGAGCCTGTGCAATCCCGTGCGTACGCCACGCGGCAGCGTATTCTCGATGCCGCCATGCGCATTTTTTCCCACAAAGGCTACCACGATACTCGCGTGGATGAGATCGCCGAAGCGTCGGAAACCTCGAAAGGCGCGATTTATTTTCATTTTCCCAGCAAGGAACGCATCTTTTTGGCACTCATCGATCAGTTTGCTGATTTGCTCGAAGCCCAACTGGAAAAAGTGCTTGCCGAAACGCCTGGTGGTATCGAACGCGTGGATGCCGCTTTGCGTGTCTGCCTGGAAACGTTCGGCCAATATCGCCAGCTGGCCAAAATCGTGCTGGTGCAGGCCGTCGGGTTGGGGCAGGTCTTCGAGCAGAAACGCATCGAAGTACATCAGCGTTTCGTGCAAGTCATCAAGCGCGAATTGGACAAAGCCGTTGCCGAAGGCGACATTCCCCCTATCGATACCGAGGTAGCCGCTTTGGCATGGATGGGGGCATTGAACGAGGTCGTCATCCGGTGGGTGCACACCGGCGAACCTGACCCCACGCGGAGTTTGCCTACGTTGCGCGTTATGTTGTTGCGCAGTGTGGGCGTGGATGTTGAAACGGAGTGAGCAGGCAATGGTACGAGAGGAGACCATGCAAGAGCATCTTTCGACCCGTCAGAGTGGACGGTTTCCCAGTCTGAATACCCCTGTGGTGCTCACCCGCCGGTGCGCACCGGTAGCCCCCGAAACGCTCTTGCGCGTTGGGCAGGGGCATGCGCGCTTTTTCTGGCAGGCGCCCACCGGCCATACCGTGGCTGCTTTTGGAGTAGTGCAGCGCATGCAGGTGCGTGGCGCCGACCGATTTGTCCACATGGCGGCTGCGGCTGAACAGCTCTTGGCAACCCTGCGCCGCGCTGGTGATGCCGATGCCCCAGCACCTGTGGTGCTGGGCGGCTTTGCGTTCGACGATCGGCAGGCGTATGGGTGGGAAGGGTTTGCCCCCGCGGATTTCATTCTGCCCCGTGTCGTGCTCCGCACCGATGCACATGCCACGTGGCTCAGTGTGGTGGCCGAAGACGAAACGCGGGCCGAAGCGCTCTGGCACGAAAGTGTGGACGCGCTGTATCGTGTGCCTACGGGGGGCGTCGCCACCTTCCCCCGCGTTCAGCGTGAAACGCGCCAGCCGGATGAGCAAACCTGGCGTGAAATGGTGCGCCAGGCCATCGGCAGTATCCGTGCCGATGTGGTGCAAAAGGTGGTCCTGGCACGCACTTGCCGTGTGGAAACAGATGCACCGGTTGACCCGCTGGCCGCATTGGCGCGCTTGCAGCAGCGCTATCGTGGCTGCTTTCTCTTCCTCATGGAACCGACGCCGGGGCATGCCTTCTTTGGGGCGACGCCTGAAATTTTGGCGGATGTACACGGTTCCACGTTGCGCACGATGGCGCTGGCTGGCTCGATTGGGCGTGGCGCAACCCCACAGGCAGACGTGGCTCAGGCGGCTGCCCTGCTCGATAGCCCCAAAGACCGCCGCGAGCATGCCTTCGTTGTGGAAGCGATTTTGACGCATTTGCGTTATCTCGCGGATGAAATCACCTGTGCGCCAGAACCAACGTTGCTGCGCCTGCCCAACATTCAGCATTTGCATACGCCCATTACTGCCACATTGAAATCAGATGTGCGCATTTGGGATGTGGTCGCGCAATTGCACCCCACCCCGGCGGTGGGTGGGGTCCCACGTGAACGAGCACTGGCACTCATTCATGAACTGGAACCCTTTTCGCGGGGGTGGTATGCTGCCCCGGTGGGGATTGTCGATGCGGCCGGCAATGGCACGTTTGTTGTCGCCATTCGTTCGGCGCTTGCCGTCGGGCGTATGCTGACGCTCTACGCGGGGGCTGGCATCGTTGCTGACTCCGATCCAGTGCGTGAATGGCATGAGACGGGCTTGAAGTTCCGCCCCCTGCTCGACGCCATTGGCATACGAACGAATGAAGCGTGAAGGCTACGTATGACGAACCAGCAAAGCGCCAACCGCAACGTCTTTTGGGCGTCCATTTTCGTGGATGAACTGGCACGCGCTGGCCTGCGCCATGCAGTCATCGCGCCTGGCTCACGTTCGACACCGCTGGCGCTGGCCTTTGCCACTCATCCTGAGATTGCCGTCGTCTCACTTCTGGATGAACGTGGCGCGGCTTTTTTCGCGTTGGGTATGGCACGCGCAAAGAAACAGCCCGTGGCGGTGCTCTCATCGTCGGGAACAGCAACCGCCAACTTCTTCCCTGCG
This sequence comes from Ardenticatena sp., assembly GCA_015487975.1. Classification (GTDB taxonomy): domain Bacteria; phylum Chloroflexota; class Anaerolineae; order Ardenticatenales; family Ardenticatenaceae; genus Ardenticatena. Next base: position 15,726 of record WFOS01000105.1, read on the forward strand.
GTCATCGAAGCGCATCAAACGCGCGTGCCCCTCATCGTGCTGACGGCCGACCGTCCCCATGAAGTCCGCCAGAGTGGTGCCAATCAGACCATCGACCAGATCAAACTCTATGGCGACCATGTGCGCTGGTTCTTCGACATGCCTTTACCCGAAGCCCGCCCACCCGACTACGTGTTGCGTGCCTTGCGCCAGCTCGCTGTGCGTGCCGTTGCCGAAGCCACGGGAATCCCACATGGTCCCGTCCATCTCAACGTTCCCTTCCGCAAGCCGCTCGAACCGACGCCCGTGCCACACGACATACCCAATCCACTCCCTGCCACGTCTGGCTACCAAGGGCGGCCGAACGAAAGGCCGTTCACGCTGGTACGACGTGGGCGACTGATACCGACGGATGACGATGTCGCTTGGCTGAGCCAACTGATGCGGACAACGCCGCGCGGGATTTTCGTATTGGGGAAGCAGCCCTTGTCGGATGAAACCGTGGATGCCATTGCGCGCCTGGCACAGATAACGGGCTATCCAATTTTGGCAGATGCCCTCTCTGGCGCACGGTTTGGCCCCCATGTCGGATACATGCGCGTGGCAATCTGCACTGGGTATGAACACTACCTTGCCTTCTTACCTGACAGGCTCATACCAGACCTGATCGTCCATATCGGCGGCATGCCGGTATCGGCACACATGGAACGCTTTTTGGCAGACACAGAGGCCACGCGTGTCATGATCAGCGAAGACGGCGTATGGGAAGACGCTGTGCATACCGCGCATCACTGGATACAGGCCGAGGGGTATGCCTTGTTCGAGGCGTTGTGTGTAGCACTCGAAGGACGCCGCACCACCATTCTTGGTTGGGCGTCCGCCTGGCAAGCGCTTGACAAGATGGTCGAGCAAGCCATCACGCAGGCACGCAAAACGTACCCGGACGCTGAGGAATTTGCCGTTGCCGACGTGTTGGACACATTACCCGAAGAAAGTGCCTTGGTCGTTGGCAACAGCCTACCGGTGCGCCATCTCGACATGTTTGGACGTGCCAGCCACCGACGGATTCGCGTATTTGCCAACCGCGGCGCCAGCGGGATCGATGGTGTGATCTCAACAGCGCTTGGAATTGCCGCTGCCCGTCCTGACCATCCTACTGTGTTGGTCATTGGTGACGTTTCGTTCTACCACGACATGAATGCCTTGCTGGCTGTGGAACGGGCGGGTGTGCGCAACCTACACATCGTGGTGCTCAACAATGGGGGCGGCGCGATTTTCAAACGCTTGCCGATTGCCGCATACGATCCCCCGTTTCAGGAGTTGTTCTACACGGCACATACCATGCGCTTCCAGCCCGTTGCCGAGATGTTCGGGATGGCGTATGTGCAGACCAGCAGCCGCGCTCGTGTGCGCACAGCACTGGATTCTGCGTTGGCAATGGAAACGCCTACACTCATCGAATTTCTATCCAATCCCGATTTCTCCGAACAGGTGCGTCAAGCCATGCGCAACCTGTTGCGGAATTCGATGAACGACTCGACACGTTGAGAGGAGTGGATGATGAACGAACCCCAAACCTGGAACTTCATTCGCAAAGCGACAGACTGGCAGCAGGTGAAAGCGTACAACGACATCACGTACTACAAGGCGGATGGCGTGGCACGTATTGCGTTCAATCGCCCCGAAGTGCGCAACGCCTTTCGCCCCGAAACGATCGACGAGATGATCGAGGCCTTTCGCGATGCCTGGCTCGACACCAGCATTGGCACGATTTTGCTCACCGGCGAAGGCCCTTCACCCAAGGATGGCGGCTGGGCTTTTTGCGCTGGGGGCGACCAGCGTGTGCGTGGGCATGGCGGCTACGAAGGTGGCTACGAGTTGCCACGCCTGCACGTGCTGGAATTGCAGCGCATGATTCGCTTCATGCCCAAGGTAGTGATTTGCGTGGTGCCTGGCTGGGCAGTGGGGGGCGGCCACAGCCTGCATGTGGTGTGCGATTTGACGATTGCCAGCCGCGAGCATGCCCGTTTCCAACAGGCTGATGCCCGCGTCGCCAGTTTCGATGGTGGGTATGGGTCGGCGTATCTGGCGAAACAGGTGGGGCAGAAACGTGCTCGTGAAATTTTCTTCCTGGAACAGGTGTACAGCGCCGAAGAAGCCTTCCAGATGGGCATGGTCAACAAGGTCGTGCCGCACGAGGAACTGGAAGAAGTCGCCTTCGAATGGGCCCAAATCATCAACAGCAAAAGCCCCACCGCTATTCGCATGCTCAAATACGCCTTCAACCTGCTGGATGATGGCCTGGTGGGGCAACAGATTTTCGCCGGCGAAGCTACGCGCCTGGCCTACATGACCGACGAAGCCAAAGAAGGGCGCGATGCGTTCCTCGAAAAACGAAAGCCACGTTTCGACACATTCCCACGTTGGCCATGACAAGGGGGCAAGAGCGCGTGTGTTCTCACACTGACCATTCAGCCAGCTCGCCACCCACCATGCCACCGCTCCTCAGACCGCCGACGGATTGGCTTGCCGAACGCGCCGCCCGCACGCCTTCGCGGGCGGCACTCATCTGGCGCGAGCAGGTGTGGACGTATGGCGAGCTCCACTCTGCTGTCAATCAACTAGCGGCTCAGTTGCGAACAGCTGGTGTAGAGGCTGGGGCACGGGTGGCCACGTTGTTGCCCAATTCCCCCGCCGCTGTCATGGTGTTGCATGCGGTGCTGCGTGTGGGTGCAACGCTTGTGCCACTCAACACCCGCCTGACCACAGCCGAACTGGCATGGCAGATCGCGCGCACCACGCCAGCGCTGCTAGTGTACAACCATGCCACTGCCTCTCAGGCTGAACCGCTAGGGAATGAGGTGCCCTTGTTCGATGTGGATACCCCGCCGGAGCGCACCAGTGTGGCGGAGACGTTCACGCCGTTGCCTTTCGACGGGGTGCAGGCGATCGTCTTCACATCGGGCACGACTGGGCGTCCCAAAGGCGCCATGCTGACGCTGGCGAACCACTTTTGGAGCGCGACCGCCTCGGCGTGGCGCCTGGGGGTGCAGCGCAACGATTGCTGGTTGCTCTGTATGCCGCTCTACCATGTGGGGGGTATGGCGATTTTGCTGCGTTCGGCATTGTACGGGACGGCGGTTTGCCTGCACGAACGCTTCGACACCGATGCTGTCTTGCAGGCGCTCGACAGTGGCAGCGTGACGCTTGTTTCGGTGGTGCCGACGATGCTCAAACGCCTGCTCGATGCCCATGGCGATCGCCCATTTCACTCGGCTGTGCGTACCGTGCTGGTGGGTGGGGCAGCCACCCCACCAGCCTTGTTGGAACGGGCATTGTCGGCGGGTATTCCCGTTGCGCTCACCTACGGCCTGACCGAGGCCGCCTCGCAGGTGGCGACGGCTGCCCCTGATGAGGTGCGGGCGCTGCCGGGCACCGTTGGAGCGCCGCTGTGGGGAACAACGGTGCGCATTGTGCGCGATGATGGCACGCTGGCGGCTGCGGGCGAGGTAGGCGAAATCGTCGTGCGCGGGCCGACCGTCATGCGGGGCTACTGGCGAGACCCCGATGCGACTGCGCACACACTGCGCGATGGCTGGCTTCACACCGGTGATATGGGCTATCTGGATGATGCCGGGCGGCTCTGGATGATGCAGCGCCGCACCGACCTGATTGTGAGCGGGGGCGAGAATGTGTACCCCTCGGAAGTGGAGGGCGTGCTCTTACGGCACCCGGCCGTGGAAGCCGTTTGCGTTGTTGGCATGCCCGATGCGGAGTGGGGCGAAGTGGTAACGGCGGTCATTCAACCGCGCGAAAAGGCTGCCTGCGATGTAGATGACATTCGAGCATTTTGTCGCCGGCACCTTGCGGGCTACAAATGCCCCAAACGAATTGTGGTTGTCGAGGCATTGCCGTTGACAGCATCGGGAAAAATTGCGCGACAGATTGTCAAAGAACGTCTTGTCAGTGGAAGGGATGGATGGTGAGACCGAACGGCCAATGGCTTGGTGGCAAGAGGAGGTGAACCATGCAACACGACGCAACACCGACAACTCGTCCGGTGGTTTTGCGTGATGGCGTGACGATTGGCGATGAAGAAATCACCTTGATGTTGGGGCCATGTTCGGTGGAGTCATACGAGCAGGTGCGTGCAGTTGCCGAGGTGCTGGTGGCGCATGGTGTGCGTATCCTCCGCGGAGGTGCCTTCAAGCCGCGCACCTCGCCTCATGCGTTTCAGGGGTTGGGGCGTGAAGGATTGGAGATTTTGCGTGCGGTGGCGGATGAGTTCGGTTTGCTGGTGGTGACAGAAGCGTTAGGCGTGGAACATGTGCCGCTTGTGGCCCAATATGCCGACATCATCCAGATTGGGAGCCGCAACATGCAGCATTTTCCCCTGTTATGGGCGGTGGGAGAAACCGAAAAACCGGTTTTGCTCAAACGCGGATTCATGGCAACGGTGCATGAGTGGTTGATGGCAGCGGAGCATATCGCCTCGTGTGGGAACGATTGTATCATCCTCTGCGAGCGGGGGATTCGCACTTTCGAAACCGCCACGCGCAACACACTCGACACCAACGCCATCGCGCTGGTCAAGGCCGAAACAGGTTTCCCTGTCATCGGCGATCCCAGCCATGCCACTGGGCGCACCGATTTGGTGATACCGGCAGCACGGGCGGCCTTGGCGGCGGGGGCCGATGGATTGATTGTGGAAGTACACCCACGCCCGTCGGAAGCCCTGTCCGATGGGCAACAGGCACTCCCCCTCGAACAAGTGCCCGACCTTATCGCGGCGGCACGCCGTATAGCAGCAGCGCTGGGGCGTTCTCTGCCGGCACCCGCAATGCTATAAAGCGTTCCAAAAGCAAACGAGGCGACACCTGGTCGCCTCGTTCGATGTGGTCGGGGCGAGAGGATTCGAACCTCCGGCCTCGGCGTCCCAAACGCCGCGCTCTAACCGGGCTGAGCTACGCCCCGAAGCACGTCAGATTATAGCACGCTGAGCAGGAATGGCAACCTTTGGGGGGCAATGGTACGTCTGCATGGCTATTCGAGCAACGCCATAATAGCCGTGTATGCGTGTGCGGCACGTTGTTGCAGGTTTGCCAGCCCTTGCCGAATCTGCACCACAGGGTCGTTGACGCGCCATGTGCCGGGTTCTGCCATGGCGTGCAAAAAGCCACTCAGGCGGAACCAGTAGACGAGCATGCGGTATGCTGGCAACAGAAAGAGCACCCACCAGGCATAGCGAAGACGTTGCCAGGCGAAGGGAGGCGCCGTTGAAAGGGCGATTGCGACCCACAATAGGTCGATGCTGAGGTAGAAGCCATACAGAAATACGAAGGTCATCACGATCAACGAGAGCGGATACCCAAATACCACGAGCACTGGAAGCAAGAACGTCCAGACGGCGCGCGGAAACGAGAGCGTGTGATCGACCAGGAGCACACGGCGTGGATTGAAGCCTAGCAACGCCCACACAGGGCGGTTGAGCAGATGGCGATAGCGGGCGCTGACTTCAACTTGTCCACGTTGCCAGCGCACTCGTTGGGCGTAGAGGGCGCCTAGTGATTCGATCGAATGAACGTATGCGATGGCGCTTGAAATCGCCCCGACGCGCTTGCCATGAAAACGCTCATACAGTTGGAACGTCAGGTCGGTATCTTCGGTGACGGTGAGTTGTGAGTAGAGGAACGTTTCCAGCAATGCCTCGCGCCGAAAGATGGAGAATGCGCCCGAGAGTGTATACAGGTTGTTCAACAATGTTTGATGCTCTCGCCCCACATGGAAGGCTGTCAGGTACTCGAAAAACTCACACTCAGCCAGAACGCGGCGCGAAAATGGCGCATCGGGTGGCGGAGGGAGCACCTGGATGGAGCCGGTCGCAGCGACCATGTCGGGTTCGACTTCCATGACTTTCACCACCTTGCGCACAGCATCCGGTGCTAGGACGACATCGCTATCGATGTTGAAAATGTATTGCCCGCGTGCGATGTGAATACCAGCATTCAATGCCCAGGCTTTGCCTTTGTTGAGAATGGTATGCCAGCGCATGTGCAAGGGCAGTTCTGCTTGTAAACGTGCAAACACCTCGAACGAATTGTCGGTCGTGCCATTGCTGATGCAAAGAATTTCCATACGGTCGATCGGGTAGTCTTGTGCGGCCAATGAACGCAGACATGGCTCCAACGTCTCTTCGCTGTTGTACACCGGAATGACAATGGAAATGAAGGGGTAATATGTGAGTGGACGATGCAAGCGCCGCCGTCGATACCGCAGTGCCAATACGCCTGCCATGTTGGCAAGCGTCGTTGTCAGGTCAACCAGCAGGGGCACCAAAAGCCAAACCCCCCAAAAGATGATGAAACGCCACACCTGTTCACTCATGATGCCCGACCTGCTCGTAAGGTGTCTTGTTGGCGTTCATGAAGGTCTTCGATGCTCACACGTGTAATGATCTGCCAAAAAATGGCGACGATACAGACGAAGAAGATGAGTTTGCCTAGATACGTATGTGCCAGCACCAGCCAAGATTTTCCCATGTAGTGCAGAATCACCACGATGAGCAACACGCGCCCAATGTTGGCAACCCATGTTGCCACCAACCCAATGGTCAGATAGCGCATACGGCGTGGCAGTGACCAGCCGGGATAGAATGCCAGCAAGCTGGCCAGCACCGAGAGTTCCAACAATCCCGACGATTCGACACCAATGCGCAACATAGTCCATCCCACGTCCTGCTCGATCACCAGCACAAGCAGAACACCTGGCGCGCCGCGGAAAATGCGTGTTGGAATCCCGATCCACTCGCACAAGATATGGACTGTCCAGGCGACAGAATGCGCCAGTGTGGTTTCCAGCCCTAGGAAGGGCCCCGCCAGCAAAATCAGCCCGTAAGATAGCCCAACGGTAGCGACAATGTAGTAAGGCAGCCAAACACGGTATGCTCGCAAAAAGAGCACGAGGGCTCCCCATGCGATACTTCCAAGCACAAGCCAGAGCAGCGTCATGCGAGTTGCCTCCGCCGCCATGCCAGCACGCTTGCTCCACCCAGAGCAACAGCCCCAAGCAAGGGCCAGCCCAAGGCATTCGCCGGACTCCATTGGACTTCTTGTGTGGTGTCTTCGAACTTTTTGGGATGTTTCTTGCGTGTTGTCGCTGCAAACATGCGTATGGGTTGCCCAGGCATGATCCCCAAGACATCGAACGGGACACCCCATTCGACACGCAAGCCGCCTTCCTTGCGGCTTTCACCCCAATCGGCGCGGTGAGCAATCTGCGCTACAAAGCCCCCCGTGCCGTCATACACTTGCACATCGACTTTGGAGTTGTGCTTTTTGGGCTGATACTTCACGAAGACACGGCGATCTTGCGGGTCGTTGTACGTACCGTTGTTGTTCGTATCGATGAAAAGATGAATGTACAGTTTCTTTTTTTCGCCTTCCCAGCGTTCGAGCATGAAGTAGAGCGTCTCTTCATTTGGATTGGTATCGAAATAGAGCCGCCGAATGTCGTATTCTTCCTCGTCGGCATCGTCTTCGGGATCGTCGATGTAGGGGTGCCCCGGCCATTCGCCCATGTTGCTGTCCAGCACGATGGGGCCGTTGGCCAGCACGGGCCTAGCGAACAGAATCGACAACATGAGCGTGATCGAGACAAGTTCCAGTATTCGAGACATACGCCACCTCATGAAGAAATCTGCACACCGTCTGGCACAGGGTACCAGGCAGGCCACACGGGTTTTTCAGCTGGTACACGCCGCACGTACCAAAGCAACATCACGAGGAATCCCCCCGCCATCAGACTGACCAGCCGCCCAAGTGTGTAGATGAAGGGAGGCTGGAATTGCAACACCACGTGGTGCGTTCCTGCTGGGGCATCGATGACCAGCAAACGCTCGAAAGAATCGTAGGACGTTGGTGCTCCATCAATCGTGATTGTCCAACGATCATGCGCAGCAATCGGCACCAGGAGCGTTTGTGGGGATTCCAGTCTGTATGTGAAGCGATACCCAAATGTGCCGGCTGCATACTCGCTGAAAGGCACACCATGCACCGCGGGTAGCGCATGCGCCGTCAGCCCAGTGGCCGTTTCAAGCAGCTGAATCGCCTGGGGGTCGTGTCGTGAGAGAACGTAGAAGAAGAGATTGTATCCCACGAACCAGATACGCCCCCCGTCGATGTCTTTGTAGCCTACTAAGGTTGCCTTTTCACCAAGGTACGATGTCGTCACCACATCCCCGGTCAGCCCTTGTGGCGCGTGGGTGTACCAGAGAATGGGTTTTTCACCATCATGCGTTCCAAACGGCGCCAGGGTCATGGTTTGGCCCGACGCCGTCATGGCTTGCACAGGGCGTCCGTCCAGCACCACCGGTTCACCCCACACATCCAGAAAATGAGGAATGTTTGCCATGGGGTCTGGTGGGGTGCCCGTCAAATCGACAACCACACGCACGCCAGCGCGGGCAGCATCGCGTACTAATGCTTCAGCACGCGCTTTGTTGTGCCACTGAACACCCGAAAGAATCAGCACCGGGTAGCGTGTGAGGTCGTCGAGCGTGTACTCATCCAGGTACGTGGAGGTCCCGACGACCATCGAAGGAAAGAGAAAGGCTGCGTTTTGGGCGCCACGTCCGATCCCCAACGCCTGCCATTCGATGGCGAGTGCTCGTGGGGCGCCGTCGCGGTGGTAGAGCGCAACTTCTTTGCCATCGTACAGGCGTGTGAACCCATGTGCCGTCAGGGCTTGTGCGATCTCCTTCGCGACCGGAAGGCGTTTCAATAGGACCACATCATCGACACCATACGCATCCAGGCGCGATAGGATGTAGGATACTCTACCATGTCGTATCGCTTCATTGAGTGCGGCCACAGTGCGGGCTGTGGTGGCACCTTGATAGGCCCACCCAAACACCTGCTCGCGTTGCCCCACAGCAAGCTGATAAGATGCTTCCGAATCTAGCATGCTCTGATCGAGTGTCGCGACGCGCCAGCCGGGGGTGCGTGCAAGAATCTCTGCAATGACCGCCAGGTCTGGATGCTGAGGATACATGACAACCAGTCGCCTACCCAGGAGCGCTTCGGCCAACAACAGGATTGCCATGGCAACTGGGATGAGATGTCGCTTGCCATGCCAATCTGTGTCGCGTATGTACCAAAGCACGCCGAGCACCAGAAACGTGCTGGCGACCCCCAGAAAACGGATTGGCCAGAGCATGTGGCTCAGAGGCAAAGCGCGATAAAGCGTGTTGATCAGAGGAACGGTAGGGAGCACACCAAGCAAACCAACACTTGTCAGTGCCAGTGCCGCAGGAACGTGTCGGCGTCGCCAAACGAGAAGGGCAATTGCCACGACCAACAAGGCTGTACCTATTGTGATGTGCTCAGGGTCTGCCAGGCGGGCAAACGGTTCGAAATAGTGCCGCAATGGAACGAGTGTCAGGGCTTCGGCTGTTGCCTGGGCGATACCACCTGTCAGGCTGGGCAGAAGCCACCAAGCGCTCAGGAGCATGCCGATACCAAGAGCAGCAATGGTGCGCAACGCGCGACGCATTCCCCCCGAAAAAGCGACAACCCACGCAAGGCTGAGCAGTGTAAGCATTGCTGCAGAGATGGCTGCCATCATGGCATGACTGATGACAGTCAGTGCCATGCCCACAGCGATGAAGAAGATGTGTCGAGCCCGACCATCTGGTTCCAAAGCGCGTAGAACGGCGAACAGAATCCATGGCAGCAATGCGAGCGCCACCATGCGCGGGATATTCCCCTCGGCAAACGCAACGCGCACGTTGTCTGGCAACAGCAGGTACAGCGTTGCACCAACAAGTGCCCATGGTGCGCCCAACCAGCGTTGGTACAACAACCAGCCGCATGCGCCAACGAACAGGGCGCTGACAATGAGCCAGTTGGCAGCCATGACCATGTCGGATGTCACCTGTGCGTATACCGCCATGAGATAATACGCTGCCGGGGGGGAGTAACGCAGCATTTGCAAGCCCATATACCAGCCGGGAAACAGATCAGGATACCAGACGCCGCGTGCAAGCCCTTCCGCCAGATAGTGGGCTTTCAACACATGCCCCAAGGTATCTGCGCCCCAGGGAAGGGGCCCAGGTGGCGCAAACAAAACCGGGGCGTAGAACCAAAGTGCAACACTGAGCAGGCATATGATGGAGCCTGCCCATGTGAGAATCTGTTTCCCTGTTTTACCCAGCTCGTGTCGCATGCGACGCATCATCCAGATCCTCTGACTGAATGGATGTCTTCAAACTTATTTTTTGTTGTGCACGGAACCGGGTATACAGGCGCTGACGTGTCCTCGATGAGAGTAAGGGGAAAGATCGTTGCATCTCGGCGCTTTGTTCCGTCTCGCGCTCCGCTGGTTCTAGGCCAAACGCAACCGATTCGGTGGGGGATTCCCACACCGTTACACCAACCAACTCCACCGGCAGGTCGGCTAGCAATCGTTCCAACTGCTGAAAGATGACCGCTGTTAGGTTTTCGGTTGTGGGTTGGAGTTGCTGAAATGGTGGTAAATCGTTCAGCAATTGGTTGTTGTATGCTGAAACGACTTGCTTCATCCGCTCACGGATGGCCGTATACCCCACCACCACATGTGAGTCTTGTTCCAATTGCCGACTGCGACACCGCACTTGCAAGCGATACGAATGGGTATGAATGTCGCCACGAACGCCATTCATCACCACAAAGTGGCGCGCGTTGAAGAACATATCGAGCGTGATTTCGTAAACAAAGCCCTTTGGGGCTCGTAGAACACGCTCGATATCGATGTCCCAGAACCCTTCTGGCAGGGTCGGCTCATTGACTTCTTTTTTTGTACCATTCGACGATTGCGAAAAAAACTTCATTTGAATATACCTGTTTTTTGAAATATCTCCCCAATGCAACAAAGCCTGGATAGCGCTTGTCCAGGCCTATTATTGCAGTGCAACGATGAAAATCGTTTGTGCACAAACGTGTTTTTTTTAGGAAAAATGTACAAACAGGGACTCGCAACGTATAAGAATATTCTAGCAGAATTGTGCCTGTGTTCCAATGGGACTTACGGACTAAGGGGGCATTTCATGTAATATCTATGTCACAAAAACAATACAGTCGGTAACTTCGATAAGTGGAGTAAGAATGTTTGGAGCATAAAGACATCGCCGTTTCGACAATGTGTGATACAATATCGGCTGGCTGTGTTTTCAACACAAAGAGTGAGAAGCCCTATGACGACCTATGAAGTGACCTTCGAACGAATGGTGCATGGCGGTGAAGCCTTGGGCCGCCTCGACGATGGGCGCGTGGTGTTTGTGCCTTATGTCTTGCCAGGCGAACGTGCCATCATTCGCCTAACCGAAACGCATAAACGCTGGGCGCGTGGTCTCCTGGTCGAGCGGCTGACAAGCGCCCCTGAACGTGTCGAGCCGCAGTGCCCCCATTTTGGACCAGCAGCGTGTGGGGGGTGCCACTGGCAACACGCCGACTACGCTGCTCAGCTGGCCTACAAAACCGATATTGTGCGTGACCAAATCGCGCGGATTGGTAAGCAAGATCCCGATGTAGTGCGCCCTTGCATCGGAATGGAAAGGCCCTGGCACTACCGCAACCATGTGCAATTGCACGTGGGGGAAGATGGGACATTGGGATATGTGCGTGCCGACCAGCAAGGGGTGGAACCTATTACGTCTTGCCTGATTATGAACCACCGTGTGGCAGAACTGTTCGAGCAACTGGAAATCGATTTTCCTGGTTTGCAGCGTATCGCACTCCGTGGGAGCGACCGTACTGGCGATGGCATGGTGGTACTGGAAACCCTGGAAGATGACCCTCCCGAGATCGAAGTGGACTTGCCAGTTTCGGTCGTGATGGTACTTGCAGATGGAACCCCTGTGACACTGGTGGGCTCACCCTACCTGGAAGAAGAAGTGGCGGGGCGGCGTTGGCGTATTTCGGCCACCAGTTTCTTTCAAACCAACACCGAGATGGCTGAAAAACTGGTCGAAGTCGTGCGTGAATTTGCTACCCCTCTGCTCGGTATCGAAACGGTGGTGGATGTGTACGGCGGCGTCGGGTTGTTGGGAATCAGCATTGCTCCCGACGTGCAGCATGTCATCATCGTGGAATCCAACCCCGATGCGATTCGCGATGCACAGGAAAACGGTGCCGACCTGGGCAATGTGTCGCCATTTGTGGAAGATGCTGCTGTGGCGCTGGGGAATTGGGAAGCACCGCGCCCCGACCTTGTGATCGTGGACCCACCTCGCGCTGGTATTGCACGCGAGGCGCTCCGGGCTTTGGCGCGTTTACGCCCGCCGCGGCTCATCTACGTCTCATGCGACCCTGCAACGATGGCACGCGATATTCGTTTCTTGTGCGAACAGGGGTATCACCTCGATGTCGTGCAGCCGCTGGACATGTTCCCGCATACGTATCATGTTGAGAATGTCGCGCGGTTGAGCATGGAGTCGTCCCGATGCTGATTCATCTTGATGACGTGACACCGATGTGGCAGGTTGGCGACAGTGTGCGTGCTCGCCAGGGCGTCGCCGACCCCGACCTGGATGTGGATGTGAGCGGATGGCAAGGGCGCGTTGTCGAGGTGTTGCCCGAAGAGCGCCTGGCCTGCGTGGCGTGGGATAGCCAGACCTTGCGCAATATGCCACCGCATCTGATTGCCGAATGCGAAGAAAACGGTATGGATTGGCGCACGATGTACCTCGCATTCGAAGACCTGGAGCGCGCCGAACAACGTGATACCGAAGCCGATGTCGCTGCTGCCATTGCCGACCTGGAACGTCGCCATGCGTGGGCCTACCTTGGAGAACAAGGGAAACGTATTCGCAGGGTGCTCGAAGGTGTCGAACCCACCGATGTCGAAGCGGCTTTGCAGGCGTGGCGGCGATTTCTGATGCGCCGTTTGCGACTGCCTTTGTCGGCTGTTGTCTATGAACCGCCACCTCCAAAAAGCGGGCTCACACTGGATGAACGTGTGCGGTTGCTTGCAATTCGTGGGGCGACCCTCGAAGAGGGTCTGCTGGCTGATGTCGAAACACGGCGCAAGCAACGGGCACGGGTGCCGCTCTTCATTCTGCAAGCCGCCAAAGAATCATCGAAACCCGCTCAATGGCTCGATGATTACAGCACATGGTGGCACAACCGCCACCGTCCTGTTGTCGAATTTGATTAGCAATACTAAGGTTTGCAAAATTTACTTGACGTATGCTTGCAAATTTTGTATACTTCGATGTAGAGTGATGCGCTTTCTGGGAGCGATGCGTTCATGGGGTGTGGGTGGTGGCATGAAAGGGCATCGCACAACGATAGCGTGTTGCTCGGAGGCACTTTGACGTATTCAAGAACCAACTGTAAGGTCGTGAGGCGTTCAATGGAGCATCGAAGCGCACGAGCCGAGCCTCGGCGCTTTTTTGCTATCGAGCGCCAGTGCGGCCAGTAGTCATCAAGAGGGGGCTCAGGATGGTAGAAGTTCAAGTCGGAACGGTCAAGTGGTTCAACAATGCCAAGGGCTACGGCTTCATTCAGCGCGACGACGGACCGGATGTGTTTGTCCACCATACAGATATTCAAATGGAAGGCTATCGCACCTTGCAAGAAGGTCAACAGGTCGAATTTGTGTTGGTTGATGCCGAAAAAGGCCCGCGTGCCCAAAACGTGCGCCCCTTGGCAGCACCACAGACGGTGTAGGTTGTACCGGTTCTGCTCTCGATAGCCGTTATCCCGCTCTTCGGAGCCCACCACCCACCGGCTTTCATTTTCATGATGGGCCTATACGCGGTATGATACCCTGTGCCTCGTGAAGACGAGGCATTTTTTATGACGATTGGGCGCGATGGAGACCCTTCTTCCGCCGAAGGGGAGTCTCCATCGAGAACAATCGCTCGAAGACCGAGAAAACAACAAGGAGTTTCTATGGCTGGACGTAAACTGAAAATCATTCCGCTGGGCGGCCTGGGGGAAATTGGCCGCAATATGACGTTGCTTGAATATGGCAATAACATCATTGTGGTGGATGTTGGTGTCAAATTTCCCACTGCTGACCAGTATGGCATTGATCTGGTGATCCCCGACTGGCATTATCTGCGTGAACGTCGTGAACACGTGCGTGGCATCGTGCTGACGCACGGACACGAAGACCACATTGGGGCTCTCCCCTTTTTGCTGCGTGATGGGTTTCACGATGTCCCTATTTATGCCACACGGCTCACACGTGGGCTTGTGGAAGGCAAACTCGACCAGCATGGTTTGCTTGAAGGGGTTACCATTCACACGATTCGCCCCAGTGAGCGTTTTCGCGTCGGGCCGTTTGAAATTGAACCGGTGCATGTGGCACACAGTATCCCCGATGCGGTGGCGTTGGCGATTCGCTCGCCGGCCGGGTTGGTCGTGGTCACTGGTGACTACAAATTCGACCATACGCCGCCGATTGGGAAGCCAACCGATGTGGCTACGTTGGGGCGTTTGGGAGCAGAAGGTGTGCTGGCGCTGCTTGGCGATAGCACCAATGCCGAGGTTGAGGGAACAACCCCCTCGGAACGTGTTGTGGAAGAGTCGATCAGCCGCATTTTCAGCGAAGTCAAAGGGCGTATCATCGTTGCGACGTTCGCCAGCTCGTTGGCGCGTATCAACCAGATTTTGCACACTGCCGCGGAGCATGGGCGCAAAGTCGCCGTGACGGGGCGGAGCATGGTGCAGAACGTGGACATTGCGCTGGAACTGGGATACTTGCAGGCCCCCGAAGGCTTGATCGTGCCGATCGAAGAAGCGTTGCAGCTCCCCCCGGAACGCATTTGCTTGTTGACCACGGGGTCGCAGGGTGAGCCAGCAGCAGGATTGGCACGACTAGCCAATGGAGCGCACCGCCAAATTCAGATTATGCCGGGCGATACGGTGATTGTGAGTGCGCATCCCATTCCCGGCAATGAAGAAGCCGTTTCGCGAGTGATTGACAACCTCTACCGCCTTGGTGCCGATGTGATTTATGGTCGTATGGCGCGTGTACATGTGAGCGGCCACGGCGCACGAGACGAATTACGCCTGATGTTGAATTTGTTGCGCCCCAAATACGTGATACCCGTGCACGGCCAATATCGCATGCAAGTGCAACATGCACGCCTTGCGGAGCAAATGGGGATTCCGCGCGACCATATTTTCGTGTTGCAGAATGGGCAGGCGCTCTTGCTCAATGAAAAGAGCGCGAAAGTGGACGAAACGTTGCCGTTGAAAGAAGTGTATGTCGATGGCAACCGCGTGGGTGAAATTGGTGAAGTGGTCTTGCGCGACCGTGAAATGCTGGCGCGTGATGGCTTCTTCATTACCGTGTTGACCCTCGACCGCCAGAGTGGAGAGCTGATTGGCAACCCACAATTGTTGTCGCGTGGTTTTGTGTATTTACGTGAAAGCGAGGAGCTGCTCAACGCTATCGCGGAGCGCGTTCGCAAGACGGTGAGGAGTAGCAGCAATGGGCAGCGCCCTGATGTCAATGCCCTGGAAACACGCTTGCGTTCGACCGTCTCTCGCTATCTGTATGAAGAAACCGGGTGCCGTCCCTTTGTGATGGCGGTGGTAAACGTGGTCTAGGTGTTTCGGTGAACATAAAAAAGGCGCGGAGTCTATCCGCGCCTTTTTCCGTTCAGTGATGAGTTGATTCGTTGTCAGTCGTCGTCTCGCCCATCGTCGTCATCGTCATCGTTGTCGTTGCCACCGTGGTCATCATCATTGTCATCATCATTGTCATCATCATTGTCATTGTCATCGTCATCGTTGTCGTCACCACCGCGGTCGTCGTCGCCACCGCGGTCGTCGTCACCACCGCGGTTGTCGCCGCCGCGATCGTCATTGTGGTTGTCATCACCGCCGCCGGGACCAGGGTTGTTGGCATCGTGGTCGCCGCGGTTGTCGTTGCGGTCGTCATCGTCCTCGTCGTCGCCGCGGTTGTCGTTGCGGTCGTCATCGTCCTCGTCGTCGCCGCGGTTGTCATTGTGGGCATCGCCATCATCATCGTCGTCATTGTCGTTGGCGTTGGCGTGCTCTTCGTTGTCGTTCTCGTCGTCGTCATCATTGGCGTTGTTCGTGTTCATGTTGTCGTTGCGGTCTTCGTCATCATCGTCGTCATACTTCACTTCGATTTTGCGCACCACCAATGTGCCATCGGCCATGACGAGCACGTCTACCTTCACCATCGCTCCGACTTCGAGTTGCCCCTTCACCTCGCTTTGCGGCGTCAGAACGAGTGTTTGACCAGCAACCACAACAGTACCTTCACCAATGGCGTCTATCGGCGCTTCGATTTCCATTTCGTGCGCTTCATTCTCGTTGCGGTTGTCGTTGTCTTCATCGTCGTCTTCGTCGTCATCGTTGTTGGCAGGCTCGATGTCGCGCACAACCAGTGAACCGTCGTCCATCACCCAGACATGCACCTTCACCAGCATGCCGACTTCGAGTTGCCCGTTCACTTCGCTTTGCGGCGTCAGCAGGA
>WFOS01000106.1 GCA_015487975.1 Ardenticatena sp.
ATGTCCACCGCGACACGAGCGCCGACACCTCCACCCACACGCACCCCACCTCCGACTTGGACCCCGACGCCACCCCCGACGCCTTCCCCAACACCTTGGTCGACTTGTACGCCTCTGCCGGAAGATATTCTCTACGTCATCGATGAGACGGTTGCCGGTGACCTGGAGCCTGGTATTGAGCAGGAAGTGTGGGAAGCGATCGGCGTGTTGCAGCAAGCGCTCGAACAACGTGCGCCGGCCTGGGCCCAGTACCGCGTGGAAACGGTAGGAAATCCTGTTCACCCCCTTCGAGGTTCCCTGGCCGAGTACATCTGGGACCAAGCGCACGCGCCGCTCACGCTCGTCAACCCCCGTGTGCTGTTGGTCACCGCCGGAGTGGCTCTTGATTGGCAGCTTCCCCAGGACCGCCCTCTGCCCGACGCCATCAGCGAAATAGGCGGCCAACTCTGGGAATATGACCTGGCGTTCCGCTTCGACCCACAGGTGCGTGCCCAATACCCACATGTGGCCAATGCCGCCTCTTACGCCCTCTACGCCTTCTTCGAGTACGACCTGGAAAAACTCGATGTCTGGCAGCGGGAATACGACACCCTGTTTGGTCATTTGCAGCCACGCATTAGGACGATGAACTGCACTTTCGCGAACGACAAATAAGAAGGGGGCAATATGCGCAAAAGTTTATGTTGTCTACTACCTTTGCTTTCCGCATAACCGCGCTAGAACGTGGCCCGATGGTTCGATCGCGCGAGCAACGGCATGCGCACATTGAAAAGACGCGCAAAATCCGGTATCATGCAGGCGATGCAGATCACACCAACAACCGCCATACGCACACCCATTCGGTCAACACAAAACGAAAGGAGACGCACCATGGGTCTGTTGTCGCAGTTCATGAACCTCATCCGTGCCAAAATCAGCCAACTCTTGGAAGGAGCCGAAGATCCCGCAGCCACACTCGATTACTCGTATCAACGCCAGCTCCAATTGCTGCAAGACGTGAAACGTGGGCTCGTCGAAGTCGTCACATCCCGCCGTCGCCTGGAACTCCAAGCCGAAAAGCTGCGTGAGAAGATCACGAAACTGGAAGACCAGGCACGCCAGGCCCTTGCCGCAGGGCGTGAAGATTTGGCACGTTTGGCATTGCAACGCAAGCAGACAGCGGCCATGCAGCTGGCCGACCTCGAACAGCAAATTCAGCAGCTGGCGGCCGAGCAACAACGCTTGCAAGATGCCGAAGCACGCCTGGAAGCGAAGATCGAGGCGTTCCGCACACGCAAAGAGACCATCAAAGCGCAATACACTGCGGCCGAAGCTCAGGTGAAAATCAACGAAGCCGTAACCGGCCTGGGTGAAGAGATGGCCGATATTGCCATGGCGATCGAACGCATCGAAAGCAAGACCGAAGAGATGAAAGCACGCGCCCTTGCTATCGACGAGCTGGTCTCGGTGGGGGCGTTGGAAGATTTTTCGGGCGAAGATGCCATCTCGCGCGAATTGCGCCAGTTGAGCGCCGGGCAAAGTGTCGATGAAGAGCTGGAAGCCCTACGCCGCCAGCTGGAAGCCCCTAGCGAACCACCCCAACTGACGGATGGAGAGGAGGCATGAACATGATCGTACGCATTTCGACTGTCGGCCAGTACCGCGTGAGTGAGGATCTTCTCGATCGGCTGAATGCGCTGGACAACGACCTGGTCGCATCCATTCAAGAGAGCGACGAAGCCACGTTCCGCGAGAAGTATCAGGCGATGCTCGACTTGGTGCAACGTGAAGGCGAGCCCGTCGGCGAAGATGAAATCGTGCCAAGCGACATCATCCTGCCACCGCCAGATCTGTCGTTGGAAGAAGCCCGCACGCTCTTCACTGGTGAAGGACTCGTCCCTGGTTGAACCGCTTCGCACGTACACGAAGAAGACGGCGACCTCGTTGGTCGCCGTCTTCGCATTCTTCCCCGCCACTCACACCTTGATTCGACATACCCAGAAGAGCGCCGCATTCGGCCAGGCAAACCAATGGCGCGAGATAGGTGCTCCCGTCTGTGGATCGCGTGCTTCGGGTAAGGCCCCATCGGGGAAAGCCGTGGCGTGCACGCGTTGCAACACCCGTGTGCAACGTGCCTCATCGCCTATCACGCGTGCCCACAGGAGTTCTTGTGCATCTCCCAATGGCCATGCCCCCGGCGTATGGCGAGACCCCAGTCCACCGAAGCGCCCCTCGGCCATCCCCTCGTTCGCAGATGAGAAGGCAAACGCCATCGTCGCGCGCCACACCGGATCATCGGGTGGACAGAAGCCCCATATTGGTGCCAGGACCGTCGGGAAATCGAAAGTAATTGGCCGTCCTGGCGATCTCTTCACGCCGGCCCTCTCCAGCAGCGAGTGCTGTCTCACAGCCTATCACAACCTCCTCCACTCTCCCCTCCCACAAATGCCGTTTCATCTCCTCCACCCATTGCTCTGCTTCCTCCCCATAGGCTTCTTTCCCCAATGCCCACAACCGCTCCACCGCATGATACCAATCTGCTATTCGAACACCGCCAGGACAATAAGTCGCCACAAACCCATCGATCCACGAGGCTCCGTCCCCTATCACAACCGCTTTCCCTTCCAGTCCCAGGCCTCTATGATAGGCATACCACCACATTGTCTGTCGGAATTCTTCCACCTCCCCATACCAGGCCCAATACCCCACTTCCTTTGCTTCTCCCTCCCCTTGCCGATTCGGTCCGAAGGTAAAGCAGCTTCCCACTTTCACCTCATGCCACCCATCCTCAACCCATACCATCATCCCGTCCAGACTGATCCCAACCTCTTCCTTC
>WFOS01000107.1 GCA_015487975.1 Ardenticatena sp.
CAGCACGTCTTCTTTGGTAATCCGCCCAGCAGGGCCGCTTCCACGCACCTGGCGCAAATCCACACCCTGCTCTGCCGCCAGACGGCGTGCCACAGGCGTGGCTTTGATCTCGTCAGACGCAGGCGAAGCAGGCGTGGGTGTGGGCGCCGACGGCTGTGCCGGCGCTGTCGGTTCTGCCTGAGGGGCGGCGGTTGTTGCCGCGGCGACATCGGTTTCGAGATAGGCAAGCACATCCCCAGGGGCAACGTCATCGCCCTCGTGGCGCACAATGCTGACCAGCACGCCATCCTGCTCAGCGGCAACTTCGACATTGATTTTGTCCGTTTCCAACTCAGCGAGCACGTCGCCCGCTTTGACGGTTTCACCTTCTTTTTTGAGCCACTGCCCAACGGTGGCTTCGACGACAGATTCACCAAGTTGCGGTGCGCGAATTTCAAGTTTCATCGGTTCACCTCGGGTTCAGACTTCTCCATCTTCGGAATTTTGGAACGCTTCGGCAATGATACGAGCCTGTTCGCGGGCATGCCATTCGGGTGCCCCCTCGGCGGGGCTGGCCCAGCGTGGGCGCCCAATGTAGCAGAGCGGCATGCCATCGGGAAGTACGTGCTCGGCCAAGCGCGGGAACATGTATTCCCACGCCCCCATGTTTTGGGGTTCTTCCTGCACCCAACAGACGTCTTCCAAGTTGGGGTAAGCAGCCACGACAGTGCGCAATTCTTCTGCCGGGAAGGGGTAGAGCTGCTCGACGCGCACAATGGCGACGTGGTCGGCGCTGGCATACTGTTCTGCGCTCACCAAATCCACGTAGATATGCCCACTGCACAAAATGAGGCGGCGCACACGGTCGGCCCGTTGTAAGGCAACATCATCCTGAATCACCGTCTGGAACGTGCCTTGCGCCAAATCGCTGACGTGTGAACGCGCCAAGGGATGGCGCAAGAGGCTCTTGGGTGTCATCACAATGAGCGGGCGCGGGTCGAGGTGCAGAAGGTTCGCCTGGCGGCGTAACAGGTGGAAATACTGCGCCGCGGTGGTGCAGTTGACCACGCGCACATTGCCTTGCGCAGCCTGCTGCAAGAATCGTTCCAGGCGGGCACTGGAATGTTCAGGCCCTGCCCCTTCGTACCCATGTGGCAACAGCATGACAAGCGCTGGCGTCTGGTGCCATTTGACCTTGGCAGACAGAATGAACTGATCGATGATGACCTGCGCCACGTTCACAAAGTCGCCGTACTGCGCTTCCCACAACACCAAGGCATCGGGAGCCTGCACATCGTAGCCATACTCGAACCCTAACACCCCCGCTTCTGAAAGCGGGCTGTTATACACTTCGAACGAGGCGTTGGCATGCGGCAACGCTTGCATAGGCGTGTAGCGCCGCCCCGTTTCCTGGTCGTGCCAGACGAGGTGGCGCTGGCTGAACGTGCCTCGCTCGCTATCCTGGCCTGTCAGGCGCACAGGCGTGCCATCGGCGAGGATGGAAGCAAACGCCAGCGTTTCAGCATGCGCCCATTCCACCATCCCATCGCCATCTGGCTCCAAGGCGGCGCGCCAGCGTTTCACGATACGCGCCAACCGTGGGTGAATGTTGAAATCGTCGGGAACGGTAAAGAGCGCACGGTTGAGGCCGCGCAATGTTTCAAGCGGGACAGCCGTATCGATCGGCCCAAAGCGCCCTGGTTTGACTGGTTCAGGCACATCATGCTTGATATCGCGCTCGCGAATCGTGTTCCAGAGGGTTTGCAGGCGCTCCATGTACGCCTGTTCGAGCGCATCGGCTTCTTCCTGCGTGAGCGTTCCATGCGCCACCATGTGCTGCACCCAGAGCGTGCGTACGGTGGGGTGGTGTTTGATTTTCTTGTAGAGCAACGGTTGTGTGAAAGTCGGGTCGTCGCCTTCATTGTGCCCCCAGCGGCGGTAGCCAATGAGGTCGATGACAAAATCTTTGCGGAATTGGCGACGATAGGCCATTGCCAGGCGCACGGCGGTCAAGCAGGCGAGCGGGTCATCGGCGTTGACATGCACGATGGGCATCTTGAAGCCCTTGGCGAGGTCGCTGGCAAAGAGTGTCGAACGCCCCATGTGTGGATCGGTGGTGAACCCTACCTGGTTGTTGGCAATGATATGCAGGGTGCCCCCCACCCAGTAGCCTGTCAGGCGCGAGAGGTTGAGTGTTTCGGCACTAATTCCTTCGCCGATGAAGGCTGCATCACCATGAATGAGCACAGGCAACGCCCGCACAGGGTAGAGTGTTGGCCGCCCAGGATGGTGACGTTCCGTTTGTTCGGCACGTGCCATCCCCAGCACCACAGGATTGACAAATTCCAGGTGGCTGGGGTTGGGCGCCAGCGTCACCTGCATCTCGACAGCTTCGCCGCCATCCACAGCGCGGCGTGCACCCAAGTGATATTTCACATCGCCCGTGTAGCCTTCTTCGGCGGCCTCGATCGCCGCAGCGGGAAGCGGCTCCGAGCCATAAAATTCCGTCAAAATCTCTTCGTATGGTTTGTTGAGGTTGTGTGCTAGCACGTTCAGGCGGCCACGGTGTGCCATTCCCAGCACAATGTGGCGATAGCCACTTTCGGCAGCACCCCCGATGATTTCATCGAGCATGGGCACGAGCATATCCAGCCCTTCGATGGAAAAGCGTGTGCGCCCCGGGAACGTGCGGTGCAAAAAGCGCTCGAAGACTTCCACCTGTGTCAGACGTTCGAGCAAGGCGCGTTCGTTGATCGGATCGTGCTTGGGCGTGAAGCGTCCTTCTTCCACAACGGCACGCAACCATTCGCGCTCTTCGGGCACGTGAATGTGCTCGAAGTCGTAGCCGATGGTGCCGCAATAGATGGCACGCAATGCTTCGACAGCTTCGAGCATGGTGGTGGTGCGTTGTGCCACGGGGCCGCCTGCAATGTCGGAAGGCAGGTTTGCCAGATCATCCTCGGTAAGCCCGTAGGTTTCGAGCCTGAGCGCGGGGTCGCCAGGTGGTTCGCTGCCGAGGGGGTCCAAACGTGCCGCCAACAACCCAAACTGTCGAATGGCGTTGGCCAGTCGATGGGCAGCCACGATCTTGCGGCGTAATTCAACAGGCGGCGTCACGGCTTCGGGAACGCCAGAGCGCCCCAGAGCGGCAGCAGGTGCCCAATAGCGGAAAAATTGCTGCCATTCGGGGGGGACGCTGCTAGGATCGTGAAGATACCGTTCGTAGAGCTCAACGATATAGGCTTCGTTTGGGCCTGTCAGAGCCGGAATCGTTTTTTGTGTTGCCATAGGTCGTTGCCAATCTCTCCCCACATTGGTTCAACATTGAAAATGGCTCGACAAAGCGAGCCATGGTTGAATATGCGCACAGGGCATTGTAACTATACCCCAATTTGGGCGTGTGTAAAACCTTCTTTTCGAAATGCTGAGCAAAACGCCGGCTCAATCGAAGTCGCGAAAGCGGTGAAGCCATGCCCACAATGCCGCCTCGGTGCGTGAGCGCACGCCCAATTTGGCGTAAATGCGGCTGATATAGTTGCGCACAGTTTGCTCGGCCAGCGCCATTTCGTTGGCAATTTGCTGGTTGGTCATCCCGCGCAAGAGATAGCGCATGACCTCTTTTTCGCGCTCGGAAAGGACGGCAGGTGAGGCAAAGGCTTCTTTTTCGTTTTGTGAAAAGAGCCGCCTGGCGATTGTTTCGCTAAACCAGGTTCCCCCCACGGCCACACTGTGGATGGCCTGCACGACAGCTTCGAGGGCTTCATCTTTCAAGATGTAGCCCTTGACACCTGCATTGAGGAGTGAGCGCACATACACATCATCATCGAACGCGGTGAGCACGACCACATTGAGCGATGGCACCTCTTCCCGCAAGCGTGCAACGAGTTCGAGTGGGGAAAGCCCTGGCATGTTCAAATCCAGCAGAAGCACATCGGGGCGATGCGCACATGCCAGCCGGTAGGCCTCGTCTCCATCGGCTGCTTCGGCAACCAGATCAATGCCTGCGTCAGCATCCAATGCGGTGCGAATGCCCGCACGAATCAGCGGGTGGTCATCTGCCAGCAAGACGCGGATTGGGTGAGTCACACCATGCCTCCATGGAATAAGTTGGTTACTGATCGTTCAATTACGGCAGCGGGTCTTCCCGACGGGTTCACGGGCACATAGACGGCATATCGTGTTCCCTGGCCTGGTACAGACTCGACCTCGAGGGAACCTCCAACCCATGCAACACGTTCTTGCACACCCACAAGCCCGAAATGGTCTTGCAATGCAAATTCACTCAACTGCTTGGGCACACGAAACCCAATACCATCATCACGTACGAGCAACACGGCCTGGCGGTCATCGAAACGCAACGAGACCCACACATTGGTGGGCGCGGCATGTTTGAGCGCGTTGCGTACCCCTTCCTGGGCAGCACGGAAGAGCGCCAATGCGACAGGTTCACGCAGGTGGGCCGGCGGGGGCTGAATGTCTATGTGAATGTGAATGCCTTCTTCGGTGGCACTTTCTGCCACACGTTCCAAATAACCCTGCAACGCCGCTTTCAACCCCAACTCATGCAAACCAGCAGGACGAAGTTCACGCACGTAGTGGCGCAGCGTATCGGTGACCTGACGAATCTGCTCTTGCACCAGATGCAATGATTGCAACGTCTGCTCCGATCCTTCGAGTGCCTGCACCTGTTGCTGGATATGCTTCAACGAAAACCGCATGACAACCAGCGACTGGATCACGTCGTCATGCAATTCTTGTGCCAACCGTAAGCGTTCCTGTTCCTGGGCCTGTGCCAAACGAGCGCGTGCTTCGTTCAATTCATTCTCGACACGTACACGTTCGGTCACATCACGCGCCACAACCAGCACGACCCGCTTACCTTTGTAGATGACAGGTGCAGCCGCCACTTCGATATGAATTTCGGAACCATCAGGACGTTGCAAGACTTCACGCATGGTTGGGACGATCTTGCCTTCTTCCTGCACCTGGCGCACACGCTCTTCGACTTTGCGACGGTATTCAGGTTTGAGCGAGGTGTAAATAGACGCCCCAAGCAAGCTCCCATCCTGGGGAATCCCCAGCATACGATAGGTTGTCTGGTTGGCGTACAAAATGGTTCCATTGTGGTGCAGGATGACAGCATCGGGTGAAAGTTCGACCAGCGAGCGGTATCGCGCTTCGCTTTCACGAAGCTGCTGTTCAATCTGCTCACGACTGCGAAACAACGCTTCTTGAATGCTTGCTTGACGTTCCAAAATCCAGCGTTCACGAGCATCCTCGAAGGCTCGCGTGAGTCTCACCCAGGCACGAATGAAACGTACCAGTACAGCTTCGCGTGCTTCCAGATGGGCGGCTTCCAGCGCATCCAACAATTTCGTTTGGGTTGCTTCCAATACAACGGGCGTGCTCAAATGTAAGTCGTCAATGACGGCATGCCCCCATGCTTCCAAGCGTTCTTCGTCGAGCGGCTGGTCAATGTCGAGAATGTGATGCAAAACGTCATCCATCCACGCTTGAAACGCCCTCAACACATCGTGCATGGGACGATCGACGAAAATACGACGACGCACAATCCGTAAAATCCCTCGTGCTATTTTTTCACGTTGTGGTGGGGGGATAATCTGGTCAAGCTGTTCCATGGCTGGTTTCACCCTTCTTCTGTGCACGCATCGGTTTTGCGCCACTCACATCGTACCGCAGAAGCCAATCCTGACAAGATGTCTTGTCAGTGCTCCGAAACGGGACGTTCGCCGCTCTTTTCCAGAAGACAAAGCATGCTATTATGAAACCGTCGTATCAGCCACTTGACCAACCAACGCAACGCCTCGAGGAGGAGTGCATGCGAGCAGCCATCATGGAACAGCACGGTGGTCCTGACGTTGTCCGTATTGCTGATGTCCCTACCCCCGAGCCAGGCTCTGGCGAAGTGCGTGTACGCGTGCGTGCGTCAGCGCTCAACCATCTAGATTTGTGGGTGTTGAAAGGCCTGCCAGGCTTGCCCCCCAGTTTCCCACACGTCAGCGGTTGTGATGTAGCGGGTGTTGTCGAAGCCTTGGGGCCAGGCGTCGAAGGCTGGCAAATTGGCGAGCGCGTCCTCATCAACCCAACATTGAGTTGTGGTGAATGTGAATGGTGTGCTCGTGGGGAAGATAGCCTATGCGACCACTTTGCCATCATTGGTGAACATCGTTGGGGCGGATTAGCCGAATACATCGTGGTGCCGGCACGCAACCTGCACCGCATTCCCGACCATCTTTCCTTCGAAGAAGCTGCTGCCATGCCGTTGGTGTTTGCCACAGCGTGGCGCATGTTGATAACGCAAGCCGCCATCCGCTCAGGGGAAACAGTGCTCATTCTGGGTGCTGGCGGTGGCGTGAACAGT
This sequence comes from Ardenticatena sp., assembly GCA_015487975.1. Classification (GTDB taxonomy): domain Bacteria; phylum Chloroflexota; class Anaerolineae; order Ardenticatenales; family Ardenticatenaceae; genus Ardenticatena. The sequence continues at coordinate 6,362 of WFOS01000107.1, forward strand.
GCTGCCATTCAAATCGCACGTGCCACCGGTTGTCGTGTCTGGGCGACAACCAGCAGCAACGAGAAAATGGAACGCGCACGCGCCCTGGGTGCCGAATGGGTTGTCAACTATCGTGAAAACGAGCAGTGGGCGAAAGAAGTTTGGCTGCATTCGGGCAAAAAAGGCGTAGATGTCGTGGTGGACAACGTCGGGCAAGCCACCTGGTCGGACAGCATTCGCCTGCTTCGTAAAGGGGGGCGATTGGTGACGGTTGGTGCCACCACAGGCCCCAAAGGTGAGACCGACATTCGGTATGTCTTTTGGCGACAACTGAAAATCATCGGCTCGACGATGTCATCACGTGGCGAGTTCCTCGACCTCATGCGCCTCGTCGAGATGGGCGTGTTGAAACCCGTCATCGACCGCGTTCTGCCACTTGAACGCATTCAAGAAGCGCTCACCATCCTCGACCGTGGCGAGCAATTCGGCAAAATCGTCATTCGTATTCCAGAATAGTCTGGCTGCAGCAACTTACAACAGTACGTTGCGTATGAGAAGGTATCGAGCCTTTCCACAGCATCATTCGTGAACTTGGGCTGCCGTTGGCAGCCCCCAAATTTCGTAGGAGGAACGAACATGTCTTATCCCACATACCGGCGTTTTTTTGTTTTGCTGACCCTGGTTGTCATGTTGACAGCCTGTGGCGGAAACGGAGGCAACGAAGAGAAAACCGAATCTCCATCCAAATCGGCTCCATCCACTGCTACTGCTACCGTCGAACCAACGCCCACCCCCAACCCCACCAACACGCCTGAACCAACAGCCACACCTGTGGAAGAGAGCAGCACCGAGGCGATGCCCGGTGAAGCAGCTGGTACGGTGGAGGGTGAAACACCCACCGCATCCACCGAGCAAACCATCTCTGTTTTCGAGGCGTTGGGCGTGAACAGCTATCGCTCGCGCATTTCCGTCGAGGCATCGGGCGAAGCGTTCGAAATGGATGCCGATACATCACCGATGGCGAGTGGGAATATGGAAATCATCGGCGAATACGTCGCCGACCCTCTGGCTATGCACGTGTCGATGACCGTAGGAGGCGAAACGTTTGCCGAATACATCGTCATTGGTGACCAAGCGTGGTCACGCATTCCGTTGTTCGATGCGAATTGGATGACAGCCACATTGGACGAAGTTCCAGATTTTACCGAGATCGTCTCTCCCGTGGATCTCGAGTTGCTCGAAAAAGAACTTTCCAACATCGAAAACGTTGGTACGGAAACCATCGAAGGCATCGAAACGACGCATTACCGCTTCGACAAAAACACGTTGCTTGCTGCCCTCGACGATCCGCAGGCAAAAGAGGAGTTGCAAACGATCGATACCATCGAAGGCGATTTTTGGTTGGCCGAAGGTGGCATTCCCATCAAATGGCGTATGGCGTTTTCGGGCACTGGTTTCAATAGCGACAACCCAGATGCCGAAGGCTCCATGGTCGTCTCGTATGCGTTGAGCGACTTCGATGCCGAATTCACGATCGAGCCACCTGAAGAAGCGTCATTGGCGGACACTTTGGGGATCGATTTGGAAATACCAGCCTCGGCACGCAAGGAATTCCAGTTTCAGCAAAGTGTGGCGTACACCCTTCCTGATATGACGGTACAAGACGCTGTCAATTTCTTCCGAGCACAATTGAGTGCGCAGGGTTTCGAGGCAAATGATGCCAGTTCATACCAGGATGAGACCAGCGCCCTTTTGCAGTTCGAATCAGAGACACAGATGGTCACGCTCTCAGTCGAAACGGCAGAGAATGGCGAAGGTGTCAGTGTCTTCATCGCTGTCGAAGGAAAGTAGCCTGTCTTGCTACGCAAACGGGGCGGTGTGAACCGCCCCGTTTGTCGTTGCCCAAGATCCTATCGGCTGGGCAGTGTCTCACATGGCCCATTCAGGTTGAGCATGTCGCCTTCGACCCATCCACTCCCCTGCATGTTGGCCGTCCCTTCCGCCAAATCCACCTGCGCCCACGTGCCGTCGGCATTCAACGCCAACACAGCCACAAACGTTTCGGCTTCGGGGGACAATACTGTGAGCAGCGGTGCATCCTCGCGGGGTTCAGCATAGACAGGTGTCTCGTCGAAGGGGATCAAGTAGCAGATACCCGCTTTTGGCGCCCATACGGTTGGCAAAGCATCACAGGCCCCCTCGGTATGAGCGGTGCTTCCCGGTCGTATCCAGCGATATCGGAAAACGCCTCTATTGCCTGCCTGCGCCACGCCGGGGTCGAACCCTAGCCACCCATCGGCTGTCCGTACCTGTGGCTCGACAGATTCGCCCGCAGTCAACATGCCAAACACGTCTGCTTCTGTAGATGGGCGCATGTACACAGTGGTATCAGCATCGGCGACAAGGCGGCACGCTTGTTGTGGCTGTTCGGGTGGTGTCGGTGTAGCGGCAGATGTCGGCGACAGAGGAAGCGTCGGCGACGGGGAAGGTTCAATGAAAGGGGATAGTGGCAACGTGGGCGATGCCTTCTCGAGAAGCACCAGTGGCGTTGCTTCTTGCATCGTGTTGCCATTGCCCGAAGGGGCACAGGCCACAAGAAACGCTCCAAGCAGGATGAAAAGAGACCAGAGTCTATCGCGCATACACACCTCCCAGCGAAAAGAAAAAGGCGACAGGTTGTCGCCTCAGTGTATCAAGCAAAACCGGTACACGACAACCTACGTTTGGGTGGGGGGAGACCACGCCCCCTGTACCTCAGCTACTCGTGCCCGGAACGCCGCCGGTACGGGGATGGAATGTCCCGCTTCGTAATCGTACATCACCTGTGTGCTTTCTCCTTCGGCCACCAAACGCCCATCCGGGCCTTCGATACGATAGACCATGTCGAAACTCTTGTTGCCGATGCGTGAAATGCCTACCCCAACGGTCAATGTTTCGCCAAAAAAGGCCGGGCTACGAAACGAACAACACGCCCGCGCTAAAATCATCTGCAAGGCTTCCAGCCCCTGACGGTTCATCAAGCGCATGACATACTTGGAGCGTGCCGTTTCCATGTACGTGAAATAGACGGCATTGTTGACATGCCCCATTGCATCGGTATCCCGAAACTGGACTTCGATGGTGACTGTGAAAGGATAGTCAGCCGCTTTCATAATTCCTCGTCAACCTCCTTGTTGAGCATCGCTTCAGCACGTTGCAGGCGTTCGCGTGCCCGTTCAATATCCCGTGCCAGGTGAGGCGGCGGCGTTGCAAATGTTGCCGCCTGACGGTGCAGGCGTTCGAGCGTGGCAGCCCACATGCGTCGTTCACGTTCCCACCGGTCGCGCCCATAGTTGCCAATCTCGGCACCAGGCGGCAACGTGTGGGGGGGCTCATCCTTGCGCATCAGCCACCAGACGACCGCCAGCCCCACCAGAACAATGAGCCCCCCGAGTATCATCAGCCCTCCAACTGACACCAGGTTACTCCTGCCCCTGCATCTGAATATGCTCGACAATGTCCACCAGGTCGATGAACTCGTCCGCCTGACGGCGTAATTCATCCGAAACCATGTTTTCGCGAGTGCGTTCACTGCTCACCACGACGACACGAACCCCCAAGCGCTGCACTGCTTCGACAAGACGCACGAAATCACCATCGCCACTGAACAGGATAGCCGTGTCGTAGTAGGGGGCCAACGAGAGCATGTCGATCGCCAATTCGATATCGATGTTGCCTTTGGTTTCGGTAATGGTATGAGATTGGCCGCTATCATCCACATAACGGCGTCGGAATGTGCGTGCCTGTTTGGTAATCACAACGTACCCGTTATAACTCAGCCAATCGGTCAGGCGGATGAGCCAATCGGGTGTGCGCTCATCAAGCAGGGCCGTGTAGTAAAACGCACGCAACAAAAGGCCTTCTTGCGAAAAATATTCGAGAATGCGCTTGTAATCGATGTGGATACCTAAATCACGCACGGTGTGATACAAATTCGAGCCATCGATGAAAATGGCGACACGTCCATACCGTTTATGCATTGGAAAAAACTGCATGTTCAAAGCTCCTCAAGCAAAAATTTTCCCTCTTTCATGATTGGCGTGCCATCCACAAAGATATCGACACGCAACGGAATCACGTCCACATGCACACGACTGGTCCATTCGGCCCCTGTCAGGTCAGGATAGGGGTTTCCAAACGCCACATGCACGCCCGGATATTTTTCATCCTGCAACAAGTTGCCGGTCAGTTCAGTCAGGGCGGTATTGGTGCCAATGGCAAATTCGCCCACACGACGGCCGTTTTCGGCGCTGTTGAGGTAGGACCATACCTCTTCGGCCAACGCAGCGTTGGGGTGTTCGATGCGCACGACTTCGCCATCCTGTACAATGAAGCGCACTGGTTCATCCAGCAAGCCATATTTTTCGCTGAAATGGTCGCCCAACAGGTTGGCCGTGAGCACGCCGTTTGCGTTTGCCGGTGACGTGAAGAGTTCCCCTTCGGGAAGGTTGCCCCAATTGCCAGGGGCATGGTACAAGCCAGTACAAGGAATCCAGCGCAGACGGTTGGGGTCGAGGTGGGCGGTGAAGTCGGTGCCCTCGGCGTTGGTGACGCGAATCTCGCGGGCATTTTTCACGCGCTCGTAGACGCGCATCGTCAACGCGGCGACTTCTTCATAATTGGCGAGCATGCCGCTCATCATCAACGGTGGGGTAATGCCAATCATGTGCCCGTGGCGCACGTTGAGCCGCTGGCGCAATTCAGTGCCCATTTGGATACGAAAGGCAATTTCGCCTGGTTGGGCTTGCGCGGCATAGAAGGTGACCGTCGGTGCAAAATCCACAATCGCCTCGATGAACCCTTGGGGAATATCGGTGAAAGGACGCTGACCAAAATCTTCCAGCAACACGGTGCGCACAGCGGCTGCGCCACGCTCGCGTGCTGCTTCGGCCAGGGCTTCGCCAATGAGCAGGGTATCGCGGTCGGTGATGATGTACACGCGGTCGTTGGGGGTTACGTCGAGGCATTGCCCCACAGCCACCCGCGCGCCGGGTAACATCTCGTCCAATGTGTAGGTTTTGGCCTCGTGCATGGTTTCCTCCCTTCGTCGCGCTCCGTTTCTACCCCTTCGTATGGTAGCGATGCGAGAAGGCATCGCGATTCACGCCGGCATGCTTGGAAATCGAAAAACTTAGCCTGGCAAATGTAGATGAATTCAGTGCGCGCGTCAACCCATTGTCGTATCGGTCACGTCATACGCAAAGAGCGCAGGCAAGCCCCCCGTGTGCCAGAAAACGACATGCTCGCCTGATTTCCAGCGGCCATGACGCGCCATGTCGATCAAACCAGCAAGTGCCTTTCCCGTGTACACAGGGTCGGTCAAAATGCCTTCTGTTTGCGCCAGCAGGTGAATCGCCTGGCGGGCGCCCGGTGTCAGGCGGGCATACCCCGGCCCCACATAAGCGTCAGTGACCCGCACAACGTCTGGGGTCGGTGCTTGCAAGCCATAGCGTGCTGCCGCTGCGCGGGCAATGCTCAACACGTTCTTGGCAAGGTCGGGAGCACGTTCATCCACGCTCACACCCAACACAGGCGCTGCCAGAAACCCGGCTGCCTGCGCCAGCAACAAGCCCGCCTGCGTGCCACCACTGCTCGACGTGATGACAATCTCCGCCGGTTCGATGTCCAGCGCCGCCAGTTGGTGCGCCAGTTCGACACCAGCCGCTGCGTAGCCCAACGCGCCGGTTGCATTCGAGCCGCCGTAGGGGATGAGATAGACACGCCGCCCTTCGGCTTCCAGTTCATCCTTGACACGTTCGCCCCAATCGTGTGGCGGGTTGGGATGTAGGCGAACATCTGCCCCCAGGATGGTATCGAGCAGCAGGTTGCCCACACGGGGGGCATCGGGGTCGCCGCGCAACAGCAAGACAGCCCGCAAGCCGAATTTGCGTGCGGCTGCTGCGGTCTGGCAGGCGTGGTTGGATTGCCACGCCCCCAACGTGATGACGGTATCGCACCCTTGTGCGAGCGCTTCCGCCAGCAAAAATTCGAGTTTGCGCACCTTGTTGCCCCCCATGACAAGCGGCGTCAGGTCGTCACGCTTCATCCAGATGATGGGGCCATCAGGGGCAACTGCGCGCGTCAAACGATGCAGGCGCATGAGCGGGGTTGGGCCTGCCAGAAGGTCAACACGTGGAACATTCGGCCAGTGCATACTCGCATCCTTTCATTGGCTGATGGCTCATTGGACGTCTCATGCTCCATGTTCGAACCAGAGTGCCTGTGTTGCCAGATCGAGTGTCCAGCGGGTGGTGCGCAATGCGTCGTGCCCTACCAGACCACCAATGCGAAAGCCATAGCGCCATTCGAGCGAGGGGGAAAAAAGCCCGACCAGCGCTTCGACATCGTGCAGGGTGAGTGGGCCTACGCGCAATTCATCCACGCGCAACAAGGTGACTTCGTGTGTGCCCGCACCGCTGACGCCGCGGAAGGGCATTCCCATCTCCAATGCGATGCCAGATTGGGTGAACGTGGTCGGCGGCGCACTCAACGCTGCCCCCGCAAATCCAGTTGCCACGGCGAAAAGGTGCTCGCGCCCATCGAGAGCCCCTGGCACCAGCAACACATGGTCATCAAGCAGCCAGAAGGGGGTTGGTTGCGCGTGGTCGGGTATGGTGCGAGCGCCAGGCGGTTCTAAGATCAGCACGCCTTTGGGCACATCTAGCGTGGTGCAAAATTGCGCCAGCAGATTGAAGCCAATGAAACCGCTGATTTGTGGGGCACGGCTCTGGATGTCCTCTGCTTCGGCCGGCACATCTTCCAAGACGATGTCGCCCAGGCGCACGCGGGGCACGATGGTGTGGTGAACCGCCACATGACGGTCGCTGGCTGCCGTGCGCGAGGGCTGCACACCAAAACGTGGGAGCCCCAATTCATCGAGCAACCGCACGTCAATCGTCAATTCACCGGTGCCTGTGTCCACCACAAACAAGTGGTCGCGATTGCCGAGCGTCAGGACCACGAAAGGCACGGGATCGCGGGCGACCAATGGAAGCACGGTCGAATCGACGCTGCCCCTCCGCCGATACGGGGCACGCTGATCAAATGCGGCTAGTTTCTGCGCACGCGCCATTTCGCCAAGCGCGGCAAACTGCTCGGCAGCGAGATCGAAGCGGTTCAGGCGATAGTAGGCCCAAGCCAGATCGCGACGGGCACGTTGCTCTGCATCCGCAGGCGCGGCCACGTCTTCGCCCGTTTGCAAGACAGCAAGCGCGTGTTCGAGCAGAATGATGGCAGTGCCAATTTCGTTCTGCATGAGATGCAGGCGTGCCCGTCCCCGCAACGCTTCGACATCGGTTGGATCGTTCTGCAAAGCCAGATCGAAGCGCTGGGCGGCACCAGCAAAATCGGCGGCATCGAAGAGTGCCCAACCAATCGCGGTTTGTTCGGGAAGTTTGGGGTCGTCGCTCATGGTGGTCATCTTGTTTGTGGGATTCCTGTTTCGATGGCGCGGCGAAGATAGGCGGTGCCACGCCAGCCAGTGATACGCGCCGTGATCTCTCCGCTGGGGGAAAAGACGAGCGTGGTGGGTAAGGCACGCACGTGGTAGCGTTGCTGCCAGTGGCCATCGGTATCAATCGTGTAGGGGAATGTGATGCCCTCATCACGCAGAAAACGCTCGACCACGTGTGGCGGTTCATCGACATCGATGAGTAACACGATCACTTTCTGGCCGGTATACGCTTGCGCTAGACGTTGCAATTCGGGCAATTCCTGCCGACAGGGGCCACACCATGACGCCCAGAAGTTGAGCACGAGCGTGCGTCCCTGGAAATCATCTTGCGTCCAGGTCCGCCCGCTTGCGTCGGTCAGGCCAACAGGCCAGGACGTATCACTTTGGGATGACTCTGCTTGCAGGCGTTCCTGTTCCCAAAATGAAGGGGGACGCACTGACCAGAAAAAGAGGACGAAGGCACAAAAGCAGAAAAAGCAGAAAAAGGCGACCAGCGCCGCCCCACACCCACCCAGCAGCCAGCGGTTTCGACGGTCGTTCATGCCTGTCTCCTGTGCACGCAATGAATTCGCAAGGTCGATGCACAATCTGCTTACTCCGAGATAGGCCCATGATAGCATGAAGCCTTTTGTCTGTCAGGTTGACTATCCAGCGTTGTGAAGCAGATTGCATTACGCTGAGAAATGGGGAAAGGGGAACGAGCGAAAAGCCGAGCGTGGGGAATAAAAGCGATCTTTCGCATCCTCAGCGGATCGAGTGCGACTGCGGCGTACCTGCGCTGCGACGCTCAGCACATGCGTCGCCTTTCAGTATCCTCAGCGGATCGAGTGCGACTGCGGCGCAATCGAAATCGTGAAGAAAAATATTGTTAACAACTTTCAGTATCCTCAGCGGATCGAGTGCGACTGCGGCAGATAAACGGAAAAGATTTCGATGTAGATATTGTTATCTTTCAGTATCCTCAGCGGATCGAGTGCGACTGCGGCAAGATTGCAAACACTTCCAGATAATTATACAAAATACTTTCAGTATCCTCAGCGGATCGAGTGCGACTGCGGCCATTCCCCCATGTTCCTCATTAAGAAATTTAAAGCCGCTTTCAGTATCCTCAGCGGATCGAGTGCGACTGCGGCTGCATGACGATACGGTGATAGCGCTCGCGCTCGCACTTTCAGTATCCTCAGCGGATCGAGTGCGACTGCGGCGCAGTACCGCCGACACCTGTGCAGCGAAATCGCGCCTTTCAGTATCCTCAGCGGATCGAGTGCGACTGCGGCACTCGCATCGAAATCTGCTATACTGTGCTTGCGTTCTTTCAGTATCCTCAGCGGATCGAGTGCGACTGCGGCCAAGTAACAAGGAGGATTCAAATGTTCAAGCCAGTTCCTTTCAGTATCCTCAGCGGATCGAGTGCGACTGCGGCATTGCACACTTCCCACGCATAGTTACCCTCCTTTCTCTTTCAGTATCCTCAGCGGATCGAGTGCGACTGCGGCGCCGTGAAAACGGCAATTGCCGAAATGGTCGCTGCTCTTTCAGTATCCTCAGCGGATCGAGTGCGACTGCGGCATCGTCTCTGCCGTCGCGCAGCGTCTCGGCTGCGACCTTTCAGTATCCTCAGCGGATCGAGTGCGACTGCGGCTGTGCTTGCAATCGTCAATCAACTAACAAGTAACACTTTCAGTATCCTCAGCGGATCGAGTGCGACTGCGGCAGCGAGAAGAACGAGTATATTTACCGCGCGCGTTATCTTTCAGTATCCTCAGCGGATCGAGTGCGACTGCGGCTTGGGCCAGTCGATAAGCGACTGGCCAGGTTTACACTCTTTCAGTATCCTCAGCGGATCGAGTG
>WFOS01000108.1 GCA_015487975.1 Ardenticatena sp.
GAGGACGCGGACAGCGTTGGAAAACAAAAGGGCTGAGGAGTATGCTAGCATTACGCACTGCTGGTATGGGCGGGAGAAAAGAATGGAATTGGGCGTGGGAGCAAATCCGCCAGGCCCTCTGAATCCTCACCACAAAGTTGGGACACACCCCAGTTCGCATTTCGTTGTGCCAACGTCGCCAGACTTCGCTCTCCCTGGCGGCTCTTTCCCCTTCTGATACTTGCCCAAAAGTGGAGTTTGTGGACAATCGCACAATCAAAACCAATGTAGACACAGTCAGGGTGAAGACTATGCGTTTGATTCACTTGCAACTACGTGATATTTTGGCCGAAGCCCTCCAGACGGCAATGGAAGCAGGCGCATTGCCCTATGTTGCCCCTGAAGCATTGCCCGAGATCATCGTTGAGCGCCCCAAACGTCCCGAGCATGGTGATTTTGCGTCGCCCATGGCGCTGCCGTTGGCGCGTCCCATGCGCCGCGCTCCACGTCAGATTGCTGAAATCATCGTTGCGCATTTGCCCGCAAATGAGCTGATTGCCACCGTCGAGCTGGCCGGGCCAGGCTACATCAACATGCGCCTCAATCCTGCCTGGCTGACACAGCAGGTCAACCGCATTCTGGAAGAAGGGGAAACCTTCGCCAACCTGGATATGGGTGTGGGCAAAAACGTACAGGTGGAATTCGTCTCCGCCAATCCCACTGGGCCGCTTACGGTGGGGCACGGGCGTGGTGCGGTGTTGGGCGATACACTCGCCAACATTCTGCAAGCCGTGGGCTGGAACGTCACACGCGAATACTACTACAACGATGCCGGCCGCCAGATGCGCGTCCTTGGCGATTCAGTGCGTTTGCGCCTCTTGCAATTGTTGGGGCAAGATATCGAATTCCCCGACGACTACTACCAGGGCGAGTACATTATCGACATTGCACGCGATATTCTCGACGAATATGGGCCCGAAGCGGCTGAAAAGGATTGGCAGTTCTTCAAAGAGATTGCGCAAGATGTGATTTTTGCCGACATTCGCAACACACTGGAACGGCTCAACATTCATCATGATGTCTACACCAACGAAGCCACGTTCTACGAAACGGGCGTAATCTGGGATGTGCTGGAACGCCTGCGCGAAAAGGGGTACGTGTACGACAAGGACGGCGCTGTTTGGTTCAAGGCGACTGAGTTTGGTGCGGACAAAGACCGTGTGTTGGTGCGTTCGACTGGCGAACCAACCTATCGCCTGCCCGATATTGCCTACCACGTGAACAAACTCGAACGCGGTTTCGATTTGATCGTGGATGTCCTGGGGAGCGACCACATTGCCGAAATGCCCGATGTCATCAATGCTGTTTATGCACTGGGATACACCGACGCGCCGCAGCGGATTCAGCCCATTTTCCATCAGTTCGTCACGTTGGTGCGTGGCGGGCAAGCTGTGAAGATGAGCACACGCCGCGCCAATTTTGTGACACTGGATGAGCTGATCGACGAAGTCGGGGCTGATGCAGTGCGCTACTTCATGATTAGCCGTTCCCCCAATGCCCAAATGGAATTCGACCTTGAGTTGGCGACGCAGCAGTCGGACGAAAACCCCGTTTACTACATTCAATATGCGCATGCCCGCACAGCAGGGATTTTGGAGCGCCAGGCGGCCGAGCGTGGTATCACATTCGACCCTGATGCGGATGTTTCACTTCTCACGCACCCATCCGAAAGCACACTCATTCGTGAGATGTTGCGCCTGAGTGATGTGCTGGCACACTGTGCGGCCGAGCTGGCGCCGCACCATCTAACGTTCTACGCCCGCGAGCTGGCAAGCGCCTTCAATCAGTTCTATCGCGATTGTCCAGTGCTGACGGCCGAGGATGAGGCGCTGGTGAAAGCACGCATGAAGCTGGTGAAAGCAGCGCAAATTGCACTAGCACGCACATTGCACCTGCTGGGCATGACTGCTCCCAAAGAAATGTAAGCCAAACGGGCGTGGTGATGAGCCACGCCCGTTGTGTTCGACAGATGCAAGGAGCGCGCCATGAGGTGGCAAAACTGGTTGGATTGGCTCGTGTTCACACGACGCCCACGCCCCTATGATGCCCACATTCTCCGCTTGCTGGAAACCATTGCGCAAACACCCACAGGCGCCCCGCTGGTTGCCTACGTCCACCGACGCTGGCCCCGTATCGAATGGGGAACACCCCCCGTGGGAACTGCTTTTACGTTTCCCTGGCCAATCGAAGCCATCATCATGCGGGATACGGGAGACGAAGCGAGCAATATCGAGGTGCTGGCACATGAACTGGCACACATGGCGCGGTGGCGTGGGCATATCGTCGGCTCGTTGGAACAGGAATACGACGCCTATCTGACAGGTGTGCGTGTGCGTGCGGAGTGGGAAGGGCTGGATTGGCGCGATCCTTCCGGGCCAGCCACCGAACGATGGCCTTTGTTGTTTGGGCCTGACGCCTCACCCAAGCGTTTCATGGAGTGGGTACGTACACGCAATGCGTTTTATGCCCTGCTCCCGTGGCGCCAACCACGCACATTGCCAGAGCTTGTGCAGGCGCTTGCCCGCCAAATACGATTTGGGGTCTGCCTGATGATGAAGAAAAAGTGCGAAGAAACGCCGAAAACGCAAACAGCGGGGGCAAAAGATTAGGGGGCAGCGTTTTCATCCAGTGGGCCGAAAAAAGCTTCCCACCATTGTTGCCAGTATGGCTGTACAGGCATATCCGCTTCGCGGACGACTACACGTTCTTCTTCGACAGTCGTGTTGCGGAGCGATTCCCCATCGAGCACAATCAGGCGGCGTTCGTTGGGCGCATACAACCCCAGTTCATGCGCCAGGCGTGCTTGGTATTCAGGCGACGCGACATACGCCTTGCGTGCGAGCAAACGCGCATATTCTTCGCGTTCGGCTGCAATGGCAGCCTGCAATACGTCCGCACGATGCCGCAAACGATATCGCTCAACTGCACGAAGCCCAAAGTTTGCCAACGACAACAACAGAATCGTCAGCAGCAAGAGGGTGACGAACTGTGAGATTGTGAGGCTCAGACGATTGGTTTGAGTGGTCATGCGCTACGACTCTTTCGAGTGGTGTCAGACGCAGGTTGATGATATGTCAAGCAAGGGCGCCTGTCAATGCCGAAGACAGGCGCCTCCTCTTTTTCAAACAACCGGTGATGATACCGCTTATTCGAAAAACAACCGCTCTGGATGCAACCAACGTTCTGCCAGCGGCGGCAAATCTCGGGCTGGACCGTAGACGATTTCGCATTCGGGAAGCGCATTCAAAAAGTGTTGCCCATAGGCTTTGCTCGCCACGCGCCCATCGAAAATAGCCACGATACCGTGGTCTTCCTGACTGCGAATCAAGCGGCCGAAGCCCTGACGAAAGCGCAAAATGGTTTGTGGAATGGTGTACTGATAGAACGCGTTGTCGTAGGTTTCGGCACGGGCAGCAATAATCGGCTCGCTGGGCACAGGAAATGGCAGCCGCGTAATCACCAGGCAACTCAGCGCCTCACCTGGAATGTCCACGCCTTCCCAAAAACTTTGTGTTCCCAACAATACCGTGCGTTCCGTCGCTTTGAATCGTTCCACCAACGTATGGCGCGAGCCGTCGAAGTACTGGGCGATGACGGTAATCTCGTCTCGCGCCAACGGGTCAGCGATGGCTTCGTAGAGGCGGCGCAGTTGGGTTTTGCTGGTACAGAGCACCAACATGCGCCCTTCCGTCGCACGTGCCAAATCCATGACCGATTGTGCTAGCGCCCGCGCGTAGTTGGGACTGTTTGGTTCAGGCAGGTCGGTAGCAACATAGACCAGTGCCATTTCGCGGTAGTTGAAAGGTGAACCAACCGCCAATTCGGCAGCGTGGGGGACCCCCAGGCGGTCGCGGATGTATTGGAAACCTCCATCGCTTTGCAACGTGGCCGAGGTGAGCACGACGCTGCGCCGCTTGCCAAACACGTTTTCGGCCAACATGGTGCCAACGTGGAGCGGCGCGCGATTGAGTTCGAGGCGGTTCCAGCGCGTATTGACACGCACCCAGCAAACGTCGTTCTCGTCAGGGGCAATGACGATACGCTGCAGGTTGAACGCGAGGTCTTCGATCTGGGCATGGGTAACATAGAGCATGTTGAGCACAAGCGACCAGCGGTCAAGGTCGAGGTCTTCGAGCAGCGTATCGAGCGTACTGGTCAGGCGGTCTATGCCCTGCATGACGCGCGTCAGCGTATCGGCAGCCTCCTGGGCGTCCTGCACGGCGTGGTGCCATGCCGCTGTATCGCGCACGTCGGGGAGCAGGCGGATTTTGGCGTCGTACTCGCCACGGCGCGGCGTGTGCGGCTGAATGGCCAGTTCGATCGATTCGAACATGCGGTCGAGATGGTGGGCCGCCTGTTGAATTCCCTGCATGAGTTCTTCGGTTAGACGGCGTAGAGGGGCTTTCTGTTCGTCGGGTAAGAGCGTTTTGTCTTCTCGCAAAAGCCGCGCCAGCGCACGGAAGACGCCTGGCGCGCCATTTTGCGGCTGAGCAACCAAACCATGCAGAAAATCCCGTGTTTCGGCGGCATGCACACGCCCGCCAAAGTGTTCGGTCGCGCGATCTTCCAAGTGGTGGGCTTCATCCACGATGACGTATCGGTGTTCGGGCAAGATGGCGTTGTCCATGGCAGCGTCGGCAAGGAGAAGCGCATGATTGATCACGACGATATGCGCTCCTTGTGCCTGGGCACGTGCGCGATAGAAAAAGCAATCGGTGTGGGGGCCGCACCCGAATGAACGGCACGCATGTTGGTCGGCACAGATGTATGGCCAGTATTTTTGCTCGTCGCGCTGGATGAGCAGTTCACTGCGGTCGCCTGTGGTAGTATTGGGCAACCAGACGAGCAGACGTGCCATGAGACGAGCTTCCGCCTCGCTGAAACGTTCACGCTGCAAGTAATCGCGGAAGCGACGTGGGCAGATATAGTTGGCACGCCCTTTCAGCAAAGCGATGCGAAAGGGTTTATCGAAGGCCTGTTGCAGGCGAGGCAAATCTTTGTGGAACAGCTGCTCTTGCAGGTTGATGGTATTGGTGGAGACGATGACGGGCTCTTGTGCCTGCACGGCATGTTCGACGGCTGGCAGCAGATACGCCAGTGATTTGCCCGTACCTGTGCCGGCTTCGACAAGCAGGTGTTGCCCACGGTTGAATGCCTGGGCGACGGCCTTCATCATCGCCACCTGCTGGGGACGTGGCTCAAACGTTTCGAACGTTTGCGCGAGGGGGCCATCGGGCGCAAAAAAGGCTTCCAGGCGGGCAATATCCAGCACGGGCGGGGCACCCTCGCGGAAGGTGAGTGCTGGCGGGATAGGCGGACGTTCACGTATCTGACGAGGCCCGCCCCCCCCAATCCCTTGCCGACGCAGGGCAGCGGCAAAGAACGAGCGCAAGCGCCAATCACTACGCTGAGCGACGCTGACGATGGCTTGGAGCACATCGGGGGGAAGGCACCAAGCACGCTCCCACAATGCCAGAAAGAGCTGGCGCGACATATCGGCATCGTCGAGCGCTCGGTGGCGCGTGGGAAATTCGATGCCCAGATATTCGGCTAGTTTTCCTAGGCTGTATCGCGGCGCATCGGGAAGGAGAATTCCGGCAAGTTCGAAGGTATCCACCCCTATCGCGCCTTCGAGGGCACCATGGGCTTGCAAAAAACGCAAATCGAAACCGATGTTGTGCCCCACCACAGGATAATAGCCCACAAATCGTTCCAATTCGGGCAAAACGGCTTCCAGAGGGGGCGCATTGGCCACGTCTTTTTGTGTGATCCCTGTCAGGTTGATGGTGTTGCGGGCCAGTTTGCGATAGGGGTTGACGAATATTTGAAACGAGTCGAGGACTTCGTCTTCTTCATCTGGCTGATCGGCGACACGAAACTTCACAGCGCCAATCTCGATAATGCGGTCGTTTTCAGGGTCTAGTCCTGTGGTTTCAAGGTCCAACGCCACGTAGATACGTCCCATTGTGTTCGACTACCTTTCTAGCTAGCGGAATTCGGTCATTAGGCTGTGAGGGGCGATTATAGGTGAAGGAAGCAGATTGTGAAAAGGCGCCTACCTTCCACCTTCTGCCTGCCTTCCATGGATGGCAATAGTGTTCGAGGGCTATGCGCAACGTACAATCGGCACCTTGACGGTCAACAGAACCCCCCTTGCGGCCAACAGCGATGCCAATGTGGGCGCGTCCCATCCCGAGCCACCATTTGGGGCTTCCGCCTTGCTGACGCCTTGTGCCCATTGCAAAAAGACGTGGCGAAGTGCCACGTCTTTCTCTTCTGCTAGCCACGATACATAGCGACGTATTCGTTCGACAAAAAAGGTGCTACAAAACGGACAAACTCAGCAAGGGGATGCGGATGAATGCCTATCGCCTAGGGAAGTTTGGAATGAGACATATTACGGAGAGTACTCGAAAGGACAAGCACCATTACAATGTAGATTCCTGCCACCCAATTATGATACGCCTCCCACCTTGGTATGATCTGTACAACTGCCGCTATACATCCCAGAAGAGTGAACAACAAAACCCACCACCGGCGATATCGATAGAACAAAAACCCATATATGAGGGCTATGGAGAGCAGACCCATGAATTTCACCCAAGACACGATCATCATGCTGAAATCCTCCCTTTAGAAGAGGCAGATGACTTTGCCTTCCTCGGGGGCATAGTTATCTACCCACCACAACAAGAAAAATAAGGTGAGAGGGTCAAACAATTCTGCAAAATTTCAAGAGATACTTGAAAGCGCTGAAAATCCTGTACCTGCTCATGCTAAGCAGGACTTCCGCTGGCAAACACACCCGTATCAGCCGAAGCAGATGACGAAGAGAACAAGAAAAGCGCGGCAAACATCACACCGACGACGAAACGAACGGTGAGTGAGTGAAACTATGTCAGACAATGAAGACGAAGCAAAATCAACCTGCATCTATTCCGACGCGCCGTTCTCGTCAGTGCGCCAATCAGGGAAAAAAATTTGCTCGATAGGCAGGCCAAAGACTTCTGCAATCTTGAAGGCCAATGGCAGGCTGGGGTCATATTTTTCGCGTTCGATGGCATTCACCGTCTGCCGCGAAACCCCCAAACGTTCTGCCAGCTCGGCTTGTGACCACCCTCGTTCAGCACGGAGTACGGGAAGCCGGTTCTTCATGAGTACCTCCGTGTGAAAAAGGCCAAACCGATACCCCATAATGCTATCATCAAAGGAAAAATGTATAGCCAGGAGAGCCGTGGTAGGCCCACATTTTCCAAAAACCCAATGGTCATCGTGATAAGACCAGTCATACCCGCTGCCCAGGCAATAGCATTGAGATGGATTTTTTGCTGCAACTCATCCACATTGTTCAGATATTTCAAAAACGCCCACACGAGCAGGAGAAGAGGAAGAACCGGCGCAATTGCGGCAACAATGCGCCCTACTGTTCCCTTCAAAAGAGGCAACTGGCGAACGGAGATCACAACGCTGATCACATACAGCACCATGATCACTAGAAAGTGGCGCAGGTACCGCCGTGTCGTTTTGTCCATGGCTGATTGCTCCTTTCTCTCAACCAGTGCCATACATCGTCGCTTTGCAAATGGGGAATTTTCCTCTCCTTCTCGATGCCCCGCAACGATGCCGTCATGCTGTTGATGTCATCAAGCAAGCACACCTGACAACCTGCACTATAGCAAACGAGGCACGCAATATCAAGTGTGCTTTACATTCGCACTCGGAACGAAAATGAGGCATCAAGACCTGTGAGGAATGGCAAACTACTTTGCACACAGAGCCGCCACACGCACACGAGACTTCAAGGCGCTTTGGAAGCATCCCCTGGTTCTTCGCAGTGTTCACGCTTTCCCCAAAGCGCAGCAACCGCCTCGATGGTCAAGGGGGGGGGAGGCTGGAACATACTTCACCAGCCGCAACGACACTACTGTGTGGGGGTAAGCCCAAAGTGTCAACCAAGACTTCCACCTTGCTGACACCTCGTGCCCATTGCAAAAAGACGTGGCGAAGTGCCACGTCTTGTTTTTTTGGGCCACGTTCCAAACCATGTTTTAGGGCATCCGTAACAACCTGAGAAATATCACCAAAGCGAATATTATCCATAGGACTTACGCAGTTCCAAGTATTGGAGTAAACTGAAAAGAGAGCCCAGACATAGGAGGTCAGCGATGAGGGCGCCGAAAGTGGACGAGTTGGATTACATACACTTCTTGGTCGCAGCCCAACAGGTGTTTACCACCACCGAAGCGGCCC
>WFOS01000109.1 GCA_015487975.1 Ardenticatena sp.
CTACCCCACCCCTGGGCGAAGAAGACCCGCGCATGACAACCTTCGACACCCGCATCATCTCAGCACAGGCAACGCTCGACAAGGGTGGCAACGACCTGCCAGATGAGGCAGCCGAAAGCGCTTCGCTGTTTGCGCTGCTCGATATGATGGACTTTTTCATGCTAGAGATCCCAACCTTGCACGAAGCCATTGTGTACGGTTCCCCACCTGATGCGCACACCGATGAGCGGATCCTGTACGACAAACTCGCCAATGCCGACACGAACGAAGACGGGATTGGCGACGGCTGGCGCATCGGCGGCACATCGTGGCTGACCGCACTCCAAACCGTCTGGCAACACAAAGACGAACTCAACCTCAGCGGCACAATCGCAGGTATCACCTACGACGTGCGCGACAGCGTCCCGCCACTCGCAACCATTCTCGACGAGTTGCCCGGGCTGGTCGAAGCGGCTTTGCCACCACATCCCATGGGGGTTCTTCTCAGCCCCACCTCTCAGCCCGATGCGACACCGCCGCACTACGTCGTGCGCTGCGTGTACGAGCGCCCCGGGTGCCAGCCACTCCCCTTCATCCCCACCGACCCCGCACTGGCAACTGCCCTGGCCCGTCGAACCCGCGAGACGACCGTCAGCGCCCCTAGTCTGCCATTCACCATTGCCGCTTTCTTCGACCCGGACGCTCCTATGCGCCCCGTGCGTATCACCATGCCCGACACAAGCCTGCAAAACCTGCGCAAATACCAGCAAAACGTCTCGATTGTGCTTTCCAAAAAATTACGCGAACAAATCTGCCAGCTGAGCGGTCTATCGCTGGATCAAATCGAGAACGGCGAGTTGAACGATTGCGAGAATGACTTCAGCATCGGTATGATTTGCAGCATGTCCATTCCCATTATCACCATCTGCGCCCTTATCCTGCTGCTCATCATCGTCAACCTGCTGAACATCGTCTTCTGGTGGCTGCCATTCTTCAAAATCTGTATCCCAGTCCCTGTCGCCGAAGACTAACACTCTCCACTCTCTAATCTCTACACCATCAAGGAACACACATGAACACACCCGCAGACATTTTTGGAAAAGGTATCAGTTTCCCACCCCGCATTGGGGAAGATGGCCGCATGGTTTGGTCCGAAGGCCCGCAAAACATCCGCGAAAACATCCAAGTCATCCTGCTGACCGACCTGCGCGAACGGCTCATGCGCCCCGGTTTTGGTGGTGGGCTACGTGCGTTTCTATTTCAACCCAACATTGCCAGCACGCACCGCCTCATCGAAGAACGGGTACGCCAGGCACTGGCACGCTGGGAACCGCGCATCCATGTCGAGCAGGTGCTGGTGCAAGAAGATGAAAACGACCCGCAAACCGCCATTGTCACCATCGAATACAGCCTGGTGGCAACACAGGCGCGTGATCGCGCGACTGTGGGTGT
This sequence comes from Ardenticatena sp., assembly GCA_015487975.1. Taxonomy (GTDB): domain Bacteria; phylum Chloroflexota; class Anaerolineae; order Ardenticatenales; family Ardenticatenaceae; genus Ardenticatena. Next base: position 1,432 of record WFOS01000109.1, read on the forward strand.
GCATCTGGGATAAGAGGAGCGTTCTATGCCGCTGTCCATCCCCAATTTAGACGACCGTTCGTTCGAGCAAATCGTACAGGAAGCGATTGCCCGCATTCCCGTTCACACACCTGAATGGACGAACCACAACGAAAGCGATCCCGGGATTACATTGCTGCAACTCTTTGCCTTCATGACCGAGAGTTTGCTCTACCGCAGCAATCAGATTCCCGAACGCAACCGCAAGAAGTTCCTGGCGCTGCTTGGGCTTGGTGTGCAACCAGCCCAAACCGCCCGCGGCTTCGTGCAATTCAGTAACACTCGTGGGCCTCTTGCGCCCATCACACTTCCCGCCGGGCTGGAGCTCTACGCCGGCAATGTTCCCTTCCGCACCCAAAACGCACTGGCTGTTCAGCCGCTGGAAGCTCGAATCTTCTACAAAAGCCGCCTGCCCGATGAACGCATCGCCGAAGTGGACGCCATCTATGCACCACTCTTCGAGAGTTTTCTCGAACCCGGTGTCGAACTCACCTACTACGAAACCAAGGAAATAGAGCCACCAACCAGTGAGGCCGTCATTCCCGCGATCGACATTGCTGCCGATACCGTGGGCGAGGCCATCTGGATCGCCCTGCTCGCCCGTGACGCCGATCAGGTGGAAACCACTCGCGCTGTCATCGCCAACAGCACGCTCACAGTCGCTGTGCTTCCCGCACTGGACGCCACAGCCCGCACGCTCCACCCCGCCCGCACAGAGGGCAGCGGTCAACCCCATGCTGCCCTGCGTTTTGAAATTCCCAACGTGCCCACTGACGGCCTGTTGCCCCCCGACCCCGCCCTGCGCATTGCCCAGTATCGCGAACTGGACGCCGTTTCCAGCACCGACTTGCTGGCCGAACCGGGCATCGTGCAACTCACATTGCCCGAAGCGAGTGCCTTGCGGCTCTGGGCCAATCTGGAACCCAGCGAACAGGGCACGGGCGATTTTCCTCCCGCGATCGATGACACCGAGACAGCCGAGCGCATCATCACATGGCTGCGTGTACGCGTTGCCGACGATACCATCCCCGAAGGGGGGCACGTGCAGGCACGCATCTCGTGGCTGGGCATCAACAGCGTGCCCGTGGTACAGTATGCCCGCATCGTGGGCGAAATCCTGGGCGTTGGCACAGGCGAACCCGACCAGAGCGTGCAACTCAGCCAAACCCCCGTGCTGCCAGATAGTCTGGTGTTGACGGTGGGGGGCGAACAGTGGATGCTGATCGACGACCTGCTGGCAGCAGGCCCCGAAGTCTCATCCGGGCCTGTGAGCTTGCTGAGCGACTACGCCGAGAATGAGACTACACCACCGCCCGTCAACGTCTTCACGCTCGACCCCGAAAGTGGCCTGGTGCAGTTTGGCACCGGGCTGAACGGACGACGCCCCCCGCGCGGCGCCCGTATTCAAGCCACATACGACTACGGGGGCGGGCGTCAGGGTGTCGTCGGCATCGGCGCCATCACCAAAGGGGCGCTCTTGCCCGCCGGCGTCAAAGTCAGCAACCCACTTCCTACCTGGGGTGGAGACGACCCCGAAACAGTGGACGAAGCCGAGCGGCGTATCCCTGCATTCCTGCGCCATCAGGACCGATTGGTAACCGCCGATGATTTTCGCGACATCACCGAGCGCACTCCTGGTGTGGACATCGGGCGTGTAGATGTGTTGCCGCTTTTCCACCCCGATACCCCTACTACACCATCGGCTGGCGTGGTAACGGTCATGGTCATTCCCAAGTACGACCCGCTCTATCCCGATGCGCCACGCCCCAACAAACTTTTTCTCGATACCGTTTGCGCTCATCTGAACCCTCGCCGCCTCGTTACCACCGAAGTGCATGTGCGTGGCCCCCTCTACAAGCGCATCTGGGTCTCTGTGGGCATCGACGTGGTTGCTGGGCGTGATATGGCCCCCGTACACGATGCCGTGCGCCAGGCCATTCGCACATTCTTGTCGCCATTGGTGGGCGGGTTCGAGGAAACCGGCTGGCCCCGCAACACCCCGGTGGACGTTAGCACGCTGCTGGCAGTTGCCGCTCGCGTGGACGGTGTGCAATCGGTGAACGACATGCATATTGGCCTGGAAACAGGTGGCACATTGACCAGCATCAGCATGGAAGGGCTGGAACTGCCACACCTGATCGGGGTGAGCGTGGCATCTGGAAGTGCCCGCCCACTGGACACCATCCGCGGCACAACGCCGCCCACAGGAGACGGGGAACCACCACGCCTCTTGCCTGTGCCAGTCATACCCGACAGTTGCTAACCCTCGAGACCATTCTGAACACACAGGTGCTGCATGGACGCCAACCAAACGCATTTTCATCTCATATTCGGAGCCGACGACTGGCAACCACTCATCGGCGACGAGACGCTGCTGTGGGACGCCACGCGACAAAGCGTCATCCTGCATCCGCTTGTCTTTCGCTTTCCACAACCACCAGGCGACCCTGTATTGGATGCCGCCAACCGTCGCGATGCCGCGCAAGACCGCTTTGGCAATCGCTACTGGATTGCCGATGATGGCCTGGGGATTCGCTACCAGGGGGTGCACGCCACTGGCGAAGAAGCTTTTTGGCCACGAGAACACCCCGCGCCCGAAAACCCACCCGGCGCTTTCAAACCGGCTGCGCCCCCCACACCGCCGCCGCCTCAGCCGCTGAGGGGCATGGCGATCACCCAAAGCCATTACCTGGTGGTCGGCAGCGAAGCCCCGCCTGGCCTTCTGGTGTTCGACCTGCATGCCGGGGGGCCCCCCATGGCCACATACTGGCCCGATGCCATTCCGTTCGCGCCATTCGACATGGCCGCTGCTCCCGATGGAGGGCTCTGGATGCTGGACCGCACGAACCGTCGCCTCTGGCGCCTTGATTGTTTTTTGCGCGTTGTTCCAGCTGGGGGCCCATCGGTTGAACTGACGCCGCCACGCACCGACACCTTTCACCCCAAAGACGCGCCGCCACGCGAACAGCCCGCCGTCCACTTCCCTTTGGGGATCGAGATAACGCTTGCCGCTCCCATCGAAACAGGCGACCCCGTGGCTGTGGACGTGCTTCCCGACGGAACAGTCTTGCTTCTGCTGGTGGCGTCTGCCACAGGGCAAAGTGTTCTGCGCCGCTTGCGCAATGGTGTGCCCGTCGGCGACGACATCTCGCTCACCACGGCGCTGGACTCGTTTCTGGACGAAAGCGCCACCACCTTCACCGCCTACGACATCGCGTTCGTTCCCTTCGAGAGCGGTCTTGCTGGGCTCACAGTGGGCACACTCTTCGCGGTGGATGCAGGCGGCAACCAAGCGTTTGCCTTTCGGCTGGAAGCCGGGCACGACGAATGGGCGCTCGCCGTCGAACCGTTGTACTACCCCATGCGGCTCTACAATGGGCGTGCCTTGGTGGCCGATACGCAAAACGCCTTCTACCAAAACACTGCCCTGCGCTGGCTGCCACTGGCCTATCAACCGCGCCCACGCTATGAGCGTGAAGGCTCGCTCGTCAGCCAAACATTCGACGGCAAAACCCCCGATTGCGTTTGGCATCGGCTCTACGTGGATGCCTGCCTTCCCACGGGCACATCCCTGCTCGTCGAAGCACGTGCCGCCAACGACGCTGCTCATCTCGACCAGCACCCCTGGCAACGCCAGCCACGGCTTTACAAACGCAATCCTGCACCGGGCACCGACATTCCCGGCTATCACCCCTACGCCCCCAACGCCGTGGATGAAGCCGGGACCTGGGAACTCCTGTTCCAGAACATGACTGGACGCTTCATGCAATTGCGGCTCACGTGGCAAGGTGATGGACGCCATACGCCTTCCGTCAAGGCATTACGGGCGTACTATCCTCGCTTTTCGTATCTGCACGCCTATCTGCCCGCTGCCTATCGTCTGGATGAAACATCGGCACACTTCCTCGATCGCTATCTGGCCAACGTCGAAGGCCTGTTTACCGTGCTAGAAGACCATATCGCCGCTGTCCATCGCTTGTTCGATACTCGCACCGTCGAAAGCGAGTATCTCGACTGGCTGGCCTCGTGGCTGGGCATCGTGCTCGACCCAGCGTGGGATGAACGCCGCCGCCGGCTCTTCCTGCGCCATGCGGTTGCGCTGTTCAAGCAGCGCGGCACCGTGCCAGGGCTGATTCGCATGTTGCGCCTGGTACTGGACGCTTGCCCCGATGAAACGCTCTTCACCGAGGATGTGGCTGCCTGCTCTCTTTCACCCTGCGGCCCCACCGCCTACGATCCCGAAGCCGTGCGCATTGTGGAACAGTTTTCGACGCGCTCCATCGCCGGCGTCCATTTTGGTGACCCCGAAGACCCCGCTGAAGCCGAAACACTGACCAGCGAGGCCATCGCCAACGCCGCACATCGCTTCACCGTGCTCATCCCGGTGCCATTCGACCTGGCGACTGATGCGCAGGCACAGGCCAACCGTCTGGCGCTGGCACGCCGCATTGTGGAGCAGGAAAAACCTGCTCACACCATGTTCGAAGCCAAACCCCACTGGGCGCTCTTCCGTGTTGGTGAAGCCCGCCTGGGGCTGGACACCCGCTTGGACCTGAGCAGTCGCGAAAGTGCCATTCTGCTTGGGCAAGCCTACCTGGGACGTGGGCGGCTGAGGACAACTACACCGTGGACGCTCTTCGACCAGGTTGGGCGCTATCCACTTTCCTGAAACCAGACAGGGCGTCTCGGCACAACGCCCACAAAAACATTCGGAGGCTCTTATGAGGACAACTACGACAACGACCACCAGCCCGCCGCTCGACCCCTTCAAGCGCGTGAAATACAGCACGGGACTCATCCTTGGCGTGGACGAATTCGAACAGGAACAACGCTACCTCATGCACCGTGACGAACTGCACACCCGCTTACTACATGGTTACGGCACAACCTGCGGCTTGCACGTCAGCATCACCCCCGGCGATGATGGCCCCCAAGTGCAGGTTGGCGCCGGCGCAGCGGTCGATCCACATGGGCGACACATCTGCATTTCCGAAACACAATGTGCTTCGCTCAACGGTTGGCTGCTTGCCAATCGCGATGCTCTGGCTGAAGATGAAACGTTTTCGCCCCCGGGCACGCTTGCGCTCCATGTTGTGCTCTGCTACCGCGAATGTGAGACCGACAGCGTTCCTGTGCCGGGTGGTCTCTGCCGCTCACAGGAAGAAAGTTTCATCGCCTCGCGCATCAGTGATGATTTTGAACTGCGCCTGCAAACCGATGCTCCCGCTCACCTGCACGAAGAAGCCGTGCGCCGCTTTGGCACGTTGCTGGCGCATCTGGAAATCGCCGATGAAGCCCCCGCCTATCTCACCGCCGACGCCATGACCAGCCTGGTGCAAGGGCTGCTCGAAGGGACGCTACCTGAAGAAACGCTCTACTTGCACCCCGACGACGCCTGCGACCTGATTGCGCTTGCCGCTCGCATCTGGACAACAGAGGTACGCCCCCAGATGATGGACACCACCTGCTGCGGAACGCCCGAAGAAGCGTGTCTCCTGCTGGCAACACTCCATGTGCCTCTGGACGAAGCGTGGGGCATTGCTGGTGAGATCACGGTCGACGAGAGCCAACGCCCGCTCTTGCTGAGCACCCGCCTGTTGCAAGAATGGCTCCTCTGTGGCCGTCAGACGTATCACGAACGGCGCGACATTCACGAATTCGGCACGTTGCTCACACCAAGCCCCAATATCGTGCGGCTTTGGGTACATCAGAACAGGCTGATCGATTTCGCACCGGAAGCCGTTACGTTGCAAGTGAATGAGACCATCGTGTCTGTTGGCACGATAACTCGCCTCGAGGGGCTCAACGTCTTCGACCTGGAAGTACGTGTGGAAGGAGAACAATTGCTGGAAGAAGGGCAACGCCTCACGCTCAGCCTCGATACCACTCGAACAGCCATCGAGGGTGATTGGGAGACCCTGTACGACATGCTAGCCGACCAGCGCATCGACGTCCTCAACCGCTCGCCCGACAACCGTCTCTTTGTGTATGGTGTCGCCCATCTTGCTGCCAATGCCATCCAACATGGCGACGCCGCCGGTGGCGACCTGCGTGGTACGTACCCCAATCCAACCGTGCGGGCGTTGCAGGGCAACCAGGTCTCACTGCAAGCACCAAACGTAGGTGAGGTGCTCACGTGGGTGAGACATGCCAACGGTACCATATCCTGGACACCAACACCACTTCCCGAAAGCGAAACCGGCGCTCAACGCCTCGACGACCTGGAAGACGTGGATGCCAGCACTGCTACCGACGGGCAAATCCTCGTCAAACGCGGCGACAAATGGGTTCCAGACGACCTACCACAAGGCGGCATCATCGAAGGCGCGTTCGTCCAGGTCCCTGCCGACGCAGGGGCATATGCTATCGTCGCTGCCGGTATCTTCAACGACCAGGGGCTAGCAGAATCCACCCCTTATAACGCGCTTCAGTCCAATCCACAGGGCAATGGCCTTCACCTGCTCACGTTTCCGCTCTACAAAGAGCTGTTCGACAGCGAAGCCACCTTCATCGTCAAAGGCGCCATTTTCGAGCCCCGTACATCCATCAGCCCGGCACCTGTCTTCATCGTGCGCAGTATCACCATCGAAGGCATTCTCATCGAAATTCGCGCTGCTACATTGACATCAGAGCGCTTGCAAGAAGCCTTGCAAAGTGATCTTACGCTGCCCGGCAACCTGCTCGAAAGTGAGCATCCCAAAGATATCGCTTTCATGGTCGAAATCAGTGCCTATGGAGAGGCTGTGGAAGCGCTTGTATGAACGAGATCGTGAGGCAAGGAATGAAGATTGGAGATGACCATGACCTACCTGCTCACACCTTTACTCGACGATGGCATTGAGCACACGAATTTTTTCGACGGGCGCTTGCTCACAGCCGCTGCATTGGAAACCGAGCAACATGCCGTGCACAACCATCAGCGTGCGCTGGGCGAAGCCATTGGCGACGGCGTGGCAGCCGGGTTTTTTGTCACGCTCATGAATAACAGCGCTTCCACGCCACAGGTGCAGGTTGCTGCGGGGCTGGCGGTCAACCGCGACGGCCAAACGCTTTGCCTGCCTATGTCCACAACGCTCACACTGCACGAACCATCGCCCCCTGCCACCACATCCGAGGAAACCGGTCTGTTTCATGTCTGTGCCCCACCTAGCACCGATACGCTTACCCCCAACAGTGCGCTCTTCGTGCTTGTCATCAGCCCCGCCGAGGGGTTTCGTGGGCAGGTGGCGCTCGAAACCTCTGTACCGGCTGGTGCGCCCAACGGATGTGGGGCTGACAAAGTGGTGGAAGGGGTCATGTTCCGACTCGTAAATCTGCCGCTGAGCATGTTCACCGACGACGTGGAAGAACAAGTGCAACTCGCTACGCTCATGCAGAGCGACACCACCGCCGACCATTCGCGTCTGCGCAACTGGGTTGCGCATCTGCTCTTCGGAACACCGGCCTTGCTTGACATCCCGCGTGACCCGTGGGACGCCCTGGACGCATCCAGTGCAACCCCACATGGGGGCGCATTCGCCCATTTGTGGGAGACGGAGAGCCGTCTGAAGAGCTGCGATGTACCGCTAGCGCTCATTTTTTGGACGCCCAGCGGCATCCAATGGGTGGACAACTGGGCGGTACGTCGGCCTGTGGCACGCGCTACCAGCGATCACCGCCGCGTACTCGCGGAAGGCATGCTCGACACCCTGGGAGCCCTCGTGGCACGTCACTTCCAGGAACATGTGGCCTGGCTCCTGCGTCCCCCGACAACAACCCGCACTGACTTCATCAAGTCGCTCTTCCGCTATCTGCCTGCCGCTGCCATGCTGCCGTTCATCGTGCCCGAAGAATCGCAAGAAACGCCAACAGCCGAACATGCCGTTGCCCCTCACACTGAAGCCAAAAAGGCTCGCATCGATGCTGGTATGGTTGGGGGCGCGTCCATCCTCGATGCGCTTGAAAGCGGCCATCGTCTCGATTGGCAAGCCGAAATACATCAATTCAGACTGCGCCGCCAATATGCAGAAAAACTGCAAGCCAACCTCGGTGGCCCTAAACAGCGCGGGTTTGAACCGTTTGCTTTCTTCGGCAACCTGCTCGATCCCGACCAGTACCAGGTCATCCCCGGTGCGGTGCTTCATCGCCTGCTGCACGAAGGCTTCCAGCACCCCCCGATCGATCTTGACAAGGTGGAAAGTGCCGACGATTACAATCTCTACCTTGTCAACGAAAACTGGCAGGCCGTGCAGAATCTCGAAGATGTGCAATTCTACGCCATCATTGGCCATAAGTACCTGCCAGTGCTTCCCGATGCGCTGGTTCGTCGCGCTGTTGCGGTTGCTGTGCAAACCATCAAACCCACGGTAAACGCCGCTGCCGCCGACGCCCCAGTGGAAAACGTCGAAGATATCGGGCCCAAACGCGCTGAATTGCTGAAAAAACATGGTATCCAGACTGTGCGCGATCTGGCGACTGCGGCTCCTGAGGAAGTCGCTCGCATTCTCAATTACCGTATCGAAACGGCTATCAAATTCGTGCGCGAGGCGCAGCGCTTGTTGGAAGAGCAGCGTTTGGTTGGCGAGTGAAGATAGACAACGTGGCTACACGAAAGACAGGGTCCCATGCTTGACCAACGAACCGACAACCGCATCCGCCGTTTGCACGTGCGCGACGCGCCCGCCAACACGCCCGAAACGCGGCTGGCGCTGCGTCGCATCCTGCACGAAGCCATTGAGTTGCCGCCCACCCTGCCGCCACATGCCATCTTGCTCGTACCACGCCTTGCGCCAGATGCCGCCCTGCCCTTACATGCCCCACATGACGCGCACCACTGGGCGAGCAATGTGCGCACCCTGCTCGCCAATCTAGCCACACATGCCCACATCCCCACCGACGGGCACATTCCTGCCGACGCACCAGCCCTGCTCCTGCGCGACCAGGCCGAATGGCTGGCGCTGGTACTGCTTGTTGCCGCCGGGTTGGAATCGCCCCCTGCGCACTTCACCACACTGACAAACGCCACTCGTCAGTCGCCCGCTGCCTGGCTGCAACACGAACCACATCTCGCGCCAGCCGCACTCGCGCACCTGCACCGCTGGCGCAAACAAGGCGCCTGGCTGGCCACGCTTTCCCCAACCGACGCTGAAACGGCCACACGCGCCATCGCCGCCGCCTGGGGCATCTCACTGCCTGCTTCTCCGTTGCTTCCCAATGCCACGCACCTGGCGCTGACTGGCATGTGCGC
>WFOS01000110.1 GCA_015487975.1 Ardenticatena sp.
GCTCTGGGGGGCTTTCAGCACACTGGGGCGGAGAACTTTTCGTTCGATCTGCTGTCGTTCGAACCAAGACCGCATCCCCCAATAGGTGTATGCCACCCCCAACGCCAACCCCACTACCCGCCCCCTGGTGATGGATGTTTGACAGCCGTGGTGCGGGTATTCGGGATGGGCAAGAAGTCATCGCGATTGGATGTGTTGACGATGAAACAGCTTGGCGCTTAGCGTACATGCCATTTTTTCTGCGGGGGTGGCTGGCAGGCGGGGCAAATGTGGGTGCCTCGCTGGGCAACCACAAGCCGCACAATGGGCGTACCACACCGTGGGCAGGGCTCCCCTGTACGACGAAAGACCGCCAGGGCATCCTGGTTGCGCCCGCGACGACGTCCCACGCTGTAAAAATTCGCTTCGCCTGTGCCAAGCGTCGTTCCCATGTTGACAATGGCGCGTTCCAGCACGGTGCGGATCGCGGTATGGAGAGCATCGCTTTCGGTGCGTGAAAGCGTCTGACTCAGGCGTTGAGGGTGCAGGCGAGCATGCCACAACGCCTCGTCTACGTAAATGTTGCCCAGCCCTGCGATGAAACGCTGGTCCAGCAGGAGGGGTTTGAGCTGGCGGCGGCGGGCATGCAAGGCGTTGTAGAACCATGTGGGCGTGAACGCTTCGCTGAGTGGCTCAGGCCCCAAATCGCCCAGCACCTGCGCAGGGTCATCCACCAGATACCAGCGCCCAAACTTGCGTGTGTCGTGATACCGCACATCGCGCCCGTCGTCCAGCGTGAGGATGAGATGCTCATGTGGATCGAGTGGGTGTTCCGATGGTGGCAGGGCAAGACGCCCCGTCATGCGTAGGTGGATGAGCAGCGTATCGCCCGTATCCAGCGGGAGCACCAGGTATTTGGCACGTCGCCCCACGTCGCGGATGCGTGTACCGCGTAGGCGTTCGACGAAGACAGCAGGGGCTGGCGTGGCGATGATGCGCGGCCAGCGCACATGCACTGCTTCGATACGCCGTCCCACCAGGCTGGCGGCTTTCAGGTCGCGAGCAACGGTTTCGACTTCGGGAAGTTCGGGCATGGCGTGCTACCTGTTTGTGGGTTCATCGTTGTCGAATATGTCGAGCTGCGCCGCCAGTTCTTCGGGCGTCGTAGCAGGCGCCAGACAGACGAATTGGCGGCACAGGTAGGCTGTGGCGCGTCCTTGTTCCAACGGGCGGTCGCGCAGCAGCGGGATGAGCGTATCGGCATCATCGGGTGTCTGTTCAGTACGTGCCGCCAGCACTTTGTTGGGAAGGTAGTGCGAGTGAATGACGTGCAAGAAAGGGGTGAGCGTGTCGGAAGGCCCCACCAGGGCAAGTTCAGCAACAGGCCCTATGGCAAAATCCACGGTGCAGAGCCAGTTGGCGAAGCCCAGCGGTTGTTCCGCCGCGGCCGCCCCCACCAGGTGCAGCGTGGTTTCGCCCCGTTCGTGCATTGTCTGGTCATTGGTGAGTGTGGCCAGACGAAGCAAGGCCAGTGCCGCCATGCTGTTGCCGCTCGGCGTGGCGTTGTCGATGACCGATTTGGGGCGCACTACCAGATCGGTGGTGTCGGCAGCCGTGTCGAAGAACCCACCTTGCTCATCGTCCCAAAAATCGCGCACCATATGCTCGGTCAGCGTGCGTGCCTCGCGCAGATAGCGCAGCTCGAACGTGGCTTCGTAGAGCGTGATGAGCGCGTCGATGAGATAGGCGTAGTCAGTCAACATGCCAGCCACACGGGCTTCACCAGTGCGTGGGCTCCATGTGTGCCACAACCGCCCATCCGCGCGGCGGAGCGCCGAGAGCAGAAAGTCGGCGGTTTCGCGGGCAATGCGCACCCACTCGCTACGTCCGAACACGGCGCCTGCTTCGGCGAACGCACGCACCGTCAGCGCGTTCCAATCGGTGAGCACCTTGTCATCGGTAGCGGGGGGAACACGGTGTTGCCGTGCCTCGAACAGGCGGCGGCGAATGGTCGCCATGCGGTGTTCCAGCTCGGCAGGCGAGATTCCCACTTCGGCAGCTACTTCGCGTGGGTCGCGCGGCACCCACAACACGTTGCGCCCTTCCCAGTTGCCCCCTTCGCGCATGGCGTAGAACGCAATGGCAATGCGGGCGTCTTCGTCGCCCAACAGGCGGCGCACTGCATCCACCGTCCAGACGTAGAACTTACCTTCTTCCCCCTCGCTGTCGGCATCCTGGCTGCTGTAAAACCCCCCTGCGGGATCGCGCATCTCGCGTGTCAGATAGGCCAATGTTTCCTCGACAATGCGCTGGTAGCGTGGTGCATGGAAGGCTTGCCAGGCATGCAGATAGACCGACACGAGCTGCGCGTTGTCGTACAACATTTTCTCGAAATGGGGCACGAGCCAGTAGCGGTCAACCGAATAGCGGTGGAAACCACCCCCAAGTTGGTCGTAGATGCCGCCAAACGCCATGCGGTCGAGCGTGGTGATGAGCATGCGCATGGCTTCTTCGCTGCGTGTGCGCCGCCAGGCGCGGAGCAAGCATTCCAGATTGGCGGGCTGTGGAAACTTAGGGGCACGCCCAAAACCGCCCCATTCTGGATCGTAATAGCGAGCCATTTTGCGCATGGCAGTGGTGAGCAGGTCGGGCGAAAGGTCGCGCGGGGTAGACGCAATGCGTGTATTGTTGTGAATGAATGCGACCAGTTTTTCGCCTTGGGCGAGCAGGTCTTCGCGTTGATGTTGCCACGCATGGGCGATACTTTGCAGGACTTGCATGAACGAGGGCATGCCATGGCGTGGTTGTGGTGGGAAGTACGTGCCTGCGTAGAACGGTTTGCCCTCGGGTGTGAGAAACACTGACATGGGCCAGCCACCTGACCCCGTGAGCGCCTGCACGGCCTCCATGTAAATGGCGTCCACGTCGGGGCGTTCTTCGCGGTCGACTTTGATATTGACGAAATGTTCGTTCATGAAGGCAGCGACCACGGGATCTTCAAACGATTCATGCTCCATGACGTGGCACCAGTGGCAAGCGGCATAGCCAATGCTCAGAAAGATGGGCTTGTTTTCGGCGCGGGCTTTGGCAAAGGCTTCTTCGCCCCATGGATACCAATCAACAGGATTGTCTTTGTGCTGTAAAAGGTATGGGCTGGTTTCGTTCGCAAGACGGTTGGGCATGATCCCTCCTCGCATCTCCTTATGAAGGTTTTGGCTGGGCGTGCGGATGTTCTGGCAAACGCCAGATCGTCATCGCGGCTACGCCAATCAGCAGAATGGTGAGCACGACCATGCCGTCGATGCCGCGCCATTCGGCAAATGGGCCACCGAGCCAGCCGCCAAGCAACTGTCCCAACCCCAGCAGCACGCTATACACCCCCATGATGGCGCCGCGGTCCTGGCTGTAGCCTTCGGAAATGTCGGCCAGGTAGGCGAGCCCAGCAGGCGTCAACCCGGATTCCAAAAGCAAGCCAATGCCGAGCAGGAAGAGCCATCCCCAAACGAGGGCGCGCGCGTGCAATGGTGTATGGTTGATGGCAAAGATGACCAACGTCACTTGCAACATGCCGACGATGCCGATGTGCAGCGTGCGGCGCACACCAACTCGCGCCAGTACGTGCCCCCACACGTAAATACCCAGGGCGAACGTGAGCAGATAGCCAAAGAAGATGGTGCCGATGGTGGTACCCGAAAACCCACCCATCAGCGACTGCCCTTCGAACCGAATATCGCCCCCCATCTGGTATGTGGCATGACTGAACCACAACCCGATGATGGCATTGACAGCAAGCCATGCAGGTGCCAGGCGAAGCACTGCCGGCTGGGTCATCAATCGCAGTTTGCGCATGATGGATGTCTCGGGGGCTTTGTCCTTGGGGAGCGGGGGAACGCCGAACCAGAAAACAAGAGTGCTCAGCGCATACAAAGCGGCAATCACCAGAAACGCGGCAATGCCAAGCCGGTCCCATAACACGCCGCCTGCGAGGCTGCCCAGCGCAAAGCCGCCCAGCGTGCCTACTTCGTATGCCGCCATGGCACGCCCACGCAAAACCATGTTGCCGCTGGTCATGCTGGAAAGATAACTCAGCGTAGCGGGGACGCTTACTGCGGTCGATAGGCCTTCGAGCAGACGGGTAAAAATCAAAATGGCAATGGCCACCAGGGCGGTGGGAATGGTCAGCACGCCCAGTGTCAGCAGCACAGCGATTCCACCCAAAAGCCCCCCCCATGCCATGAATGCCCGTCGGCTGAAGCGGTCGCTGAGCGCTCCAGCAAACGGCGACCCCACCAATTCGCTGATGTAAAAACTGGCGGTGATGAATCCCACCAGCGTGGCACGCACAGGGAAGTGTTCGCGGTGCAGATAGGCAAGGAAGAGCGAAAGCGTGACCCCTGTTGCCATGCTGGCCATGCGCAGGAAGAGGCTGCCAAGCACAATTGTGGGAAGTGCACGGCTTGCGACCTCTATCTTGGCATGTGGTGGGTGGTATGCCATCGGGTTGGGTTGCATAGGACGCTATTGGTTGGCTGGATGCAGTTGCAGTGTGGGATACGTGGTTGGTTCGTTTAGGTCGAGCGCAGGGATGTTCGTTATTCGGCTTTGTGGTACATCAGCGTTCCGGTCATCGTTGTCGTGCAGGACGAAGGCATAGCGCAAAATCAGGTTTTGCTCAGGTACCCCAATGGGTGTTTTCGACCAGGGAATGGCAGCTTCTAGTGTGTAGCCATCACTGGCTGGTGCCGCTTGCACGCGCACACCTTTGGTATCGTTTTTCCCGCCTGTGGTGATGAATGCGTCTGGCTTGCGTTTGTCGAAGTCGCCAGGCGACAGCGCGATCTCCCACACGTCTGTCAGCTGGCTGGTCGGCGAGAGGCGAATTGCCAGTGAGTCGCCGCGTGTCAGTTTGTCATTCTTCCAGCGCTGAACAAGCGCATCGTCGCGGATGTACGCACCAACGTAGAGCATGCTGTTGTCCCACGCCAGCCAGATGGTCCCGCTGGCGTCTGGTACGCCTTGCCAGATATCGCCTCCCTCGATGGGGTACAGTATCTCCGTGCCCGTGAATGCCCATTCACCTAAACGCCCATCCACCGTGATGGTGTTGGCAGCAAAGGGCACGCGCGTCACGTTGATAGGGTTGGAGAGAGCATTGGTAGGGGGTGGTGGCGTTTGGGACGCCGTGGGGGATGCCACTGTTGTCGCTGTTGGTGAAGGCGATGGAGCAACTGTGGGTGTGAAGGTGGCCACGAGGGGCGTGGCGGGTGCGGTCGCCACCAGCCCAGCTGAAGCCACATTGTCCTGCGCGTTCGAGCGCCCCAACACCTGTGCCGTGAGCACCCCCAGGGCGACCACACCGAACGCCAGCAGAAGCAGGAGTGTGGTCAGCCAGGTCGAAAAGGGGGTGCGGCGATGCGGCGGTGTGGCAGTGGTTTCGCTGGATGCTGGCGGGGCTGTGTCCGACGTTGAAGGCACAAGCCCCGTTAGCGGGCGGGTCGTCTGCGTACTGGCATCGAGGTAGCGTTCCAGCCATTCCACCACAGCGCGAGCATCCTCGGGGCGGTTGTGGGGGGCTTTTTCGAGCAGGCGACCCACAAACCGCGCCAACCCTGGTGGAACATGTGGGTTGAAAGTGGTGATCGGGGGCGGGATTTGCGACAGATGCGCCTCGGCCATGGCGTGTGCCCCAATGGCGTCGAAGGGATGCCGTCCCGCGAGCATTTCGTACAAGATGATGCCCAGGCTATACACGTCGGCGGCGGGGGTAGGGGGGACCCCCCGCAGCACCTCGGGCGCAACGTAGGCGGGTGTCCCCCACACGTCTCCATGAGGGCGTTCGCCGGGCATACGGGCAATACCGAAATCGGCAATTTTGACGCGCTCCGTCGGCGTGACGATGATGTTGCTAGGCTTCAAATCGCGGTGAATCAGGTGGCGGTCGTGGATGGCGGCCACGGCCCTGGCAATGTGCAAGAAGAGGCGAGCAGCGCGTTCGGCAGAGAGTGGCGCCTCTTCATCCAGCAGGCGGCGTAAATCTCGCCCTGGCACGTATTCCATGACAATGTAGGGCTGCCCGTCCGCTTCACCGACGTCGTAGATGGTCACGATGTTGGGGTGGTCGAGCACCGCGGCGGCTTTGGCTTCGCGCCAGAGTGACGCATTGGGCATATGCACCACTTTGATGGCGACACGGCGCGAGAGCATTTCGTCCGTTGCGAGCCAGACAGTGGCTGTACCGCCGCGGCTGAGTTGACGCTCGATGAGATAGCGGTTGGCAAAGTGAATGCCTGGTTCAATGCGCATAAGTGTTGCTCATGTGCCTGTTCGTTAGTCGGCAACGCGAGGGTGTCCGTAGAGCCACCAGTATCGTTCAGGCGGCTGGTAGCGTTCGGGGTCTTCGTTGGGCAGGATGAAATCGCCCCGCTGCCAGAATGAACGCAACAGGCGATCGAGGGCGACCACGCGCCCGCGCAGGTCTTTGATTTCTTCGGCATCGCCCGCTTCGTCCAGCAGGCGCTGAATGCGCAGGCGGGTGCGCACTTCGTCTGGATACTCGCGTGCCGCCTGGCGGTTGCCGTCTTCCAGGCTTTGCAGATACCAGCGCCACGAATCGGTGTAGGCTTTCAGTTCGCGGGCAATTTTGCGCCGCCAATCCGCCTGGCGGTAGCCGCGGATTGTTTCGACCTGTTTCACCAGCTCGGCGACGTGCTGGCGCTGTTCAGGCGTCAGGTCTTCGCGGCGCGAAAGATCATCAATCAGTTCGAGCAGCGCACCAATGGTCATTTTGGTGAGGCGTTCACCCTCGGGGGGGTAATACGTAATGGTCTTGAAGACTTTCTCGTCGTCGAGATAGTCTTCAAGATGCTTCACCATACTTTCAAGTAAGGCTATTTGCGTTTCGGCAGATGGGTGCATGTCTCCTCCTTTCGCCTGTATGAGTGATGAAAAGATCACAAAACGCCTATGTAATAAAGAAAGGCAATGATCGCTGCACCCAATAGCAAGTGCAGGAAAAGGCCACCTAATTTCTTGAGAAGCCCCCAGGCCCAAATCAGCAGGAAGATGCCAGCGATAGCAAGGATGATGGAATTGCCTTGCACACCTGAAAGATCCATAGGTCATTCTCCTCACAAACAATCTTGGCCTGTGGAAGTATAGCCCTATCCTTTGGGCTTTGCAATCGCCCCAAAAGCCGCTTTGTGTATAATCGACGGCAGATTCCATGAGGGAGGAGTGCATGATTGCCGTCTATCCTGGAAGTTTCGACCCGCCAACCGACGGCCATTTGAACATCATTCATCGAGCGGCACGGTTGTTCGAGCACGTGATTGTCGCAGTCGGCTATAACCCTCGAAAGAAAACCATGTTCACGCCCGAGCAACGGGTATTGATGTTGCGGCTCGCAACGGCGGATTTGCCCAATGTCGAGGTGGAGAGTTTTACAGGCATGCTGCTGGTAGAGTATGCGCGGCGCAAAAATGCCGGTGTGATTGTCAAAGGGTTGCGCAATTCGGCTGATTTTCAGAACGAATTTCAGCAATTCAACATGAATTTTCGGTTGTCGGGCGGGCTGGATACCATCTTTTTGCCCGCCGACAATGGCGAACTCTTTGTGAGCAGCACGCTCGTGCGCGACATGATTGTGCGCAATAGCCACGAATTGGGCTTGTTCGTTCCCAAAGAGGTGGCGATGTTTGTGGAGCAGTACCGTGAATGAGACAACACGCTGGCTCATTGCGCTTGATCTGGATGGCACGCTGTTCGACCATGATTTGCGCATTCATCCACGTGTGGCGGAGGCGATAGGGCGTGCCCGCGCAGCAGGGCATGTGGTAACTTTGGCAACGGGACGCATGTATTGCGCCACGCGCCCCTTTGCCGAGCCATTGGGGATTGCCGAGCCATTGATTTGCTATCAGGGCGCGTTGGTGCGCAGCGAGATGGACGTGCTTTTGCATTTGACGTTGCCGCTGACGATTGCGCGTGAGGCAATTGCGTTTGCCCAAATGCGTGGCATTCATGTCAATCTCTATCTCGATGATGTGCTCTACGTGGCTGAGATGACCCCCGAAGCGATGTTTTACCATTCGCTTTCCCCAATGGCGCCTGTTGAAGTGGTGGGGGATTTGCTGGCTTTTCTGCAACATGAGCCAACCAAAATTGTCTTTGTGTGTGATGAGGCGGAGACGCCGACGCTTCTGACTGAGGCAGCCCAACGATGGGGACAACAGGCGCAAGTGGTGCAAAGCCATGCGCGATTTGTCGAATTGACACACCCGCAGGTGAGCAAGGGGCAGGCGCTCTTGTTGCTGGCAGCGCATTTGGGAATTCCCCGCGACCGTACCTTGGCCATTGGCGACAACCACAACGATGAGAGTATGTTGCGTGCCGCAGCCGTCGGGGTGGCGATGGGCAATGCATTGCCCGAGGTGCAGGCAATCGCGGATTGGGTTGCGCCACCTGTGGAGGCGCAGGGGGTTGCGGTGACGCTGGAGCGTTTTGTGTTGACCGATGAAGGAGCGGGCGCATGAGTTCCCCCGAAAAAACGTTCGAGGCATGGGCGCGACGGCAGGCGTATGAGATGCAGAGGCGTGCCTTGTTGCGCCAATTGCAGCGGATGCAGTGGCTGGAATTCCTGGCCTATGTGCTGGCGTTTGCATGGGTGTTGGGGATGTTTGTGGCGTTCCAAATGGGGCGCGTCGGGGGGGATATCGCAGGCATCGTGACGGCGTGGGCGCTCGTGGGGGGCGCGTTTCTGGCCTGGTTGACCCGCCGACGACAGGCACAGGTGCAGGCACGGTTGGCGGCGCTCGATGCAGCATATGCTGATGTGACACAGGAGGCAACAATGCCCGAACAGCCCCAGCGAGCAGTGGATGCAGGGACAGGGTTCGAAGGTGGAGGAACACCGACGCCAACAATGCATGCCCTGGTGATTGGCATCGATGAATACGCCCAGCCCCATGTGCCCGATTTGCAAGGATGTGTGGCCGATGCCCTGGCAGTGCGCGATATGCTGGTGCGACGCTTTGGGGTGGCGCCCGAGCATATCACCTTGCTGACAAACGAAGCCGCAACCCGTGAGGGCATTCTAAACGCCTTCGAGCAGTTGGTGGCACGCACGCGCCCAGGCGACCGTGTGTACGTCCATTACAGCGGCCACGGCTCGCAAATGCGTGATGTGCATGGCGACGAACCCGACGGACGCGATGAAACGATTGTGCCCCACGACAGCCGAGATCCCGAAGGGCGCGTGTTCGATATTACCGATGATGAGTTGTTTGCGTTCGTGCAGCGCTTGCAAGCCAAAACCAGCGAGATTGTGCTGGTGTTCGACTGCTGCCATAGCGGCAGTATCACTCGCGAGATGGGGACGGTGCGCCGTTTGCCGATGGATGAGCGCGAGCCGCCTGCGCCACCCCCCACACGCAGCACGACGGTTCATACCGAAGGCGTGCGCGGTGCGCTGCCCACTGGTGGTGGGTATGTGCTGGTGAGCGGATGCCGCGCCGAGGAACTGAGCAACGAGTACGAAGTGCCGCTGAGCGATGGGCGTACCGCCAAGTTTGGAGCGCTCACCTACCACCTGGTGCGAGCGTTGCTGACGTTGCCCGCCGATACGACCTGGCGGCAGTTGATTGAAGACGTGGGGCAACAGGTGAATGCGCTCTTTGCCAACCAACACCCCGTCGTCGAAGGCGATATCGAACGGGCGGTTTTCGGGCGAAGGGTGCGCCCACGTGATGCCGCATTCATGGTGACGGCTGTGGCAGGTAAGACGCTGACGATTGATGCGGGGGGTGCGCACGGCTTGCGTGCCGAAATGCCGCTGGCCATCTACGCGCCCGATGTGGAAACCTTTGCCGAGGCTGAGCCCGTCGCACAGGCACGTGTGCAGCAGGTGGAGACGACGCAGGCAACCGCCGTGCAGACGGCGGGCGCAGTGGTACCCGTAGGAGCACGGGTACGCCCGCTCGCACCACCTGTGGAGATGCGCCTCCCCGTGGTGCTAGATGAAAGTGCTCTTGGATTGGCGCAGGCGTTGCAAGCGTTCCCCTGGATCCAGCTCACCGATGCTCGCACTGCACCGAGTGGTGTGTTCGTGCGGGTGATGGATGGCCGTCTGCATCTTGAAACGATCACAGGGCGTGCGCTCGTGACGCCTTTCGATGCGAGCGATGTGGCGGGCTTGCATGCACGGTTGGAGCACATGGCACGCTATCGCCAACTCGCCTTGCTGGACAACCCCGACCCTGCTTCGCTGATGAAAACAACCCTGGGGCTTTCGCTGGGGCTGCTCGGTGCCAATGAGCGCGTTCAGCCGCTTCCCCCTGCAGCCGATGGCACGTACCAACTCACATTTGGGCAGAACGTCGTATTGACGGTGCAGAACAGCCACCCCCGCCCGGTGTTCATCACCTTGTTGACACTCAATGGTGATTTCAGCGTGCAACCTTTCTACCCCCCACCTGGCGCCGTGGACAATCGCCTCGACGCCAACCGTTCATTGCAGCTGGGATTGAAGGGTGAATTGACGGTTTCGCCACCCGAAGGGAAAACAACCGTGCTCCTACTAGCAACGGAACAGCCCAGCGATTTTCGTTCGCTTATCATGGCGGGATTGCGTTCGTTGGAAGCAACACACCCCTTGGAACGCCTGTTGAATGAAAGTGCCACGCGCGGCCTGACGTTTGCGCCTGCGACACCCGTGAACGACGATTGGACGGCGAAGCGGCTGACGTTCTACGCGCGGCCAGCCTGAGTGTTGGGCGATGCGAGGAGCGCAGCAAGCGCCGCGTGAGGCGCGTCTGCCCCTTCGACCTGTACGGGAAAACACGCACGACCACAGGCCATCAGGGCTTCGAGAGCAGCGGTAAACAGGCGCACCTGTTCAGCAGGTGTGGAAGATCGTACACGAAGGCGTAGCGCCATGCCCCTGCCGTAGCGATGCCGATGGCCATGATGCGCAAGCGGCGTTGGGCTTCTGTGAGTGCACGGTCGAAGGGGCTGCCTGCAAAGGTGCGACGCATCTGGGAGATACGTCGCACCTGCCGTGGTACAGCCCTTCCAGCCCGCTGCCTCTGGCTCACTCCCGATCTCTTGGTGCCGCTTTCGTTGCAGCGGTAAACAGGCGCACCTGTTCGGCAGGTGTGGAAGATCGGACACGAAGGCGTAGCGCCATGCCCCTGCCGCAGCAATGCCGATGGGCATGATGCGCAAGCGGCGTTGCGCTTCTGTAAGCGCACGGTCGAAGGGGCTGCCTGCAAAGGTGCGACGCATCTGGGAGATGCATCGCACCTGCCGTACAGCCCTTCCAGCCCGCTGCCTCTGGCTCACTCCCGATCTCTTGGTGCCGCTTTCGTTGCAGCGGTAAACAGGCGTGCCTGTTCGGGCAGGTGTGGAAGGTATCGCACGGCAAGTATCGTACACGAAGGCGTAGCGCCATGTCCCTGCCGCAGCGATGCCGATGGGCATGATGCGCAAGCGGCGTTGCGCTTCTGTAAGCGCACGGTCGAAGGGGCTGCCTGCAAAGGTGCGATGCATCTGGGAGATACGTCGCACCTGCCGTGGTACAGCCCTTCCAGCACGCTGCCTCCGGCTCACTCCCGATCTCTTGGTGCCGCTTTCGTTGCAGCGGTAAACAGGCGTGCCTGTTCGGGCAGGTGTGGAAGGTATCGCACGGCAAGTATCGTACACGAAGGCGTAGC
>WFOS01000111.1 GCA_015487975.1 Ardenticatena sp.
CTCCCAAGCCGAGACGCCAGGCCGAGACGTTTCGCAGCCAGAATCGAGCGTCCAGCACGCCCTCTTCGAGGCCTGGGGCACCTCTGGCTTGCTTTTTCCACGCTCCATCTCGTCTCTTCCCATCCCCCACCACGTTTTGGGTAATCACCAGGCGAGAGTGAATTGACACCCGGCAATGCGCTGATATAATGGCTTGCGGTACACTATCCCACTCAACATTGCTGCCAGCGTACCAGAAAATTGCCGGTCTCACTATTTCCCCATCTCTGCAATCTTCAATATGCGTGTGACAATGTGGCACACTGACACGAAAGGAGGTGATAGCGCAGACCAATATCCCCGTTGCGCTGGTTGTTTCTTCCTTTTTTGTGGAGAAAAAGGAAGAAACAACCCTCGTCGTTTTCTCCGTTTGCTAACAGGTCAACGACCAGACCGGGAGGAGTTTACATGAAAACGCGTATAGCTGTTGTGCTGGCTGTTGTGCTGGCTGCGGTTTCGATCTTTACCGTAGTCCGCGCTGAGCAGCCTACCCCCGCAGCAGATGGCAAGTTGCAGTTCGAGCCTGCCACTGCTCAGCCTATTTCTCCGTTTTCGCTGGGCGAAGGGATCGTTGTTCAGCCCAAAGATGCCCAAGGCGATGAGTGGTACATCGTCCAGCTGAAGGAACCCCCGCTTGCATTGTATGAAGGTGGCATCGAAGGGCTTGCCCCGACAGCCAACAGTGTCACTGGGGCCCGTAAGCTGGATGTGACGTCCCCTGCAAGCCAGGCATACCTGGCGTATCTCGATACGCTGCATGCACAGCGCTTGAACGCCATTGAACAAGCACTGGGGCGCGATGTCGAAAAATTGTTCGATTACAAAGTGGCTTTCAATGGGTTCTCCATCCGCCTCAGCCCCGATGAAGCCGAAGCGGTGGCCAAAGTCCCCGGTGTGCGTATGGTGCAGCGCGATTTCTACCGCTACCCGCTGACGGACGTTGGCCCGCAGTGGATTGGCGCACCGACGATTTGGAACACTTACAACTACAAGGGAGAAGGCGTCATCGTCGGTGTGATCGATACTGGTATCAACATGGACCACCCGTCGTTTGCTGATGTGGGTGATGATGGGTATGACCATACCAATCCGTTTGGGAGTGGAAACTACGTTGGGTGGTGTGACCCCAACAATCCCAACTATGATCCGCAGTGGGTGTGTAACGACAAGCTGATTGGTGTGTGGGATTTCCACGATGCCATTGGCGATGAGAGCGATGGCCCCGAAGATGGCGATGGGCACGGAAGCCACACCGCCAGTACAGCGGCGGGGAACGTCGTCTACTCGCCCACGCTCTACTCCACCACGGCTACCAACCCGGTGTATACACCGACGGCGGTCTTTACCTTTACGATGATTTCGGGTGTGGCACCACATGCGAACATCATCGCCTACGATGCGTGTGGCCCCGTTGGATGTGCCGGGTCGGCGTTGGTCGCAGCCATCAACCAGGCAACCGCCGATGGTGTGGATGTGATCAACTATTCTATCGGTGGTGGGTCGAACGATCCGTGGAACGATGCCGATGCACAGGCATTCTTTGGTGCGTGGTCTGCAGGGATCGTGCCTGTGACCTCGGCGGGGAACTCCGGTCCCAGTGCTTCGACGATTGGCTCGCCGGCCGATGCCCCGTGGATGGTTTCGGTTGGGGCGAGCACGCACAACCGCAAGATGATCAACGCGTTGATCAACATGACTGGCACCGTCGGAACACCGCCGCCTGACCTGTATGGTACGAGTGTGACGCCTGGCTACGGCCCCGCACGCATCGTCTACGCTGGTTGGTATGACAATGACGGCGACGGTGACACCGACTTGGACGATGCGCAATGTCTCCAACCGTTTGCGCCTGGCACCTTCGATGGCGAAATCGTGGTTTGTGACCGCGGTCAAATCGCCCGTGTGCAGAAGGGTGCGAACGTGCGTGCTGGTGGCGCTGGCGGGTTCGTGTTGGCGAACACAGCGGATCAGGGTGAATCGACGAGCGCCGACCAACACGTTTTGCCAGCTGTGCATCTGGGTGTCACGGCCGCTGATCAGTTGCGCAACTGGCTGAGTGATCCCAACGGTGTCTACACAGCAACGATTTTGGGCACGACGCTCGACCTCGACCCGAGCAACGGCGATATCATGGCGTCGTTCAGCTCGCGTGGCCCCAATCCCGCGACGAACGATGTTATCAAGCCGGATGTGACCAACCCTGGTGTCAGCATTTTGGCTGCATACAATACGGATGGCGTCTCGCCCTCGCCCGAGTTCGCTATGATTAGCGGGACTTCGATGTCCAGCCCGCACACGGCCGGTTCGGCAGCGCTGATGCGTGGGCTCTTCCCCAACTGGACGCCTGATGAAATCAAATCGGCATTGATGCTGACGGCAGATACGACGGTGCTGGACGACGATGGGCAAACGCCAGCGACTCCCTTCGCCCGTGGTGCTGGCCGTGTGGATTTGAGCACTGCACCGTATGTTGGCTTCGTGCTGGATGAAACGGAATCGAACTACATCGCTGCCAACCCGAGCACGGGTGGTGAGCCGAATGCGCTGAACATCGCCAGCCTGGCTGATAGTGCCTGTCTGCAATCATGTTCGTGGACACGTATCATCACCAGCACGGTGCCGATCACGGTGAATTACGTGGCGAACGCCACCATCGTGTCGGGAACTATTGCGGTACAACCGTCGTCCTTTGCACTGCCACCTGGTGGCACGCAAGTCATCACCGTCACGGTCAATGTGAATGGTCTCCCCGATGGGGAATGGCTGTTCGGCCAGGTGAACATTACGCCATCTACGACCACCCAAGGCGTCTCGATCGTTGGTGGGCATATGCCGGTGGCAGTCGTGCCAACATCGGGTGTGCTGCCGGATAGCGTCACTGTCGAAGCGCGCCGCAATGCTGGTTCCTACCTGATGCCGGACAATATCTCCATCGAAATTACCGACCTCACCATCGGTATGTATGGTCCGGTGAAGGGGACGATTCATACGTTCGATCTAACCGAAGATCCCACCAACCGCGATCCGTACGATGATTTGAGCCAGGTGCATTGGGTGACGGTGACCGTACCGATGAGTGCTACGCGCCTGGTGGCGGAAGTCTTCGAATCCGAAGCACCGGACGTGGACCTCTTCGTTGGTACCGGGGCAACGCCCAGTGAAGCGACTGAAATGTGCAAGAGCACGACCTCGTCGTTCGTCGAATACTGCAATATCGACAATCCGACGCCTGGTACCTGGTGGATCTTGGTACAGAACTGGAAGGGTACAGGTGCTGCAGACACGATTTCCTTCTCGTATGCCGTGGTGCCTGGCACGGATACCGGCGAAATACAGGTGACTGGGCCCATCACGGTGCCGGCTGAAACGCCATACGACCTGCGGCTCTTCTGGGATATCCCAACGATGAGCGAAGGCGACCGCTACTATGCGGCGTTCGATGTGGGAAGCAACCCCTCTTCGCCGGGTAATATTGGTCGTGTACCAGTAGATTTGCGCCGCATCGAAGACGATGTTTCGAAGACGGCTGATCGCAACATCGTGGGGACGGGTGAAACAGCGACCTTCACGATTACCATCAACCCGAATACCTTGCCGGAAGATCTGCTCTACACGTTGACCGATACCCTTCCGACTGGCTTTTCACTGGTGCCTGGCTCGATTCAAGTTTCGGAAGGAACGGTGGTGACGAGTGGCAATCAGATCGTCTGGAATGTCACGATGAAGAAGCCGGGCTTTACGTACAAGTGGACGACGAGTGATATGGACCCGGCCTGTGCTGTGCCATTCTCCGCGTTCGATGGTGACCCGGATGCCTACACCGACCTCGCTGCGTTTGGCATTGGCGCGGATGCGAATATCAATGGCGATACACAAGTCTTCGCGTGGGGATTGAGCGGTGATCCCAGCAATATCACGTACTTCGGTCAGCAGGTTGGGAATACGCTCTACTTCACCGACGATGGTTTTGTGGCATTCGATGATCCATCGGCGTACACGAACCCATGGGTCAATCGTCCCATCCCATATGCAGATGCTGTCAACAACTTGTTGGCGCTCTTCTGGCACGACTGGGTCATTCAATACGATGCAGCCAACAATTATGGCGTCTCGTTGGCGAACCTGACCAGTGGTGGCATTCCTGTCGCGCATATTCTCGAATACGATGATGTGTTCGAGTATAATGCCATCACGAAGACGCTCGACATGCAAATCTACATCGAGCGTGATCCGTTCGCCAGCGACTACGATATCATCTTCGCCTACGACAACATCTCGATGACGATGCCCACATGGGGAACAGTGGGTGTCGAAAACGCTGACGGAACGGTTGGCGTGGCGCCACTCCCGTATAACAATATCAACCTGCACGATGGGATGGCGATTTGCTTCGATATGTACCCGTTGGCGCAACCGGCTACGCTCACCTACCAGGTGACGGTTGATGACGGTGTGGCGTCGGGTACGTACACCAACACGGTGACATCGACGACCGACAATCCCGGCAGCAAAGCGACGTCAACCAATGCCAGTGTCACCGTGCCCCAGTACGCCGTTTCGCTGACGCCGGCATCGCAGTCCATGAGCGCCTACGCGGGCAACACCGTGACCTATACCCTCACGTTGCAGAACCAGGGTGCGTTCACGGATACCTTCACCGTTCAGGTGGTGGGGAACAGCTGGATGACCACGGCGCCTGCTTCGATTGGGCCGCTGGCTCCGGGCGCATCGAATACGTTCAACGTGGTGGTGACGGTGCCGATGAGTGCTCAGGATGGCGAGATGGATACAGCCTCGGTGTTGGTCTACTCGCAGGGCGCAACCCAGCCGCTGGATGTCAGCCCGGTAACGACGGCGGACATCATGACGCAGGCGAAGTGGCGCAAACTCTTCGCACCGTTGGTCTTCACCCCGTAAGGGGCCATCACGGGAGCGAAGCACACCCCCGCCCTCTGGCGGGGGTGTTTTCTTTGCGTCGAGAAGCTATTCAACGTGAAGATGTTGCGCGGATGAAGGCAACGCGCGAATGCCAACGAACCGTTTGGCCGGCAAGTGCGCGCAACGCCGAGGCAATCGCTTCGATCTCTTCTGCTCCCACTGTTTCGCGCAGAAGGTCAACATAGGATGGCGGGGTGGCGTTGTGTCTCAGCCAGCGTGTGATGGTGGCAGGTGAAAGACGTATCTCACTTGTGAACGTTTGGGTTTCGATGTTGACGTGCCATCCTGCCTGCTGCAACGCATCGACAAGCGTGGTCTCGTCACGGTTCAGGCGAGGATGGTGAGCGTAAAGCTTTTCCTCGGCGCGTTGCCAACGGATGAGCAGGGCATCGGAAAGCGCGCCCGCGGGGACCAGCGCGGAGAGCCGTTGCGTCTCGCGTGGGATGGGTTCTGCCAGCACGAGCCACCCTTTTGCGGCCAAGAAGGAACGCAGATGCCTCAGCCAATCATCCCATCTCTCCACCCCCGCAAGGAGAGCATAGCCGATCATGCGGTCGAATCGCACATCGGGCGCTATCTGGCCGAGCACCACTGCGAGCGTTTCGGGAGACGCCCGCAAAATGTGTGGGCGGCGCAGATGGGGGAGCGCTTCGGCTTCACGTCGCAGATGTTCTTCTTCTTCGGTGGTGCGGACGAGCGCAAAAACACCTCCCTCGGGGGTGCGGCGAACAGCTTCCCATGTGAGCAGCCCTCGGGCGGCGTGCAAGTCGAGGACGACATGATGGCGTTGTATCGCGGCGTACTCGAAAACACGGTCGCGGATGAAGGCCAGGCGTTCCCCTTGTTGCCCCAGTGTGCGTTGCAGCCACCGTTCGGTTTGCGTATCTGCGGGGCTAAACGTCAGCACTTCCGGCGGGGCAAGCCCTACACCGTCGCTGAGCGCTGCTATTTGGGCTTCGCGGCGGCGGGCAACCTGTTCCGCAATGGTGGCTTCATAGCCCTGAGTGGATGGCGTGTAGAAAACGTGCCCTTGCAACGTTTCGGGCAGGTATTGTTGCGCAACCCAATGGTCGCGATAGGCATGGGGGTAACGGTAGCCTTCGCCATGCCCGAACCCTTGCTTGTCGCGGTTGGAATCGCGCAGGTGGGTGGGGACTTCGCCTTCGCGCGTTTCTTCGACCAGGCGAAGTGCATCGAAAAAGCCCATGGTGCTGTTGGATTTGGGCGCCGTTGCCAGATAGAGTGTGGCATGTGCCAGGTGGAACTGCCCTTCGGGCATACCAACACGGTCGAAGGCTGCGGCACATGCGTTCACCACCACGATGGCGTGCGGGTCAGCCAGCCCCACATCCTCGCTGGCCAGAATGAGCAAGCGGCGGAAGATGAAGCGGGGGTCTTCTCCGGCATAGACCATGCGTGCCAGCCAGTACAGCGCAGCATCGGGATCGGAGCCGCGCACGCTTTTGATGAAGGCACTGATGGTATCGAAGTGCGCATCGCCCTCTTTATCGTAGAGGACGGCGCGGCGTTGGATGGATTCTTCGGCTACGTCGAGCGTGATGTGGATGACGCCTTGCTCGTTGGGGGGTGTCGTTTCGACCGCCAGTTCCAACGCATTGAGCAGCGCGCGCGCATCGCCATTGGCGACGTTGACCAGATGTGCCAGTGCGTCTTCCTCGATTTGCACGTTCAAGCGTCCATAGCCACGTTCGGGATCGCGCAGGGCATTTTCGGCAATGCGGCGCAAATCGTCTTCACGAAGTGGTTTCAGCTGGAAGATACGCGAACGACTGACGAGTGCTTTGTTGACCTCGAAATAGGGGTTTTCGGTGGTCGCACCAATGAGGATGACTGTCCCGTTTTCCACCCAAGGGAGCAGGGCGTCTTGTTGGGCTTTGTTGAAGCGGTGGACTTCGTCCACGAAGAGGATGGTGCGCCGTCCATACAGGTTGCGTTGTTCCTGGGCTCGTTCGATTGCCTGACGAATGTCCTTGACACCAGCGAGCACCGCATTGATGGCGATGAAATGTGCCTTGGTTGTGTTGGCAATGATGCGGGCAAGCGTGGTTTTCCCTGTGCCTGGTGGGCCGTAGAAAATCAGCGATGAGAGTTGATCAGCCTGGATGGCACGACGAAGTAGCCGTCCAGGCCCGATGATATGCGCTTGTCCGACAAATTCATCTAGTGTGCGGGGGCGCATGCGCGCCGCTAGGGGCGCTTCGGTCTCGTTTTGCTCACGGCGTGCGTGCTCGAATACATCCATGCCGAACAGAACTTCCTGACACAATCAGGGTGTCGGTGTTGGCGACGGCTGCACCCCCACCTGTGTGGGTTCAACGGTCACGGTTGGCGTTGGCGGGGGTGTTGCCGTTGGTGATGGTGCCACCGTTGGTGTCGGCGTTTCAGGAGGCGGTGTCGCCGTAGGTGGCACTGCTGTGGCAGTGGGTGTTGCCGTTCCTGTGGCTGTTGCCGTGGGGAGAGGCGTTTCAGTTGGGATGAGTGTCGGCGTCGGTGTTGCTGATGGCAGCGGCGACGGTGTGGGCGATGGTGTGATCGTAGGCGACGGGGTTGGGCTGGGTGATGGCGTCGCCGTCGGCAACGTTGTGCGCGTTGGCACGCGAGTTGCTGTCGGCAATGGCGTCTTGGTGGGCTCTTGCGGCGGCGTGCGGGTTGGTGCTCGTGTTGCCGTTGGCAATGGTGTGTTGGTAGGCGGCAGCGGTGTGATCTTTGGTTCGGCGAACGTAGCCGTTGGCTGTGGTGTTGCCGTGCCGCCGGGCAACGGTTCAATCGCAAAGAGCAGAACAAACCCCAGAATATAGCAGGGGATTGTCAGCCCAATGATGACAAGAAACGTTGTGTACATACTGCGTTGACGTGGTGTCAATGTCTCGTTCCACCAGTGGCGAAGGCGTTGCATAGCGAAAACACACCTCTCGTGTGCAGGATGGTTCAGAAAAAAAGACGGACATCGAATGTCCGCAGCGGATGCTATCGTAGCATGCCTGACGTTCTAGGGCAAGCAGATACGGTTTCACCCGGCGCGGTGTGGCGTGTACAGCGAGGCATACGCGGCTATCCACAGTCCGCTGAGGATGAGCACGATGCCGAGCAAAACAAGGTCGAGCCGCCACGCTGGTGGAGACGGCGGCGGTGTGCTCGTTGCCACAGGGACAGCCGTGGGTGAAGGGGGGGGAGGGGGCGACGG
>WFOS01000112.1 GCA_015487975.1 Ardenticatena sp.
TCACCGCCACCACCACCTCCACCCACTGCTACGCCTGTGCCGCCACCCCCCCCAACTGCTACCCTGGCGCCGCCTTCGCCCACACCGCCGCCTCCCCCACCTGATGATGGGGATGAGGATAACGATAGCCAGCAGGATGACGAACAACAAAACGACGATGACGATGATGACGGTGATGATGACGACGACGATGATGAATCCAACGATGAACATGATGATGAACCAGAAAATGATTGAGCATCGTCTGCGACGGAAAGCGGCGTACTTCTCGGTGCGCTGCTTTCCGTTTCTGGCATATGAGAGAATGCGTGGACATGGAAGGCAGAGTGACAGGATGCTTCTCCATCTCTTCTGGTCGCACCTGAACGGATAACATCTTCTTAACAAACCGCTAACGTGGCATTAATCCATACGTTCCTGCTTTCGGTACACTCGACGGTAGAGATGAACCGAAAGATGAGGAGGAAGACCATGACGAAGAAAAAGACAACCGGCATGTCCGATCAGATGAAAACGTTGATGACAGTGGCATCAGTCGCTGGAACATTGAGCGGTTGGGGGATGCTGGCATACCGTGATGGGGGGGCGAACACCGCAATGGCAGTTGCCGATGTTCAGCCTACACCGTCGCCGATACCGACTCCAACTGCCACAGTGCAACCGACCCCAACGGTAGACATCGATGCCTTGGCACAACAAGAGTTGGAGCAACTGGTCGAAACATTGCCACCATTGCCCACGCTGGTGCCGCCACCGGATACCCCTCACATTCAGGTGCGTCAGCCGGCGCAAATCACCATCCCGCAGGTACGAATCTCGGCGCCAGCACCACAACCGCAACCACAAGCGCCGGTTGTCTCGGCGCCCGCGCCGCAACAACCGGTGTTGCGCTCGGTGAGTGCCCCGCCGCCACCGAAGACGCGCTCATCGCGTTAGGGTGTGAAGAGAGGAAAGGAGGTTTCCCATGCGCTTGATACAGTTTCGCGCAATGGGGTGTCATATGGAGGCTCGGCTCGATACCACCGATGCAGACGCCGCGCGTTTGCTTGCGCGCGTGCCGCATTGGTTCGAAGAATGGGAGCAGGTGCTCAGCCGTTTTCGCACCGACAGCGAATTGAGCCGCTTGAATGCAGCCGCGGGGCAAGGCCCGGTGCCTGTTTCGCCGGTGTTGTGGGATGTGTTGCAAGCAGCGCTTGCAGTAGCGAAGGCCACTGATGGCTTGGTGACACCGACGATTTTGCCGGCCTTGCAGCAAGCAGGATATACGACATCGTTCGAACAGTTGCCCCATATGCAGCCCGACATCGCAACGCCTGCGCCCGATGCTATCAAGCAAGCAGCCCAGGCCTGGCGAGAGATTCGGATGAACCCTGTACGGCGAACCGTCTACTTACCGCCAAATGCCCAGCTGGATTTTGGCGGGGTTGCAAAGGGATGGGCAGCCGAGCAAGCCGCAAAACGCTTGGGGCAATATGCCCCCGCCCTGGTTGACGCCGGCGGCGATATCGCCATCAGTGGGCCACGTCGCAATGGTCAGCCCTGGCTCATTCTGGTGGCGTCCCCCTTCGACGATACCGACCTTGATACCATCGCATCAGCCGGGGGAGTCGTCGCCACGTCAGGGCGTGAGTATCGCCGTTGGCTCAAAGGGGCACGGTGGCAACACCATATCATCGACCCGCGCACCGGTCGTCCAGCAGAGACCGACGTTGTCAGCGTAACGATCATTGCCCGCACTGCGCTCCGCGCGGAACTTGCGACCAAAATGGTGCTCATCTTGGGGGCAGAACAAGGCATGCAGTGGCTGGAATTGCAGCGTGACCTGGCTGGTCTGGTGGTACGTGAGGATGGCACGCTCATTCCGTCGCGTGCATGGCAGTTGTTCCGATGGCATCATCGACATGTTGCAGGAGGAGAAGCATGAGATGGCGATTTCCACCCAGGCATGCGATCTGGCGTGCGCTCATCACGAACGCATTGCACTATCCGGTGCTCAACATGCTGCTCGAGTGGTTCGTACTCTCGCAATCAACCTACTTTTTGAGCGTCGATCCCTATTTGTTGCTCTTCAGCGCTTGTATCCAAGCCATTGCCTTGGCGATGGTGCAGGAAACGTCGCGTCCTCGCGCCCTTTTTGCTGCGAACATGGTCGGTGTTGTGACATACAGCTTGCTGGAAATGGCGGGCGAAGGATGGGAATTTTGGCAAGCGCCCCATCACCTGCTGTACTGGGTGTATAGTGTGGTGATTGCTGCATGTGCCGCGTGGTATGCTCGCCGACAAGCCCCAGCGGCTTTGATGGGGATGTACATGGCGCGTTCATTGGCGCTTTTAGGCGTCTATAGTTTGGGAGAATACTACCTCGCACAAGCCGACGTTGCGTCTGCGACGACGATCACATTTCGCTCGGTGCTCTTCGACCCCACTCACCTCCTAATGGGGGTGGCCGTGCCATTGTTGGGATTGTTGGGTGGGCTTGCCGAAGTCGAAGCCGCGCGCAATTTTGCCCTCTTGCGGCACGCGAATCAGCGCTTGCGCACCTATGCACGTTGGCTGCTGGGCGATACGATCCTCCAAGCCCTTCTCGACGACCCACGTGCGGGTGAACCGCGCTGGCGTGAACGGACCATTCTCTTTTGCGATGTGCGCGATTTTACGGCCTGGTGCGAAACCCAAAGCCCCGAAGCGGTCATGCAGGCGCTGGAAACGTGGTATCAACAAGTAGAACGGATTTGGGCGACTTTTCCGCCCATTCGCTACAAATTTACTGCTGATGAAGTCATGGCAGTCTTCGCAGATCCCGAACAAGCGGCACATGCCGCTCTCCGGCTCAATGCGCTCAACGCCCGCTATTGGCAGTCGCATGGGCTTGGGGCAGGCATTGGCATACATCATGGCCCCGTGATCGAAGGATTGATTGGGGGCCAGGATGTCAAGTATTACGACGTACTTGGCGATACTGTCAACAGCGCACAACGGCTCGAAAAACATGCCCGTCGCCAACAAATTCTGGTTTCCGAGGCCGTAGCGGCCTTGCTTCCACCTGATTTCGAAATGAGTGATCTCATGTACATCGAGCCGAAGGGAAAATCACCTATTCCGGTGCGCCTATTACGACGATTCGTCGAAAAAGCGCACACCCAAGAACGTGTGACCAGGGAAACCCACGTAGCGACATACGAAGGAGGGAGCACATGACGACACAACTGCATGATTTCGAGGACTATCCACCCGCTATGGCCTGGCAGCTGGTGGTGTTGATGTTGCTCGCCGCAGCCTTAGGAGCGATTGGCGCTGTCTTCATCTTGCCGATTTGGATGCCCGGCCTCATGGCATCTTTGTTTGGTGAATCGCCCAAAGCCTACTGGTACCTGGCGCGGTCGAGCGGCGTCGTGGCGTATCTCCTGCTTTGGTTCTCGATGGCCTTTGGGGTGATGATGACGAACAAGTTGGCGCGCCTCTGGCCTGGTGGCCCGACTGCGTTCGATGCGCACCAATTTACTAGCCTGCTCGGATTGGCATTCGTCCTTTTTCACGCCATCATCTTGTTGGGCGATGAGTACATTCAGGCGGGATTGAGGAACGTCCTTCTGCCGTTTACCTACGACTATCGCCCGGAGTGGGTCGGCATTGGGCAACTGGCGTTCTATGCCATGGCGGTCATTGCCTTCAGCTTCTACGTGCGCCAGACGATTGGGCGGCGCGCTTGGCGGCTGATTCATTACCTCAGCTTCTTGACCTATCTGGCGGCACTAGCGCATGGCATTGTGGCTGGCACCGATGCGTTCACCCCATTCATGCAGGCAGTGTATTGGAGCACAGGGGGAATCTTGCTCTTTTTGACGATATACCGTATTCAATACAGCATCATCGCGAAGCGTGAACGCGCTGCTAAACAGGCCACGCACCGCAAACGCACACTCGAACGAACCCAGGCATCGTAACCATGACGCAGAAGGCGACCATTTTGCTCATCGAAGACAATCGCGAGATTGCCGAGCCGCTGGTCTTCGGCTTGCAGCAGGAAGGGTATGTGGTGCACCATGCCACAACGGGCGAGGAAGGCTTGGAACTGGCGCGGGTGCACCATCCTGATCTCATTTTGCTCGACATCATGTTGCCCGGCATGGATGGGTTCGATGTCTGCCGTCGTTTGCGTGCCACATCGGGGACCCCCATCCTCATGCTCACGGCGCGTTCCCAGGAGCTCGATCGCGTCATGGGGCTGGAATTGGGCGCCGATGACTACATCACCAAGCCATTCAGTTTTCGGGAATTGTTGGCGCGTGTGCGGGCAATGTTGCGCCGTCGCGAGATCGATCGTCGTGAATTCAACGCGACACAAGCCGATGTACCAGCCTCTGAACAGGGGATCCAGATTCACGATTTGCGCCTCGATACGCACGCCCGCATCGTTTGGAAGGGAGATGAGCCGTTGAATCTCTCGGCACGTGAATTCGAGCTGTTGCACTATTTGGTTGCCCACGCTGGGCAAGCGTTGCATCGCCAACAGATTCTCGATGCCGTGTGGGGCGCGGAGTGGGTGGGGGACCCGCGCACATTGGATGTTCATATTCACTGGCTGCGTGAAAAGCTGGGCGATGCCCCTTCGAACCCGCGCTACATTCAAACAGTGCGTGGCTATGGGTATCGCTTCATCGCACCGGACGAGCATGCCACAACGACAGATGCCACATCCTAACCACACACGTGCGCCCAGTGTGCGCACCTTGTTGCTCTGGCCTTCCCTCTTGTTGGCGACGGTAGGCTTGCTGATCATCGTCGTCTGGGCTGGCTTGTGGATTCAACGACTTTTCATCAGCCAGGCAGAACAAGAGCTCGAAATCGAAGCCTTTCTCGTTGCGAATGCGCTGCGCGACCCCCTAGCGAATTTTTTGGAAGGTGAATCGCCCCGTGGCCGCCCACTGGGAAACTTGGTGCTTTCGTATGCTGCCGATACCGGCGCCCGTATTGTCGTTGCCTTGCCCGATGGACGTATCGTGTTCAGTTCCGAAGCGGATATGCCGTTCGACCGCTTGCCGATGACCATTGAGTTGCAGGCAGCGTTGGCGCAGAGCGAACAGCATGATATTCGCCCCGACGACCTCGGCTCCGGGGAGCTACGGCTCTACGCGGCCGCGCCGATTGTCGGAGAAGATGGCATGATTGGGCTGGTCCAACTCTCAGTGCCGTATGCACCTATTCAACAGCAAGTTGTGTCGGTCTGGCTCCGTACAGGCGCGATTGCTGCGTTGGTCGTTGGCATGCTGGCCCTGGCCCTTCTCTGGTTGGCGCGTGTCCTCAACGCTCCACTCGAAGCACTGACGACTGTGGCCGAAACGATGGCAGAAGGGCACTTGGATGTTCCCATCTCGCCCAAGGGGCCTGCTGAGGTGCAGCGTTTGGCGCTGGCATTTGCGACGATGGCGGCGCGCATTCGCGAGATGCTGGTACAACAGCAACAATTCGCGGCGCATGCTGCGCACGAATTACGCTCACCGCTGACGAGCATGCGCTTGCGGTTGGAGATGATCGAGCGTTTGGTGCAAAGCGGCGATGAGATGCGCTTGCAACGTTACTTACAAGAAACCGAAACCGAGTTGCAACAACTCGAAACGCTTGTCAGCGATTTGTTGTCGCTGGCGTCAATCGAGCACGAAACAGACGCCGTGCAAAAACCGGTTGATCTGGCACCTTTGTTGTACGCTGTGGCGGATGAGCTCCACCCAGAGCTACGTACACGTGGTGTGCAGATCGAAATGAATGTGCCACCCCATCTTCCCCTCGTCGTTGGTCACTCCTCGCATCTGCGTATCGCTGTGCGCAATCTGCTCGACAACGCAATCAAATATGGCCACGATGGTGGGCGTATTGCTCTTCGGGCGTATGCGACGCCGACAAGCGTGGTCGTGGAGATACAAGATTGGGGCAAAGGCATCGAGCCCGCTGATCTGCCGCACCTGTTCGACCGGTTTTACCGCAGCAAAGCGGTGCGCGGTATGAACATTCGTGGCACAGGATTGGGATTGGCGATGGTCAAAGCGATCGTAGAACGCCATCGTGGTGCGATCGAGGTGGAAAGTGAGCCGGGGAAAGGCACGACGTTCCGCTTGATGTTCCCCATCGCTTCCGACAGCGTTCTTTCGATGCCCGAGTAATACCAATTGCGTTTAGAATCAACATGATGCCATCACATTGGAGCAGAAGGTGATGCCAATGACGGGTACGTTGGCATGTGCTGTGGTTGCTGCGCTGCGGGTATAGCGTCGCAGCGGCAGAAGGGGCCTTTCGAACGATGTACGATGCCGTCGAGTGGGTGCGAGAGACGTTTGGGGTGGCATACACCTATTGGGGGATGCGGTCTTGGTGCGAACGAGAGCAGATCGAACGAAACGTTCTCCCCAGCGTGCCGAAAGCCCCCCAGAGCAGCAATGGGAGTGGAAAAAAGGGGGCTCCCGCAGGTGCGACGCATCTCCCAGATGCGTCGCACCTGTACGATTGCAGATCGA
>WFOS01000113.1 GCA_015487975.1 Ardenticatena sp.
CTCCCAAGCCGAGACGCCAAGCCGAGACGTTTCGCAGCCAGAACCGAGCGTCCAGCACGCCCTCTTCGAGGCCTGGCGCGTCTCTGGCTTGCTTTTTCCACGCTCCATCTCGTCTCTTCCCATCCCCCACCACGTTTTGGGTAATCACCAGTTTCGTCTGGTTGACAGGCGCTTTCGCACTGGTTATACTACTTTCGACGATCGCACACGGGCATGAGACAAGGGAGAAAAGCCCACCATGCGAACACCAACACGAACAGAGGCAGTGAAGCAATTCAAATGTGCGTAACCAACCCAGGCCTGCATGTGCCTGGGTTTTTTGTTTGGTTCAATCGGTTCAAACAAGGAGAGGAGGCTCCACATGATCGACTCGGGTATGATCAGCAAGATTCAGAAGGCGAAAGAATACGCCAGCGAGCCCCATCGCATCCAATTCAAGCAATTTACTGTCCAGTTCGATGGTATTCATGATGGCCACACTGTCACGTACAACGAAGGGACCTGGCATTGCGATTGCCATTACTTCGAAGGCCACGGCATCTGCAGCCACACGATGGCGATGGAGCGTGTGTTGGGCGTGATGCTGCCCGAGCCAGCCGAATAACCCTGGAAGGAAGTAGATCGAATACGACGGGGTCCCTAGGGGCCCCGTTTTTGTATGGTTGGCTGTGGCTTTGGACACATAGACCACGCGCGGTATACTTGCCCGCGGTACATCGTTTCAGGTCAAGGAGGAAGGACATGACCCAACCAGCCCAACTGGTCGTTTGCCCCATTTGCCAAAAAGAACGTCCGCCGCAAATGATGCACACCTGCCGCGAGTGTGGCGAGCAATATTGCTCGCGGTGTAGTGCGATTCGACGTGCCATGTCGTACGCGATGTGGAGCGAGTCGTGGCATCACGTACCGCCCCACTGGGAAGATCGTTGCGCTGTCTGTTTCGAGAAAGAGATTGCGCAGCCGCGTGTGTGCGCTTCGTGCGGAAAACCAACCGACCAAGTCGATATCTTCTGGGGCGGTGTATGCGACAAGTGCAACGATTACGTTTGCTACGAGTGCGCCATGGCCAAGAAACGGGCTGGCGGTGGCTGGGAAGCCCCTGGTGGTGTGTGGGATTTCCGCTGCCGAAAGCATGTAGGCTTTCTGAAATTTGGCTGGCAAACGCCTGAACGACCGCCCAACTACGAAGGCCAAAAAGTAAGCAAAGGCATCTGAGATGGCTGAGCGCCGCATTTTGCTGCTTTCGCGAGATTGGCAAACCCGCGCGTTGGTGCTGGCAGAGCTGAAAGAGCGCGGGTACGATGTGCTGGCATTGCCTGGGTTGACATGGGGCATCGAAGCCATTGTTCAGGGGCGTGTCGAACCACCGCTCATCATCGTGGATAGCCGCGATGATACGGATGTGACACCCGAAAAGGTGCGCGCGCTGCAACGTCTGGTGCCCAATGTGCCTGTGGTGGTACTCTCGACGGTCTTCGACCGAGCCGCGTTAGAACCATTGCGTCGCGAGGTAGCAGCCTTTCTTGTGCGCCCTTCGACGGTGGGTGATGTCGTTGCAACAGTGGAACGGTTGCTCCCTGATGCAGCGTCTACCACCGAGGAAGAGGTGAAAGGAGAAGCACCATGAAGGAATCGGCAAAGACGATACACGTTCGCGCCTTGCATGCCGATGACCACGAAGCAGTCTTCGATGTGGCACGGGCACTCGCAATCTGGTTCACGCCGACGGATCAGTTGATGATTGCTGCTGATATGGCACGCTACGAAGGTGTGGTGGCCGAAACCGACGGGCGCATTGTGGGGTTTGCACTCTACACGCCAACTGTACGTGATGTGATGGTGCTCGCCTGGATCGGGGTGGCCCCCGAAGCGCAACGGCATGGAATTGGGAGCCACCTGCTCGATGCCGTAGAACGCATTGCACGCGCACGTGGCTATCGGACGCTTGAAGTGCGTACCATCGCACCCGATGTCCCAACTCCGCACTTTGAGATGGTGCGCAATTTTTATCTGCGCCGCGGTTTCACGATCTGGCGACGTGAGGCGCACAGCTTTGGGGTGCAGCGGCATGCGATTGTGTTGGTGAAACGACTCAACAAATAGGGGGAATGTATGCCTGGACGAGCAGGAGCAGTTTCCAGCGGACGAGAACTGGAAAACATGGTAGCTGACATTTGTGAGTCCCTTGGGTTGATTGTACGGCAGCAAGTATCAGTAGGGCGTCGAATTTGGGGAAAAAAGCGCCGAATTGATATCATTGTTGAACACCCTGAAACAAGAAAACGCCTTGGAGTCGAGTGTAAATACCAAGGTGTAAGTGGCACGGCAGAGGAAAAGATCTATGCAACCTTGCAAGATATAGACGCTTGGCCAATTCCGGGGATTATCGTAATTGGAGGAATAGGTTTCAGTGAATCGACAGCAAATGCGCTTATTGCAACGGGAAAGGTTGTTTTAGTCGAAGATGTGGAGGAATGGTTACGCTTGTTTTTTGATCTACCTTTGGAGGCATAATGCAAATGCGCAATGTTCCTCAACCGTTTCTCAAGTGGGCAGGGGGAAAACGTCAACTGTTATCTGTTTTAATGGAAAGTATCCCAGAACAGTTCGAAGTATATCACGAGCCATTTTTGGGTGGTGGGGCTTTGTTCTTTGCACTTTTCCGTGCGAATAAAATCAAAAAAGCTTTTTTGTCTGATATCAATTGCGAACTTATAGAGACATATCGTGCAATTAGAGATATACCGAATGAAGTGCTTTCCCTTTTGCAAGAGTATCCACACGATGAGGAGTTTTTCTATAATCTACGTGCGCTTAATCCTGCTCAACTTTCAAGGGCAGAATGTGCCGCACGTATGATTTATCTCAACAAAACATGTTATAATGGTCTGTATCGAGTGAATAAGAAGGGGCAATTCAATGTCCCTTTTGGTCGTTATCGAAATCCAA
The DNA here is from genome assembly GCA_015487975.1 of Ardenticatena sp. Lineage (GTDB taxonomy): Bacteria > Chloroflexota > Anaerolineae > Ardenticatenales > Ardenticatenaceae > Ardenticatena. Next base: position 2,950 of record WFOS01000113.1, read on the forward strand.
AATACTACGATCCAGAAAATATTTTAGCTGTTTCTCAGTCTTTACAGCTTGCGCAAATTGAATGCGCTTCTTTTGAAGTTGTACTCCAACAGGCACAACCAGGTGATTTTGTTTATTTCGATCCTCCTTACATCCCTCGCAATACGACATCGGATTTTACCTCATATACTCGTCATGGATTTTCTCTTGAAGATCAAAAACGTTTGCGGAATGTTTGCTTGGAATTGACGAAGAGGAATGTTTGTGTATTACTTTCCAATTCTTATACCCCTTTGATTTTTGAGTTATTTGAAAACTCTGGATTTGAGATCAATATTGTATATGCTAATCGATTCATCAATAGTAACGCAAACGAGAGAGGTAAAATAAAAGAAGTTTTGTTGGCAAATTATCCCCTTCAACGCGCAAGGCAACTTCGTCTTTTAGAACACACATATGAATACACAACACGTTGATGGAACCTGCTTGTGTAAGGAGGAACCACCCATGTCTGATCTCGCCCACCGTCTCGAAGCCAATCGCAAAGCGTTCATCTCGTTTCTCCAAACACTCAACGAAGAACGTGCCAATCGCCCACTTCCACACAACCCATCCTGGCGTGTTCGTGATGTGCTGGCACATCTCGCAGCCTCGGAAGCGGGTATGCTCAAAATGGTGCAGATCATGGTGGCGAAGAAGGGGTATCAGTTTCGCCCCTACAACCGCGATGAGTTGAATGCTCAGCGTGTAGCCGAGCGTGCCAGCAAGCCACTGGATGCCATTCTTGCCGAGTGGGAACAGGCACGAAATGAGATGATCGAAACAGTGAAGCGCTTGACGGACGAAGAGCTAGCCTACCAGGGCAGCGATGGCGGCTCCAACTGGGGCGAATTCACCACGCGCGATATCATCGAAACGGCCATTCGCCATACCGAAGACCATATCAAAGACCTTGTGATGACATTGCTGCATACCTGAACCCATGCGCGTGCTCTATCTTTCCAAAGCCCTGGTTGTTGGAGCATACCAGCGTAAAATCGAAGAGTTGGCTGCTTTGGGGCTGGAAATTCATCTCGCCGTGCCCCCCGCCTGGCGTGATGAGCGTGGCGTTCAGCCGCTGGAACTCGCTCATACGCGTGGCTACACACTCTGGCAGGTGCCCATCCTCTTCGATGGCTCGTACCACCTGCACATGTATCTCCGTCTGGGTGATGTGCTCGATGCCGTGCGCCCTGACTTGTTGCATATCGACGAAGAACCTTACAACCTAGCGACTGCTCATGCGGCCTGGCTGGCACGACGGCGTGGCATCCCGTTCCTCTTCTTCACCTGGCAGAACCTGCTACGCCACTATCCACCACCTTTTGCACACATGGAACGGTTCGTCTATCGCCATGCGGCATGTGCCATCGCAGGCAATCGCGATGCGGCGCACGTCTTGCGGCGCAAGGGCTTTGCCGGCGACATTGACATCATCCCCCAATTTGGGGTTGACCCCGCTCTGTTCAGCCCGCCAGCGGAACGCCCCCCACACCCATTTACCATTGGGTATGCTGGGCGCTTTGTACCCGAGAAAGGATTGCTCGTCCTACTCGACGCCCTCGCCTCTCTGCCTGGTGAATGGCGTTTCATCGGGCGTGGAAGTGGTCCCCTGCTTGACACACTCCAGCAGCGCGCACTCGAACTGGGGATGCGCGACCGTGTGGCATGGGAGCCCCCCCTCCCTTCAACCCGCATGGCTGATTTCTACCGCGAGCTGGACGTGCTGGTTTTGCCTTCTCTGTCACGCTCCAACTGGGTGGAACAATTTGGGCGTGTGCTCATCGAAGCTATGGCATGCGGCGTTCCCCCCATTGGCTCCGACAGTGGCGAAATTCCGCACGTGATCGGTGATGCGGGGCTGGTTGTGCCTGAGGGGAACGCTCAGGCCTTGCGCGATGCCTTACACCGTCTGATGACAACCCCCGACTTACTCGCCGCTTTGCGTCTTCGTGCTCGCGAGCGTGTGCTGGCACGCTTCACACAGGCACAAATTGCCCGCCGAACCATGCAGGTCTATACGCGCATATGCGGTACACCATGCAAACCCCATTGACCGTCGCTCAGCCGCTGCGCATTGTCTTTGTGGCGCCCTTTGGATTGCGTCCCAAAGGAACCGTGAGCGTGCGGGCTTTGCCGTTGGCGCGTGCACTCGTGGCACGCGGCCACCATGTGAGCCTGCTCATTCCGCCATGGGACGATCCCGACAGTGCAGGGCGCACCTGGCAAGATGCAGGTGTCGAAGTTGTCAATCTCCCATTGGCTGGACGATTCACCCCGCCCGCGCTGGTGGCACGCTTGTTGGCGCAAACAGTACGCCGCCGTCCGCATGTGGTGCATCTGTTCAAGCCCAAAGCGTACAGTGGGCTGGTGGCGGCTATGCTCTGGCAGAGCCGTGCGCTGCACCGTGCCACACTTGTGCTCGATACCGACGATTGGGAAGGCCCTGGTGGCTGGAATGCGTTGCATGCGTACCCGCCTCCACTCAAATGGGTGTTTGCGTGGCAGGAACGCTACGGGCTCACGCATGTGCATGGTGTCACGGTTGCGAGTCGAGCCTTGGAAACACTGGTATGGGCGATGGGCGTTTCCCCCAAGCAGGTGCACTATTTGCCCAATGGCAGTACCCTTCCGATTCCACCCAACCTGGAAAGGCTTGCCGCGCACAAACGCCAGCATTTGCGCCTGACCAATACGCCCCTGGCGTTGCTCTACACACGCTTTTTCGAGTTCGACCTGCAGCGCCTGGCTGATGTCTGGTTGCACGTCGTGCAGCAATTGCCCGCAGCACGCCTACTGGTGGTTGGAAAGGGGTTGTTCGGCGAAGATGAGCACTTTGCACACGCGCTACGCGAACGGGGGATCGCGCACACGTGGCGCCATGTAGGGTGGGTCGAACCTGACCAGCTTGCTGCAACGTTGCGTGCGGCTGACGTGGCGCTCTACCCCATGGATGATACGCTCGTCAACCGCACCAAATGTCCCGTCAAGCTGGCCGATCTGATGGCATTGGGGCTTCCCATTGTGGGGGAAGCTGTTGGACAGGTGTGCGACTACCTGGACGAAGGGGCAGGCGTGCTTGTGCCACCTGGCAATGTCACCGCTTTTGCCGATGCTGTGGGGGCGCTTTTACGGACTCCCGATGACGCACGCCGCCTTGGCAAACAAGCAGAACACCGCCTGCGAACCCACTTCGCATGGGCACAACAGGCGGTGCGCGTAGAAGCCTTCTACAAGCGACTCATTGCACGACGACGTTCCTAGACGATTTCGACGACGACCCGTTCGCCACTTTCTTCGTCATCGACTTCCACGATGCGTCCCACTTGTTCATCGGTCAACGAACGCAACAGATCATCCAGTGGAACGCCTTTGATTTCCGGTACGAACCGTGCGCTCAGCTGGGCTCCCAAGCGTACCAGCTTTAGCGGAATGCGCACATTGACGCGCGTTTTGCCCGTGCGAGCATCGGTCACTTGGACGCGGAACCAACGTGGTTGGGCCTGAGCGCTCTGCTTGTCCATCTCGATTTCTACGGTTTGTTGCGCATTGTCGTCTAGTGCGGCGAGCAGCTCATCGCCCTGTTCCGGTGTGAGTGTGCCCTCGGCCACCATCTTCAAGATACGCATGCGTTCGTTCGTCATAAGCATCCTCCTGTTGAAACGATTTGGTTGAAAGGAAAACCAAACGTGCCTGGCACGTGAACAACCACGATTACGCACCTTTCAGCCGTTGCATGGCTTCCTCGAACGAAATTTCGCCAGCTTCCAGTTGTGCCAAAATGGCTTCGCGGTCAACGTTGCTGCTCGTCTGTTCGGAATGTGCCCTGTTGCTCGGCTCGAACCCCAGTGCTTCCAACACTTCGTTCAGCCGCGCCCGCAGCGTGGGGTATGAAAGATTGAGGTCTTCTTCCAGACGGCGGAATTTTCCTTCGGCACGCAAAAACGCTTCCACAAAGCGTAATTGTTCGGGCGAAAGTCGTGCCAGTCGTTGCAAAACGGGCAATTGTTCGGGGGCAAAACGAGCCAGACGTTCCAGGCTGAAATGCCCTTGAAAAGACGTTTCACACCCAAAACAGTGCAGCTCTGTGGCTACTAGGTCGCTTCCGCAAAATGGGCAGCGTGTTGGGACGGATTGCATAGGGACCTCCTTTTGTTCAGGCTTGTGTCATTTCTGTGGCAGGTATTGGTTTCTGATCGTGGTCGGGGAAGATGGATTCGACGTTGCCAATAGGAGAGATGGATAGCCAACCATGCCGGCGAGGGCGCCGAGCAGACCGCTCAGCACACGAATGGCTGCCATTCCAGCGCCTGGCCCCGTGCCCACCAGTGCCAGTGCTGTCGCCTCGCCGGGGGTTTGCCATGCCCAACTCGTCAGAGCGAACGCCGATATGGCGATTCCTACCAGCGAGACGACCATCCATACGATGAAGAACCTGCACAAACCAGGGTTTTTTCTGAGTCGATGTGGTTCTCATTGCAATCTCTCGATGGTCAAGTTTGATTATGCGAAACAATTATACAATGAGATTTGAATTTTGTCAATAGTGAATTTGATTTTTTCAAATACAGGTTTTGGAGATATGAAGATGTCATCCTAGCGCAGGCTCGAACAGGCGTTTCTGTATGAGAACGCCATCTTCGCTGTTGCCACCGTGTCGGTGCTGGGGCGTTTGAAAAAAGGAGACATGCGTTTTCGGGGTATGACAAGGGGGCTGGTAGCCGCGTCAGCCCCCACGCCTGGCTCATGAGGTGGGACGTTCGCGCCCAAACAGATGGGTGAGAATGGTCGTACCGGCGCCCCCCACGCTTTGCAGCATGGCGAACCGGGCTCGTTCCAGCTGGTTGGGACCGGCCTGCCCTGTCAGTTGCAACACAATCTCTGCTGTCTGATAGAGGGCGGTTGCGCCGATGGGGTGTCCTCGCGCTTTCAAGCCCCCCATGGTGGCAATAGGCAAACGCCCTTCGCGGAAAATGTGCCCTTCGGCTGCCAATTGCCAGCCTGTTCCTCGCTCAGCAAACCCGCTGGCTTCCAAAAGCAGGCATGCCATAATGCTGAACGCATCATGCACCTCGAAAAAATCAATGTCGGAAGGTGTCAGCCCCGCACGGCGAAACGCCTTTTGTGCTGAGAGCCGTGCCGCGTCCAGCGCCAGGGGGTCGGAGCGGTCCTCGACAGCAAAGCGATCGGTCGCGACGGCTGACGCCAGAATGCGCACCGGTGGGCGGGCATAATGGTCGGCATGGGTGTCGGGAACGAGCACGACTGCCGCTGCGCCGTCGCAAATGGGTGAACAATCCAGCAGGCGAATGGGTGGGTTGATGAGTCGCGATGCGAGCACATCTTCCACGCGAATGGGCTTGCGAAAAAGCGCTCGAGGGTTGGTGAGCGCGTTGCGATGGGCGTTCACCGCAAAATTGGCAAATGCTTCGTAGGGAACATGGTAGCGTTGCATGTAATCGGCCATCATGCGGGCATTCATGCTGATGAGTGTTGCCCCAGTGGGTACTTCACGTCGTGCATCCAGTGCTTTGGCAAGCGCTGACGTTGGGGGGGCGCTGCTCATTTTTTCGACGCCAACCGCCACAGCAATATCCGCTTCGCCACTTGCAACCGCAAAATACGCCATGCGAAGTGCTGCTGCCCCTGTTGCGGTTGCTGCACGCACATGCAGCGCTTCCGCACCATGAAGCCCCGCCGCATCCGTCAACAACGAAGCGATATGTTTCTGCCCCTGCAACTCATCCGCGAGCATGTTGCCGGCAAAAATGGCATCAGCACCTGTGGCGCCGGCATCATCAAGCGCCTCACGAATGACCGAAGCCCCCAATTCGCGTAGCGAAAGACGGGTTTCTTTTTCCACGGGACGCATGGCAATCCCAACGATGCTGACGGGGCGCATAGATGGCTCCTTCTAGCGTCTCATCTTGGTTGATATGGGCACAAGGATGGGGAAAGCGGCTCTTGCAAACCTCTTTTGCGAACAGTATAATCAGCCCGAGCGCCAACTTCAAGGAATACCCAATGAAAATCATCGGTCTGACGGGCAATATTGCTTCTGGCAAAAGCACGGTCATGCGCTTTTTACGCGAATTGGGCGCGGAAACGCTCGATGCCGACAAGGTGGTACATGCGTTGTTTGCGCCTGGTACACCCGTCACCAGAGCGGTTGCCGATGCTTTTGGCGAGGACGTGCTGGATGCTGAAGGTGGTATCAACCGTCAGGTGTTGGGGGCGCGTGTTTTTTCCGATCCTGACGCCTTGCGCCGTCTGGAAGCGATTGTGCATCCAGCCGTCGGGCGTGCGATCGAGGCTGCCATTGCCGAAGCCCGCCAACGCCCCAATCCACCGCCTGCCTTCGTCATCGAAGCAGTCAAACTGGTGGAAACAGGGCGCTACCGCTTGGCCGATTCGTTGTGGCTTGTGGTGGCCGACCCGGATATCCAGTTGCAGCGATTGATGGAGCAGCGCGGCCTTTCGCGCGAAGAAGCGCTGGCACGTTTGCGGGCACAGCCGCCGCTGGATGAGAAGCGACACTTGGCGGATGTCATCATCGAAAACGACGGCTCGCTCGATGACCTTCGCCGACAGGTCGAAGCTGCCTGGGGGCGTGTTGTCAAAACACCAACAGAGAAGGAAACACAGGAGCCATGCGACGATTTGTCAACGAACACCCGTACCTAACAGCCTGGATTGCCCTCTCAATCGGAATGGTGGCGATTTTGCTCTACGCCCTTCAGGGGGTGGATGCCACCGCCCTGCAACGTTTTTGGATGGTTGTTGCTACAGTTGCCGTGGCGGGGCTTTCGGTGTGGATTCTTTCATGGGAAGACGAGTCTGAGGATGGTCACACAAACGCTGGAGTATAACCCATCCACGGGGCGTGGTATTCGCCCCATGAACCCCATGCGCGACCTGAACGCCATTGCCCATCTCATCGAAATTGCTTTTGCCGATGATATGCGCTACGGGGGGCGACAAATCATGCGCGATTTGCGCTTGTTACACCGTATGCGCCCACTCTTGTGGGCATTACAAACGGTATCGCCCTCGTTGCGTGCCTTCTTTTCGGGCTTTGTGTGGATTGAAGAGGGGCGCGTGGTGGGGAATGTGACCATCTCGCGCATCGATGCATACACGCACACCTGGTTGATTAGCAATGTCGCCGTCCTGCCAGAATACCGTCGGCGTGGCATTGCCCGCCGCCTGATGAAAGCCGCCCACGAGCACATTCGCACCTACGGTGGGCGGCGCATTGTTTTGCAGGTCCGTCAGGACAACGACGCGGCCCACATGCTATACGACAGCATGGGCTACGAAACGGTTGGCTCTCTTGTCGATTTGGTTGCGTACACACCTCGTCCGCCTGCTGCCGCACCACCTTCTGACGTGGTGGTGCGTTGGCCAGACAGCCGCCATTGGCGTCAGGCGTACCACTTCATGAATCGTGCTACCTCGCCACTGGTGAAAATGCTCCGCCCGCCTCGTGCATCGCGGTTGCACTCTGCGCCGCCTTCACCCTTTGCCAGTCTGTTCGAACATATAGGCATGCCCGCACGGCGGCAATGGTGGGCGTACCAGAACGGCGTGATTGCAGGGCTGGCATTTGCGGAGCGAACACGGCATTTGGCAACGCTTGAACTGGTGGTGGGAGAAACCGTGACAGGCGCGGTCGAAATGGCTTTGCTGCACAAAGCCCTGGCATTTTTGCAGCGTGCTCGCCTGGTGCGTACCGAGGTGGATGTCCAACAGCACACCACCGTGCATGCGCTGGAAGCGGTGGGGTTTCAGCGCGTTCGCGTGCTCGACCAGATGGTGCTCCCGTTGGAAAAGCCCTTCTAGAATGCTTGTCAATCAACCAACACGGTTTTCAGGAGATTATGAGCCACAACACAATCGTCATTCTCGATTATGGATCGCAGTATAGCCAGTTGATTGCACGTCGCGTGCGTGAGGCGCGTGTCTATTGTGAATTGTTGCCCTGGAATGTTGCGGCTGACACCGTTGACCGCTTGAACCCCGTGGGGATCATCCTCAGTGGTGGGCCGTCGAGCGTGTACGATGCCCACGCGCCCACGTTGCCTGCTCATGTGCTGGAACGCAACATCCCCATCCTGGGGATTTGTTATGGCATGCAATTGCTGGCACACAACTTGGGGGGGCGTGTCGAAGCCGCCCAGCAACGTGAATATGGCCCTGCTGAACTGACAACCATTCGCGCCGATAGCCCGCTTTTCCGTGGCCTGAGTGCCCCCATGAAAGTCTGGATGAGCCACGGCGATAAGATCACGCAGTTACCGCCTGGGTTCGAAGCCCTGGCAAGCACCCCCAACACCCCTTATGCCGCCATGGGCGATGAAAAGCGCCGTATCTACGGCTTGCAATTCCACCCCGAAGTCGCGCATACGCCGCGTGGACGCGCTATCATCGAAAACTTCCTCTACGAAATTTGCGGCTGTACTGGCGATTGGACACCGGGTAACTTCATCGAAGAAAGCGTGCAGCGTATTCGCGCTCAGGTGGGCGATGGACGTGTCATTTGTGCCCTAAGTGGTGGCGTCGATAGCACGGTGGCGGCCATGCTGGTTGCGCGAGCCGTGGGCGACCAGTTGACCTGTGTCTTCGTTGACCACGGGTTGCTACGATTGAACGAAGCCGACCAGGTGATGGCGATGCTGCGCCACCATTTGCCGGCGCGTGTGGTCAAGGTGGATGCCCAAACCCGTTTCCTGGCTGCATTGGAAGGTGTGACCGACCCCGAAGAGAAACGTCGCATTATTGGGCATGAATTCGTGCGTGTGTTCGAAGAAACAGCACGCGGATTGGGCTCGTTTCAGTTCCTCGCGCAGGGGACGCTCTATCCCGACGTCATCGAGTCGGCTGGCGTCGGGGGAAGCGCAGCCAAAATCAAAACCCACCACAACGTTGGGGGCTTACCCGAAGATATGCAGTTCGAACTCGTCGAGCCGTTGCGCTGGCTTTTCAAAGACGAAGTGCGCGAAGTGGGAATCGCGCTGGGCTTGCCACCCGAAGTCGTCTATCGCCAACCTTTCCCTGGCCCAGGCCTGGCAGTGCGCATTTTAGGGCCTGTGACAACCGAAGCCCTGCATACGCTTCAACTGGCGGATGCAATTGTGCGTGAAGAAATCGAAAGCGCCGGGCTCAACCGTGATGTGTGGCAATACTTCGCCGTGCTGACGCCGCTCAAAACCGTGGGCGTCCAGGGTGATGGCCGCACGTATGGCCATGTGGTGGCCATACGTGCCGTGACGAGCGAAGATGGAATGACCGCCGATTGGGCACGGTTGCCCTACGGCGTACTCGAACGTATGAGCACCCGCATCGTCAACGAAGTGCCTGGCGTCAATCGTGTTGTGTACGACATTACCAGCAAGCCGCCTGGGACTATCGAATGGGAATAACCCCCTGCATGGGGAACGCTGAAAGCCACCAATGTGGTGTCGAGACTGAGCGAAGGGAGAAATGCTATGGCTGCCAATCGTCCAGACAACCAAACACCACAGCCCGATGATGTCAAAGCCCCGCAGCCGTGGGATGAAACGGGCTCTTCGCGCGATTCAGGCGGTGCCCCTTCCCCCGAAGATGCCGTCGCTGACGCCTTTCCATGGGACGAGGTCCAGCCACCCCCTATGGACGAACCGCCGGCACCCACCAGCGCCGACGCTACACCACTTGAACCTACGGCTTCGCCTTTTGAAGTCGATTGGGCTTCTGTCGAACCAGCAGAAGATGAAGCAACAGCGATCATTCCCGATACGGACGGCCTTCCCACCGAGTCGGACCCCTTCCCGGAACAAGAGGCAGCTGAAAGCCCATTGCCATCTATCGAAGCCCCCGAACGGTGGATACCGCCTACCGACCCCTTTGCGCCAGTCGAGCGCCCACAGCCGCGTCCTATTCCAGCGTACCCGGTGGACACGCGGCAAGAAGCCATCATTGCCAGTCAAGTAACGAACGAAATGCGGATGGCGCTTTTGCAAGAAATTCGTCGCTTGTATGACGAAGTCGAGGAAAAACTCAGCGTGAGCCGCGACCTTTCCACGCAAGCCTTGCAAAAACTCAATGAGGCCCAAACCATCGTCCTGGCTGAACCGGGGCGCTTCCCCGAAGCCGAACTGCGTGTCAAAGAAGTGCGAATCTTGCTTCGGCGGGCAGAGGAAAGCGAGCGCGCCGCTGCCAAATATGCCAAACCACTTTTTGCCTTCAACATTGGCATGCTGGTGTTGTTCTTTGCGCTCGCTATTTTCGACCGCGCCATTGCCGAATGGTTGGCGGCGCATGGTTTTCAGCCGCTTTACCCTCAACCGCTCACCGATGTGCAGGGCAATCCTGTCCCCATGTCCATGGCCATGTACTTTTTGCCCTGGAACACCATGGTATGGGGAGGCATTGGGGGGGCAATTGGCGCACTCTACACCTTGCGTAACTATGTTGCCCACCGCGAATTCGACCCACTCTACAACATTCACTACTGGGCGCATCCTCTCATGGGCGCTGCCCTGGGGGCGATTGTCTATTTCCTCTTTGTTGGTGGTTTCTTCGTCGTCGAATCCATCGTGCAAACCACCCAGTTGCTGGACCCAGCTCAGCGTGTCATCACGGCAACCAGCCCAGTCCTCAGCCTGATTGCACTGGCGTTTGGTTTGTGGCAAAGCGCTGTCTATAAAACCCTGATGCGTGTGGTCGATTCGGTAACGGGTGGCACTGATGAAGCGTCTCAAAAAGCCGACGAGGTGGCTGTGGATGCCAACACCTTGAAGAATATGTTGAACACCGTCCAGCCAACCCCCTTCGAGCATGTGCAGCCGCCGACTCGCCCGCCCGGTACCTCATAACCAACTCGCCAGGATGGTGACGAAAGCCTGCCACACAAAGGGCAGGCTTTTTCTGTGAGGTGCGTCTATTGGCAATTGCAAGGGCGTGGCTAGAATGTGGGCAGATCGAAGTAGAGGAGCTCGAGCTGTGGGAAACTCTCGTCAGTATTGGCCACGTATTCGCGCCTTTTTGCAGGCCTGTGATTTGTCTGTGCCGGAGGAACCAGAGGCGCCTCGTCGTGGCATATGGCGAGAGTTGCTCCTCATTCTGGCGCCAGCATGGATGAAAGGGGCGCCACCTGACACCGATGATATCGGGTTCCCCTTTGGAGATGTACTTGGCCATGTCTTGCGCCGGATGCAAATACTCTTCATGCGGCGAGCTACTTTGCGCAAACGTGCCAAGCAGGCCAACATTCAACTTGCCATTGTTGCTCCACCTGGTGGTATGCGCTATTTGCAACACGCCCAATGGCGTTTGCCGCTTTTGCATACCCTGCGAGCCTTGGAAGAAGCGCACGTCCTCGATTTTTTCGACCAAAACGGCTCATTCCCGGTGGCGACCTATTCGGCAGATGGGCTCTGGTTTGTCGTGCGGCATGTCAGTGACTGGCGCAAACCGCGTGCCCTCCTTTCGGAGATACCCAGCCATGCCGGCGGCTGGACAGAAGCCGCCATCTGGTACGAGCGTCTCGAACAATTGCCCTATTTTGTGGACCTCACCTTTAGCGGAGCACCCAGTGCTGTGTTGGCCGATGCTCGGCATGCTTCGTTGCTGAGTGGCCGCTTGCAACAGGATGAAACGCAGGTGTGGGTGGCGGAATGGTTGCGTCCTGGCCGTATGCCGCTGACGCACGAGGCATACGTAGCTTTTTTGTGTGGATTAGCACGCGATTGGTACACCTGGCAAGAGCCCCACTCGTGGAGTAGACGGCTCAAACATTTCTGGCTTCGTCGAAGTGGATTGGGCTAATCGACAAGGAGGGCTTTCATGCTTGAGCTGCGTGCGGTGAGCGTTGGTCCTTGGCCGATGAACGCCTATGCCTTTGTCTGCCCGCGGAGCGGCGCCAGCGTTTTGATCGACCCCGGTGCCGAGCCGGAAACATTGATGCGATTGGTGGCTGGAACCACCCCACAAGCCATTCTGCTGACGCACACCCACCCCGATCACATTGGCGCCCTCGATGAGATGCGTTCGCGCCTAGGGGTACCTGTGATGGCACATGCTGGCCCGCATTGGCAGGGCGTGGATATCCGCCAGGATGGTGTACTGGTGCATGGTGAGATCGTGCCTGTGGGGGAAGGGCGCTTGCGCGTTGTGCACACGCCTGGGCATACCGAAGATATGCTTTGCTTTCTGGACGTCGATGGCGTCGATGCCGTTGTGGGAGATACATTGTTTGAAGGTGGACCGGGCAAAACATGGTCGCCTGAGGCGTTTCGGCAAACATGCCACACCTTGCGCGAGATTGTTCTCACGTGGTCAGATGATACACGTTGCCATCCGGGGCATGGGCCATCGTTCTGGCTTGGGGATATTCGCTCCCACATCGAGGCGTTTCTATCGCGCGAGTACGGCGACTTTTACGGTGATGCCACATGGGACATGGCTGAAAAATGAAAAAAAGCCCCCATCAAGGGGGCTGAATAATAGCAAATGGCACGCCTTTTAGAATTCGATAAGCGGTTCTTCGCCCAACGTGGGCACCCATACCACAATCACCCCTTTTCCTGATGCATGCGCTTCTTCCATTGCAACCAGCGCTCGCCGCAGGAGTGTTTCGAAGTCGATCGGGTCGTTGGTTTCTGCCGGTGCGTACACACTCATGCCGACACTGATGGTGATGCGCACACGTGCACTGCCCACAATGAAGATTTTGTTGGCAATCGTTTCTACCAGACGCTCGGCAACGTATTGCCCCCCGGCCGCGTTGGTTTCCGGCAGGACGAGGATGAAGGTGCCATCACCGAAATACCCGATGATATCGGTCGTGCGCAGGGCCTCGTTGAGTACCTCAGCAGTTTCGGCAATGACGGTTTTGGCACTCATTGGCCCATACACTTGTTCGATACGCTCGAACTGGTCGATCCCGGCAGCAATAACGGTCATGGGGCGTTGGTAGCGCTTGGCACGCTGCACTTCACGTGTTCCCAACTCGGCTAACCCACGCCGATTGTAAACACCGGTTTCTTCATCGATATAGACGCCTTGTTGCAGGAGTTGGATCTTCCCTTGCAATGCTTCGATTTGGGCTCGCAGGAGATCGACTCGCACATCATTCATCGTGTGCCTCCATAGTCCATAGGGGGAAAACGGGCTCTTCCGATCTGTACTATAAATGAACGACTTCAAAAATGCAATGTTACACCTTACTAAACGTTTTCCCCAAGCAAAATCTGGGGCTCCACTGGAGCCCCAGGTGCCAGTCATATGCGAATAGAGCGCTTCTACACCGTGGCGTAGGCTCCTGTGCCCAGTGCTTGTTCGAGTGCAGCGAGAGTTGGTGCGGTATGCACAACCTCGAACCGCCCGGCAAGGACATCGGGCGTTTTCAGACCATTGCCAGTGATGTAAACCACAACGGTTTCGTCGGAGGCAATGCGCCCCTGTTCGGCTAGACGTTTCAGCCCGGCCACGGTGACACCCCCGGCTGTTTCGGTGAAGATGCCTTCGGTTTCGGCCAGCAGGAAAATGGCTTCGATGATTTCTTCATCGGTCACGGCAACCGCAGCGCCATTCGACGTACGAATTTCGTGGATGGCGAACGGCCCGTCGGCGGGTGCACCGATAGCCAGTGATTTGGCGATGGTGTTGGGTTTTTGAGGAATGACCTGATCGGTGCCAGCGTCGTAGGCGGCAACAATGGGAGAACAGCCCAACGCCTGAGCCCCTGAGACACGTACTGTTTTTGCTTCGATGAGTCCCACCCGTGCCAATTCGCGGAATCCTTTGGCCAGTTTGCAGAGCAACGCTCCGCTGGCCATTGGGGCGATGATGTGATCGGGGGCTTGCCAGCTAAGTTGTTCGGCAGTCTCGAAGGCCAGCGTTTTGGCACCTTCGGCGTAGAAGGGGCGCAGGTTGACGTTGACGAATGCCCAGCCATAGGCTTCAGCAACCAGGGCTGCCAGGCGATTGACATCGTCGTAGGTGCCATCCACGGCGACAATGGTCGGACGATAGACCGCTGATGCCAGGATTTTGTTGGGTTCCAGGTCGGCGGGAATGAAGACAACGGCACGCATACCGGCACGGGCAGCATGGGCGGCCACACTGTTGGCCAGGTTGCCGGTGCTGGCACATGCTAGTGTCTCGAACCCCAAATCGCGGGCGGCTGTGGTAGCAACACTCACGGCGCGGTCTTTGAAGGAATACGAAGGGTTGACGGCATCATTTTTGATGTAGAGCCGACGCAGTCCCAGACGTTCGCCCAGGCGTTCGGCATGGAGCAACGGGGTACACCCGGTGCCGATATCCACCACGTGGCTTTCGTCATGCAGCACAGGGAGCAGGGGGCGGTATCGCCACAAGGTTTGGGGGCCTTGTGCAATTGCCTCGCGGGAAATGTGGGCGGCGATGGCGTCGTAGTCGTACCAGATTTCGAGCGGCCCAAAACATTCTTCACAGACATAGGCCGCTTCAAGTGGTTGGGTAGCGCCGCACACGCGGCAACGGAGTGCTTGAGCAAACGTTGGCATGGACAATCCTCCCTCTCTTTTGGTGGGTGGGGCGCACATGTGGGGAACCGGTGGCAAAAAAATACCCTCGCGACGCGAGGGGAGAAACAAAAACCCCCATCTGGCGTGATGGGGGTGCGTGTTTCAGCATCCCCTCTCATCGTCCAGAAGCAAGCGCTTCTGCCGGCATTGGCACCTGGCCTGGCTAAGCAGGCTGGTTGCCGGGGCTTCACAGGGCCGGTCCCTCCACCCCTCTTGATAAGAGGTCCTGCGCCGTTTCAAGTTTGCAAGGTTCGCGCGGCAGTCTAACAGGTGGCTCTTGAATTGTCAATACCCATTTGGGCCATTCCACCACACTGGCATGGAAAGATGCTATCAAGACCAGCGGGCGCCAACGTGGTTATGGCAACAAATGGCAATAGCGAGTGCATCAGCCGCATCGTCGGGGCGCGGGATGTCGTTCATGCCGAGGAGGAGGCGCACCATCTCTTGCATTTGGCGTTTGTCTGCGCCACCATAGCCAGTGATGGCCTGCTTTACCTCGGTTGGTTTGAACTCGACAAGAGGGACACGGGCTTGTGCCAATGCCAGCAAAACGACACCGCGTGCGTGTCCCACGGAAAGTGCTGTGCTGACGTTCTTACGAAAAAAGACCTGCTCGACAGCCGCCTGGTCGGGCTGGTAGGTGTCGAGCAGGCGTTGCATTTCCTGGTAGATGGTGAGCAAGCGATCCGACAATGGTTGTTTGGCTGGGGTACGAATGACGCCATAGGCTACAAGGCGCACATCGACGCCATTGCCTTCGACAATACCCCACCCGGTGAGAGCGGTACCGGGGTCAATACCAAGAAAAATGCTCACGCGGCGAACTGCTCCAAAACGTCTTCATCGAAGTCCACATTGACGAAGACGTGTTGCACATCGTCCAGGTCTTCCAAGGCTTCGATGAGTTTGGCAACCGAGACCTGCGTCTCCGGGTCGAGTTCCAGCATGTTCGTGGGCACCATTTGCAGCTCAGCCGATTCGATGGGCAGGTTGTATTCGTCGAGGGCTTCACGTACTTTTTGCAGGTCGTTGCGGCTGGTGTAAATCTGAATGATTTCGCCTGCTTCTTCGATGTCTTCAGCCCCTGCATCGATGGCCAGCAGCATCAATTCTTCGGGGTCTTGCCCTTCGGCACGGAGAGTGATGACGCCCTTTTCCTCGAATTGCCACGCCACCGACCCGCTTTCGCCAAGGTTGCCGCCATGCTTGCGCAAAGTAGAACGAATTTCGCCCACGGCGCGGTTGCGATTGTCGGTTAGCACCTTGATCATGAAAGCCGCGCCACCGGGACCGTAGCCTTCGTACCAGATTTCTTCAAGCGCTTCGGCTTCCAGCTCGCCCGTCCCACGTTTGATGGCGCGTTCGATGTTTTCTTTGGGCATGTTGGCGGCGCGGGCTTTTTCCAACACCATGCGGAGCGTGAAGTTGAAGTTCGGGTCGCCCCCACCCAATCGTGCCGCCGTTTCGATTTCGCGTGCGAGTTTCGTGAAGATTTTGCCTTTCTTGGCATCGACGGCGGCTTTGCGGTGTTTGATGTTTGCCCATTTCGAGTGTCCAGCCATGAATTCACCTCTTCGATACAAGATCCAACCAACGTGTTGTCTTTGGCTCGTAGGGCAGTATAGCACAAAGCCGTCTTTGCGACCAAGTGTTTTTTGGAAAGAAAATTGACACGCAGGCGCTTTCGTTTATGGTCTGAACACCTTCCAACTTGTTCGAGGAGGCTTGTGATGGCAGACGTTCGCCTGACCCAGCTGGTTGCTTGCGCTGGTTGAGCCAGCAAAGTCGGCCTGGCCGACCTGGCGCACGTGCTGCGCCAACTTCCGACAATCGAAGATCCGGACGTGCTCGTCGGTACGGCGGTACCGGCTGATGCTGGCGTCTACCGTTTGAGCGACGATGTCGCGCTGGTGCAGAGTGTGGATCTCTTTACGCCTGTGGTGGATGACCCCTTCGACTACGGGCGTATTGCCGCGGCGAATAGTTTGAGCGATATTTACGCCATGGGGGCAATCCCACGTACGGCGTTGAATGTGGTCAGTTTCCCCAAGGGGGTACCCACTGAGGTGTTGGTGGAGATGTTGCGTGGTGGGGCCGAGGTGGCTCGTGAGGCGGGGGTTGCCATTCTCGGGGGGCACACCGTGCAAGGCCCAGAACCGATGTACGGGCTGGCTGTGACGGGAGTGGTACACCCCGAACGACTGGTCGGTAACCAGGGGGCACGTCCAGGCGATTTGCTGGTGCTGACAAAGCCGCTGGGATTGGGGATTCTGACGACGGCGCATAAGCGTGGCATTCTGCCCGACGAGGCGCTGCGCGAAGCCGTCCAGGTGATGGCAACGCTCAACCGTGCTGCTTCGGAAGCGATGCAAGCGGTTGGCGTGCATGCTGCTACGGATATCACCGGCTATGGCCTGTTGGGACATTTGTATGAGATGTTGCTGGCAAGCGGAAGAGCCGCACGGGTGGTGGCAGCAGACGTGCCTGTGCTGGAAGCGGCGTGGCCACTGGCAGCGCAAAATGTGGTGCCCGGTGGGTCGCAAAGTACGTTTGGCTATTTGACGACAGAAGTTGGTGCGATCACGTGGGACAAGGCATTGACGTGGGAGCAGCAAATTGTGCTGTGCGATGCGCAAACTAGCGGTGGTTTGCTCATCGCCGTGCCAGCTGAACGTGCAGCGGCATTGTTGGAAGCATTGGAGGCCCGTGGTGTGATGACTCGTGCTGTCATAGGAGAGATTGTTGACGGCAGGCCTGGCCATATTGAAGTTGTAGCAACATAAATCGAACGTTCTGCCAGCGCTCTCGGGCAGAGCCCCCATACGGAAGGAGGCTTTTATGAACTCAAAACCGAACCGCGATGTCGAAAAAGTCTATTCGGTGAAGCAGTTTGTTGCTAAACTGCGCCGCTTGGCCGATGCACTGGAAGCCAACAAACCTTTCGTCATTCAGGTGGCGGGTGAGCGGATCTACGTCCCGCGCGATGCGATCATCAGCATCGAGCATGAACGTGCTGAGGATGGCGAGGAGCTCGAATTCCAATTGAAGTGGAATATTCCCGAGCAGGAAGAGCCCGACGTTGTGGATGTCGAAGCCGACGCCTAAGGATCAGGCGTGTTCATCCGGCGTGGTGGCTTGTTTGCGCACCATGCCGGTGCGTGGATCGAGCAGACCTTCGCGAACAAGCAGGTTGAAGAGACGTTCAGCGCGTGCCAGGCTGACGCGCAACCGATGCTGAATCAGCCGTGGGCTGAGGCGTGCGTACTGGCTGGTGAGCAGCCGTGCCTGCGGAAGCAGCGGGTCGGGTTCGGAGTCGTCGGCGGGCAGTGCATCCCACAACGATTGTTGCATCAACGGGCCTTCGGGTGGCGCATCCACCAAATGGGTGGGGCGCCGTTTTTCTTTGGGAGCTGCTGGACGCTGGGCGGCGGCGGTTTGCCAGAACAGGATGAGTTGCTGCAATTCTTCATCGCTGACGTAACAGGCTTGTGCGCGTTTGGGGATTGACGCATCGGCGCCGAGGTAGAGCATGTCGCCACTGCCGAGCAGGGTTTCCGCACCTGGTTTGTCCAGAATGACACGGCTATCAATCTGGCTGGCGACGGCGAACGCGATACGTGCCGGAAAATTGGCTTTGATGAGTCCGGTAATCACGTTGACGCTGGGGCGCTGGGTTGCCACGATGAGGTGGATTCCCGTTGCGCGAGCCATTTGTGCCAGGCGGGTAATGTTGTATTCGACTTCGTCGGGGGCAGTGAGCATGAGGTCGGCCAGTTCGTCGATGACGATGACCAGGTAAGGCAACGTTGGCTCGCCTCGCTCGCGTGCTGTGCGGTTGTATGCTTCGAGATGGCGTGCACCCACGGCGCTGAACAGTACGTAGCGCCGTTCCATTTCGGCAACTGCCCATCGCAAGGCTGGGATCACGTGATCGATGTCGGTGATAACCGACGTTACCAGATGGGGAATGCCATTGTAGGTACTCAGTTCGACCATCTTCGGATCAATGAGCAGGAGATTGAGTCGGTCGGGCGCATTGTGGCAAAGCAGACAGGTGAGAATGGTGTTGATGCAAACTGATTTGCCACTGCCAGTGGCGCCAGCGATGAGCAGATGGGGCATTTTGGCCAGGTCGGCAACCAACGGTGCGCCGCTCACATCGCGCCCCAATGCCAGCCGAAGCGGGCTACGCAGGCGCTGGAATTCGGGCGATTCCATGACGCCGCGCAGCGTGACAATATCGGCATGGTCGTTGGGAACTTCGATGCCGACGATGGGTTTGCCCGGCACAGGGGCTTCGATGCGAATACGTGGCGCAGAGAGTGCGAGCGCCAAATCGTTCGCCAGGCGAGTGATGGCACGCACTTTCACTTTTTGGCGGCGGGTTTCGCCACGCACAACCCGTTCGATGTACCCCGGTTCGACCCCAAATTGGGTGACACGGGGACCCCGCTGGACTTCGACAACACGGGCGGGCACGTGAAAATGCGCCAGGGTTTCTTCGATGATGCGTGTTTTGGTGCGGATGGAGAGTGGGTCGAAGGTGCTTGCGTCGTCTTCGCGCAAAAACGTTTCCCAGGGCGGCAGAGGCCAAGGGGCTTCTTCGTTGGCGGGCCGATGTGTCGCGTGGTGAATCGGGATGACGGTGGGAAGAGAGAGGCGCGGTGTACGCATGCGGCGCACGCATGCATGAATGGCGTGTGCCAGATTGGTGATGAGCCTGGCTATGTGTGCCAGGGCATGAGACAGCACTGCCCACCAGGTGTTGAGAATAGTGGGCAGGTGGAGGGAGGGGAGCGAGGGGATGAACGTGTGCAAGGGGCGAGCGCTGACCCAGCGAATGAGCAAGAGCGCCACCACCACGAGCATGAGCCATGTTCCCCAGCGCCCAAACGCCAACAGAAACCAGTGCGTCAGTTGGGCGCCAATACGCCCGCCATCATCGCCTGCGACTTCAAGCGCAATCAGCACAAGGAGGCTTCCGCCGAACAGCCCGCCCAGAACGCGCGGGTGGCGAACGTCTGGCCAGTCGAGGCGTGGCGCCAGCAACCACGTGCCGGTGCCGATGAAGGCCAGTGGGGCCAACCAACGCCCCGTCCCCAGCCATGTTTGCCAGAAGGCGACCCAGCGGGCAACCAGTGGGCTGTGGGTGGGGCTCATCAATGCAACGATGCTGAGCACCCCCACCAGCATCAGCAGCAGCGCCGCACCGTCGATGATGGTGGTGAACGAGAGATGAAAACGGCGCTGCCGTTTGCGGCGCCGTTGGCGAGAAGGGCGTTTTTTGGTTGGAGAGCGTCTGCTTTTTTTCGAAGCCATGTTTGTATTGTAGCATGGCATTCCAGGTGGAGACAATGTGAACGAAACACGTGAACAGGCCTGCCAGACCACGCTCCGATGTCTGGCAGGCCTGGTTTGTGTCAATCGCGCAGTGTTTCGGCAAGGCGCACGTTGTTTTCGTGAATGAGCGAGGCAACAAAACGCAAGATCGTTTCTACGTCTATTTCTTCTTCGTCGCCGAGCGTTTCGGCAAGGGTTTCCAGAAACGCATCGATCAGCGTGCTCATTTCTTCGTATGAAAGCCCGATGGGGTGGCGAGTGTCGCACATGGTTATGCCTGCACCCGAGCAATCACAGCATCTGTGAATTCATTGGTGCTGGCTGTGCCCCCCAAATCGCGTGTGCGAACACCATCGGCAATCGTTTGTTCGACCGCCTGTTGGACGCGGTCGGCGGTTTCTTGTTCGCCAAGGTGGCGCAACATGAGCACGCCGCTGAGAATGAGTGCCGTGGGGTTGGCCACGTTTTGCCCAGCAATGTCCGGCGCAGAGCCGTGGACGGCTTCGAAGACGGCATATTCTTTGCCAATGTTGCCGCTTGGCGCCAGCCCCAAGCCCCCGATGAGCCCGGCTGTCAGGTCACTGAGGATGTCGCCGTACAGGTTTTCCATCAGCAGGATGTCGAATTGGTGCGGATTGAGCACAAGGCGCATCGCAGTGGCATCCACGATAGATTCTTCGTATTGAATGTCGGGATAGTCGCGGGCCACCTGACGGCACACTTCGAGGAAAAGCCCGTCGCTGAGTTTCATGATGTTGGCTTTGTGAACGGCGGTAATTTTCTTGCGTCCATCACGGCGTGCCATTTCAAACGCGAAGCGTGCCACGCGCTCGGTTGCATCGCGCGTGATGATTTTCAAACTTTCGACGACGCCCGGCACCACCACGTGCTCGATACCGCTGTAGAGCCCTTCGGTGTTTTCGCGCACGACAATCAGGTCTACATTCTCGAAGGCTGTTTCGATGCCCGGCATGCTTTTGGCCGGGCGGTAGTTGGCGAACAGGTGCAGGCGTTGCCGCAGTTGCACGTTGACCGAGCGGAAACCACTCCCGATGGGAGTGGTGATTGGCCCTTTCAGCGCAACACGGTTGCGTTGGATGGATTCGATGGTTTCTTCTGGCAGGGGTGTGCCATATTTGTACATGACGTCGCCGCCTGCTTCGACGATTTCCCAATCAATGGCCACGCCTGTGGCGTCAATCACGCGTTTTGCAGCAAATGCCACTTCGGGACCAATACCGTCGCCAGGAATCAAAGTGACTGTATGTGCCATGGTTGCTACTCCTTCCTTTGGACATAAAAAAAGTGGCCGCGAGGCCCTTTTCGCCCATCTTTGTCTGAGTGTCTTTCATTATATGATGCAGAAGCGAAGTGGCAAACAATATCACTCTGGTGATTACCCAAAACGTGGTGGGGGATGGGAAGAGACGAGATGGAGCGTGGAAAAAGCAAGCCAGAGGCGCCCCAGGCCTCGAAGAGGGCGTGCTGGACGCTCGGTTCTGGCTGCGAAACGTCTCGGCTTGGCGTCTCGGCTTGGGAG
>WFOS01000114.1 GCA_015487975.1 Ardenticatena sp.
CACAATCGAGGAAAAACAGAGCCCCACGCCCCCCCCCGGTGTGCCCGGCCTGGAAACGACGTTGCCCTTGCTGTTGACGGCTGTTCATGACGGGCGGCTTTCCATGGAAAAACTCATCGACCTGACGCATACACGCCCGCGTACCATTTTCCGCTTGCCTGCGCAGCCCGATACGTTCGTCGAAGTCGATCCCGATGCCGAATGGGTGCTTCCCGAACAAGGATGGCTGACCAACGTCGGGTGGTCGCCCTTTGCTGGGATGCGTGTGCGGGGGCGTGTGGTGCGCACTCTGTTGCGTGGTCAGGTGGTGTTTGATGATGGCCAGATTCTCGCGCGTCCCGGGAGTGGGCGCAATGTGCGTGACGTGTGAACATCCAGTCAAAATCACCCAGATGAAAGGAGAAGTGCCATGAACAACCAACAGACACCCACTTTGGATGAAACCACCATCTTCACGGGCTTGCCTGGCGACAATGCCTTCTACCAGCAAGACATTCTCGCCGTGGCACAATTCGACCGCCAGAAGCTCGATTATCTCTTTGCCCTGGCCGAACGAATGCGCCAGATTGTCGAAACACGTGGCGGCATCGACCTGTTGAAACATCGTGTCTTGACCGCGCTCTTCTACGAACCCAGCACCCGCACCTCGTCCAGCTTCATCGCGGCGATGGAGCGGTTGGGGGGAAGCGTCATTCCCATCACGCAAGGGGTGCAGTTTTCCAGTGTCAGCAAAGGCGAATCGTTGCCCGACACGGTGCGCACGCTGGAACAATACTCCGATGTGATTGTGCTGCGCCACCCCGAAAAAGGCAGCGCAGCCACTGCGGCGCATTACGCCAGTGTGCCCGTCATCAACGCAGGAGATGGCCCCGGTGAACACCCCACGCAAGCCCTGCTCGACCTTTTCACCATCCTGGAAGAAATGGGCACGATCGATGGCCTGACGATTGCCATGGTAGGTGACTTGCGCTATGGGCGCACGGTCCACAGCCTGACCGAGTTGCTGCTCGAATACGATGTCAAACTGCGCTTCGTCAGCCCCGAAATTTTGCGGATGCCACTCGATTTGATGAACAAGGTGCGCGATGCGGGCTGCGATGTGCGCGAAACCTACGATGTGCACGAAGTGATTGGTGAAGCCGATGTGCTCTATGTGACGCGCGTGCAGAAAGAACGCTTTACCGACTTGACACAGTACGAGCAGGTGAAAGAGTACTACACCATCACGCCCGAGTTGCTGGCACATGCCAAAGACCGTATGGTGGTGATGCACCCCCTGCCGCGCGTCAGCGAAATCAGCTACGAAGTGGACAAAGATCCGCGCGCTGCGTACTTCCGCCAGGTGCGCAACGGGCTCTACATTCGCATGGCATTGCTCGCGGCTGTCTTGTGCCGCGGCGAGGCATAGGGGGCACCCATGCACCAGTCGTTTTTCGAACGTGTTGCCCAACGGCAAGCCGATCTGCAAACGGTGCTCTGCGTGGGACTGGACCCGCGCCCATCTTGGTTCACGCCCGATGACCACGCCACAGGGAATCCGTGGCTGGCATGGGGACAGCGCCTGCTCGATGCCGTGGCGCCATATGCATGTTGTGTGAAACCGAACATTGCGTTTTATGAAGCCGGTGGCTCTGGTGCGTTAGAAGCCTTGCGTCAGACTATTGCGTATGCGCACGCGCTCGGTTTGCCGGTGCTCCTGGATGCCAAGCGGGGCGATATTGGCAGCACCGCCGACGCCTATGCCCGCGCCTGCTACGACTGGCTTGACGCCGACGCCGTAACCCTCAGCCCTTATCTAGGTGAAGACGCGGTGCGCCCCTTTCTGCACGACCCGCGCCGTGCGGTGTTCGTGTTATGCCACACCAGCAACCCAAGTGCACGTGAGGTGCAAACCCTGCCAGTCTACGGGCGACCATTGTACGAACAGGTGGCAAGGCTCGCCACGGCATGGAGCGAGCGCGTGGGGCTGGTCGTAGGGGCAACCTACCCCGACGCCGTGGCACGTGTTCGGGCGCTGGCACCGGACGCCTGGTTGCTCTTGCCCGGTGTGGGCGCGCAAGGAGGCGATGCGGTTGCCGTCATGCAGGCGGCTCGGCACCGCGCTATTGTGCCCGTGTCACGGGCGATTGCTGCTGCTGACGACCCGGCGCAGGCGGCGCAAACCCTGCGCGATACCTTGCGAGCCGCACACGCTGCCTCTGAAGCCACCGACACTTCTCAGCCACCCGCCTGGCGCGACCTTGCGCTGGCCTTGCATCGTATTGGCGCGATTCAATTTGGTGAATTTACACTTGCCAGCGGGCAACATTCGCCTATCTACATTGATTTGCGGCTGATGGCATCGCATCCCGATGTGTTGGCACGTGCTGCACAATGCTATGCTGACCATCTGCGCCTGTTGGCCTACGACCGCATTGCTGGCATTCCCTACGCTGGCCTGCCCATTGGCACAGCCGTGGCGCTTACGGTGAACGCGCCCTTCATCTACCCGCGCAAAGAGCCCAAAGCCTATGGGCGAGCACGCGCCATCGAAGGGGTGTATCACGCTGGCGAGCGCGTTGTCGTTGTCGAAGATCTGGCCACCACGGGCGGCTCGGCACTCAAAGGCGTGCAAAACCTGCGCGATGTCGGGCTTGTCGTCGAGGATGTGGTGGTGCTCATCGATCGCGAAGCCGGTGCCCGTGAAAATCTGGCGGCACATGGTCTGCGCCTGCATGCCACCATGCGCCTGCGCGACTTGCTGCGTCTTCTCTACGAATCCGACACACTCGATGCAGAGATGTACGCCACCGTTTTGCGCTATCTTGAAAGTTGCCCATAGTGGAAGGGCGCGACTGCACAAGCCGCGCCCTTCTGCTGACATCAATCGGAAACTGCGTGTGCTATGCCTATGCCAGCCGAAATTGACATTTCAACCGACTTGTGCGGCGTTCGTTTGCCAACCCCCTTGGTACTTGCCAGTGGTATCTTGGGCACCAGTGCCACCTTGTTGGAAAAAGCCGCGCGCCTGGGGGCAGGTGCCGTCACAGCCAAATCAGCCGGCCCGCAACCGCGCAAAGGGCATGCCAACCCCATCATCGCCGATTGGGGGGCTGGGCTCATCAATGCAGTTGGCTTGCCGAACCCCGGCGCCCATCACGAAGCCCAGCTGCTGGCCGAAGCTCGGCAACGCTTGCGTCCATTGGGTGTACCGCTTATTGCCAGCATCTTCGCCGGTACACCGGATGAATTTGCCGAGGTGGCGCGTCTGGTCTTGCAAGCATCGCCCGACATTCTAGAACTCAACATCTCATGCCCCAACGTCCACGATGATTATGGGGAACCATTTGCGGCCAGCTGCACAGGCGCGGTGAGTGTCGTCGAAGCCGTGCGCCCTGTCTGCACCGTCCCACTTTTCGTCAAACTGGCGCCGAACGTGCCCAATATTGGGCGTATTGCCGCCGATGTTGTAGCTGCTGGGGCGGACGGTATCACTGCCATCAACACCATGCCTGGCATGGTCATTGACATCGAAAGTGGGCGCCCCATCCTCACGAACAAAAGTGGGGGGCTGAGTGGTCCGGCCATCAAACCAATCGCCGTGCGTTGTATTTACGAAATTCGCCAAGCCATTCCCCCCCATGTGCCCATCATCGGCACCGGTGGTGTGACGACTGGCGCCGATGCCGTTGAATTGCTGATGGCAGGCGCGGTTGCTGTTGGCGTTGGGTCAGCCGTCTACTATCGGGGACTGGATGCGTTTCGTGCCATCACCACCGAACTGATTGCCTTCATGCAGGCACATGGCCATCGACGCCTGAGTGACATCATAAGCCTAGCGCATCGTCCTGCATGACAAACAGACCCCTTGCCTGCATATGACCCTTCATGCTTGACGAGATGAAGAGACTCATGTATATTTCGCCCGCCTTGTCAAACCTGCACAGACAGAAGTGAGGGTGGTCCTATTAGCGAGCGGCAATTTCGCGTCAACGAGCAAATTCGCGTTCCGCAAGTCCGTCTGATCGACGAGAATGGAAAGAACCGTGGCGTCGTGCCAACAAAAGATGCCTTGGCCTACGCCGAATCGGTGGGGCTTGACCTTGTCGAAGTGGCACCGGATGCACGCCCACCCGTGTGCCGCGTGATGAATTACAGCAAGTTTCTGTACGAACAGTCCAAACGCGAACGTGAAGCTCGGAAAGCGCAGAAACAAATCGAAGTCAAGGAGTTGCGCCTGCGCCCCAAAACCGATGAGCATCATATCGGATTCAAGCTGAAACAGGCGCGTAAATTCATCGAAAAGGGGCACAAAGTTCGTATTCGCGTCTTGTTCCGTGGTCGTGAGCGTACGCACCCTGAATTGGGACAGGAATTACTCATGAAAGTTGCCGAAGAGTTGTCGGATATCGCTCTCATCGACCAAAAGCCTGTCTTCGAAGGTCGCGGTATGTCGATGGTGCTGGCGCCCGACACGGATAAAAAGAAGAAGAAGAAAAAGTGAGCGGTGAAACTGCTCGGGCGCAAGCCCGAGTTTTGGTGTAGAGAGGAGATGAGCTATGCCGAAGATGAAGACACACAAAGCCACGTCGAAGCGCTACAAAATCACGGGCACGGGGAAAGTGTTGCGCATGAAAGTGTCCAAAGGACACTTGTGCTATCACAAACCCAAGCGCGTGCGCCGTCGCTTCGACAAGTACATCAAGGTGACCCACAAAGGGACCATCCGTCGGATTCGCCGTTCGGCACCGGCGCTTTGGAAGTAAGATGGTTTGCCGTGTTCGTCAGGCCAGATTGTGGAACGAGCCTCCACGCCTGACAACCGGCCTCGATGTCTATTTCACAAGATGGAGGTGAACTGATGGCTCGAGTGAAGGGCGGTTTCCGAACCCGCCGACGACACAAAAAAATCTTGAAGATGGCGCGTGGGTATCGTGGGGCAGCCCACCGTCGTTTCCGCGCCGCCAACGAAGCTGTTCTTAAAGCGCTGCGCAACCAGACGCGCGACCGCAAACGTCGCAAGCGCGATTTTCGCCGCCTCTGGATTCAGCGCATCAATGCGGCCGCCCGCCTGCATGGCCTGAATTACAGCCGCTTCATTTATGGCTTGAAGCAAGCCGGTGTGGCGCTCGATCGCAAGGTGCTGGCTGATATGGCCGTCAACGATGCAGACGGGTTTGCCAAACTGGTGGAAATCTCCAAGCAACACCAGCAATAAGATCGTTCGACGGTAGGCAGAAGGCGAGGGGGCAACCTCTCGCCTTTTCGTTTCCACATCCATGGGCTGAACAGGGGCATGATGATTACCAGTCTGAGAAATCCTCGCGTCAAAGCAGCGCGTGCCTTGCACCGCCGCCGTGTGCGCGAGCGTGAAAACAAAATTTTGCTCGAAGGGGTTCACCTTGTGCATGATGCGATCGCCGCGGGAGTCGCATTCGAGGCGCTCTTCTACACGCCTGAGCAGGAAGCGCATATTCCCCATGTGCTCCGCCCTCAAGCCTGGATGGTCAGTGAAAGGGTGATGCAGGCGCTGAGCGGTACCGTGACGCCCCAAGGCATCGTGGCTGTTGTCGAACGACCAGCATTGGCATGGCCAACGCACCCCACATTGCTGCTCATCGCCGACGGCGTGCGGGACCCTGGCAATTTGGGCACGTTGTTGCGTGCTGCCGCGGGAGCCGGTGTCGAGGGTGTGTTGTTGCCCAAAGGGACGGTTGACGCATGGAGCCCCAAAGTCCTGCGGGCGGGAATGGGGGCCCACTTCCGCCTACCGCTTCGCACAGCCCTCACATGGGGTGAAATCGAGCAGGTGGTGCAGGGGATGCGGCTTTACGTGGCCGATGCGCATGGCGCCACTCGCTACTTCGAGGTGGATTGGCGAGAGCCGTCGGTGCTCGTCGTCGGTGGTGAAACAACGGGGCCCAGCACGGCTGCGCAGGCCTTTGCGCATGCCGTGGTTTCGATTCCGCTTGCGCGTGATGTCGAATCACTCAATGCTGCGATGGCTGGCACCGTCATTCTCTTCGAAGCCCGCCGCCAGCGGCTTATACATGCCCACTAGCGCTTTCGGCTTGCTTTCAATATTTTGCCACAACTTTTTGCCCTGAGATACGTTTTGCCTGTATACTGAAGTAACAATGACGTGGCATTCTTCTGTCGTTTTGCCCGATTGCTCTGTTCAACCACCAATTTACATCTGAAACACACCCGAGGCTTTTTTTCCATTGAGCAAGGCGAACTTGGGAGTATTGCGTATGCATCCGGCTGATATTGTTTTGATTGCGTACATTCCCACCCCCACCGACCTACAACGGGCGCTCGAAGAGCGCTGGTATCGTGTTCCACTGGCTCATGCCCCGTTGGCCTTGCGCTATGCCCGCGCGATTGCCTTCTACCAGGGCAGTGCGTTCGGTGAGGACCGCTGGCGTGTGGCGTGGTGGAGCCGCATCGAGCAGATAAGTGTGGTGCATCGCTGCGACCTTCTTCCCGAAGAACGCACGCATCCTCGTGCCAATGAGTTGTACGTCAAAGTGCATCTTGTTGAACTACGACCACGTGTGCCCCCTCTGATTGCACAGAAAGGGCGTCGTTTGCTCTTCAAAACCATGACCTGGTCGGCGTTTTGCCGTGCCGAAACATTGGATGAAATCTTCAACCACTACCGTCTCGAAAACGACCCCTTTTATGCGCTCATTCGTTCGCAACTTTCTGCCAAAGACCTCTTTGGTATTGCCGACCCAGATGCTCCGCACCAACTTCGCTTGTTCGAACAGGCTGGCCACTGGTAACAACTTTGCAAAAGGGCTTCTTTTGTTGTATAACCGCCCCGTTGGTGCTCAGGCACAGAGACGGACCATCGGCCTATGCGTGATTCACCCTTCAATCCAGGTCAGCGTACAGCGGTTGTCACACGCCCTGTTGTGGTCACATGGTGGCCTGCCCATGGTTTGTTCACACTGGTTGGGCTGCTGGTGCTTGTTGTGGTGCTTGTCCAAGGCTACCAGCTCAGCGCCCGCTCGATCACACTCGTTGTCAATGGAACACCGCTGCAAATCAACACCCACCAGCGCACGCTTGCCGGTGTGTTGGCTGAACAGGGCATCACGTTGCGCCCTGAGGATGTACTTGTTCCTGGGCCTGAAACGCGCTTGACCAACCGCACGGCTGTGCATCTCCGCCTTGCGCGCGCCATCACCTTCGACGTGCATGGTGTTCAGCAAACGTTCTATTCCCATGCGCCCACCGTGCAGGAATTTCTGTACGAACAGGGTGTGTCGCTTGGGGAAGAAGACCGCCTCTATCTGGATGGCCAACGCATCACGCCCGAGACTGCCTTCCCACCCGCAGGGCTTTTCCAGCGGCCGCAAGCCTTTTTGGAAGTGGTACACGCTACACCATTGCTGGTGGATCTGGATGGGGTCACGCAGCGCATCGTCACCCGCGCCACCACGCTGGCCGATGCATTGCGCGAAGAAGGCATATACCTCTCCCCCGAAGATCTTGTCAGCCCTCGGCTCGATAGCCCCGTTGTGCCTCGTATGCGTGTGAGCATTCGGCGTGCGACGCCCTTCAGCGTACAGGCTGATGGGCAAACGTTGACTGCTCGCACCCATGCGACGACCGTTGCCGACGCCCTGGCCGAGTTGGGCGTGATTGTTCAGCCATTGGACCGTGTCGAACCTTCCTTGGATGCACCTCTTACCAACGATACCACAATTACCATCACCCGTGTTCAGCATGAAACGCTTGTGGAACGTGCGCCTATTCCCTTCGAGCGGGTGCTTGTGCCCGACCCCATGCTGGAATTGGACACGTTCGAGGTACGTGAAGTGGGGCAGCCCGGCACACTGGCGCGTGAAATTCTGGTCGTCTATGAAAATGGCGTTGAAAAAGAACGTATCGTTCAGCGGGAATGGGTGGAACAGGAACCCGTCAACCGCGTGGTTGCCTATGGAACGAATATCGTCATCCGCACGCTTGAAACCCCCGATGGCCCCATTCAATACTGGCGGCATACTCGCATGCTGGCAACCAGTTATACCGCCGCGTCGAGTGGCAAGCCCAAAGATCATCCACGCTATGGCATCACGCGTACAGGGTTGCCCGCCGGATATGGCATCGTGGCGGTCGATCCACGTGTCGTGCCGCTTTGGACACAGGTGTACGTCCCTGGGTATGGGCAAGCGTGCGCCTGTGATACAGGCGGTGGAGTGGTTGGGGCCTGGATTGACCTTGGCTACGATGAAGACAATTACAAGCCCTGGTATCGATGGGTAGATGTCTATTGGGTGGCCCCACCGCCACCACCTGACCGTATTCAGTATATTCTCCCGACAGCGAATGTGCCATGAAACGACAGGACGTGCGCCGTTTGCTGGCTGCCCACGGATTGCGCCCGCGCAAGGGATTGGGGCAAAATTTTTTGGTCGATGAAACCGCGTTGCAACGTATTGCCGAGACCGCCGACCTGACTCCCTCGGAGACGGTGGTGGAAATTGGGCCTGGCTTGGGGGCGTTGACCGAGTATTTGCTGGCGCGTGCCGGGCATCTCATCGCCATCGAACTGGACCCCAACATGGTGGCCATTTTGCAAGAACGCTTTGGCGACCAGCCCCATTTTCATCTGGTGGAAGGGGATGTGTTGAAACAAGACATTCCCGCGCTTGTGCGTCGTTTTACCGGAGAGCCGCGCTACAAGGTGACCGCAAACTTGCCCTACTACATCACTTCCGCTGCCATCCGTCATCTCCTTGAAAGTCGCCCCGCTCCCGATTTGATCGTGCTGCTTGTGCAACGTGAGGTTGCCGAGCGTATTGTGGCGACGCCGGGGAACATGAGTGTGCTGGCTGTGAGTGTGCAGGTGTATGGCACACCGACCCTGGTGGCGCGTGTGCCTGCGGGAGCGTTCTACCCGCCCCCAAAAGTCGAATCCGCTCTCCTCAAAATCGAACCGCATGCGACGCCCCACGTGCAACCGCATGAAGCCGAGGCCTTTTTTCGATTGGTGCGGGCTGGTTTCCACCAAAAGCGGAAACAGTTACGAAATACACTCGCAGCGGGGTTGGGACTTCCCAAACATGAAATCGACCGCCTGTTGCAGGCAGCTGGCATTCAGCCATCACAACGTGCCGAAAGCCTTTCGATTGACGATTGGCGGCGTCTCTTCGATGTGTGGCGTACCAATCAGGGCGATTCGGCATCATCCAGATAGCGGCGCACGGCTTCTTGAATCTGCTTGCGGGCGCGATGCAGACGTACTTTCAGCGCACTTTCGGAGATGCCAAGCGCTTCGGCAGCTTCTTTTGTCGAAAGTCCTTCGAATTCGCGGAGGAGGAACGCCTGGCGCAACGTTTCGGGGAGCGCGAGAATAGCACGATCGACAACATCGAAGAGCTCTTGGGAGAGCAACTGTTGATCGGGAAGGTGGCGCAGGTCGGCAATCACCATGCGCATGGCCTCGTCTTCGTCGGTGTCGAGAGGAACAGTTGGTGCGCGTTGCGAGCGTTGCCATTGCAAGCCACGGTTGCGGGCAATCCGATAGAGCCATGTGCTCAGGCGAGCGTCGCCACGAAAATGGTGCGCCGACTGGCAGGCACTGATGAACGTTTCCTGCAACACATCTTCGGCGGCATCAGGTTGCCCGGTCAGATGCAAGGCCACACGATACACCGTGTCATAATAGCGGCGCACCAATTCGTCACAGGCGCTTTGATCGCCAGCACGCAGAGCTTGTACAAGGTGTTGTTCGTTTTCTAAGGTCATCGTGCGTCAGCCTACTGATTTTTTTCGGAGGGACTATGTCAACCGAGCAGCGTGAACAGCGATCCAACGACTCTCCGCGGCATTCACAGCCCATTCAGCGCACAAATCTGGGCACGGACGATACCGAATGTTGGCTATGCCATGCACCTGTTGTCAAGCGGCATTGCAAAATCATTTGCACCGTGTGTGGCTTCATGCGCGATTGCAGCGACCCGTAGCCATTAGCGCCCCCCACGCTGTTCCCACAATGCCACCGCTTGACGAATCATCTGCTGCACTTCGGGGTCGGGCACCTGTTCGATAGTGGAGTAGATGCGCCCTTCGTAGGAAATACGCATACGCCCATCGTGTGCCGTTGCGAGCGACACGTCGGGCGGGTTGGGCATCTTCATGAGCATTTCTTGCAGAATGGCGTCCACCTGTTCGGCAAGCCCTCGGGCAGGGTCGGGATGCAGATTGTTGAGCGGGGTGGCGACGCCAGTCAGGGAAGGACGTTTGGCGGATGACGGTGTCGTTTGTGCTGGTGGGGGGGTACGGGGCGAGGAGACCGCTTCTGGGGCAGGTGTTCCTGTCAGCCGTTCCCACAATTCGGGTGGAATGTGGGTGTAGGCCATGCGCAGCGCGCCGAGTATCATGCGCAGGTGTTGCTCGTTCGTGATGTCTGCCACCGATTCGTACACCACGCCTTCGACTTCAAACCGCACAGGGGCCACAGGGTTCTTTTGCGAGATAATGATGGTGTCGCGTTTTTGGGCGGCTTTTCGTCGGGCTTCGCGTTCGACACGGCTGCGCAACAGGTAAAAGATGAGTAGTCCAAGTACCAACGCCATCAAAATCACGCCAATGAGCAAAACGATAAGCTCGGGTGGCATAGATCACCTCATTCTGCATGCAATGGGAGTGTCGCTACGTCTCCTTCGGCAGTACGAATCTGCACTTCGTTCGTTGTGAACGTAAATGTAGCGTACACAATCTCGCGCTGTTCGTCCAGTATGCGGGGCAACAACCAGTGCAAGTCGGCCACAAGTGGTACCGTGTGGAGCGTGGTGCGTGGTATCCATTCCAGTGTGCCTTCGTCGGTGGTGGCGTGTAGGTCGCCTTCGATGGTGCCGGTGAAAACGAAGAGCAGAACACCGGGGGTGCCGGTGATGTGGACGATACCGCGCAAACGCAGGGTGGTGGGGGATGCGCCTGTTTCTTCACGCACTTCGCGTATCGCGGCTTCGAGGATGGTTTCGCCAGGTTCGACATGCCCGCCAACACCGTTGTAGCGGCCAGCAAACCATTTGTGTGCTGCGCCTCGCAAGAGCAGGATGTCATTCTCTCGTTGTAGAAAGATGAGTGTACGGGGGACGAGTGTGTAGCGGCCATCCGTTTGTTGATCCATGATGTTCTTCCTCACACAAGGCGTTCTGTGCGCACGAGGTGCCACTCGCGCAAGACAAGCGGCGCGTGGCATAGGGCAGTGCGCAGGGCATCGTCGTTGTCGAATGGGTGTTGCGCGAGCTGGCGGGCTTCCATGTGGATGGAGAGATGGTCGGTATCGAAAGGCCAGGGCTGAACGGTCAGGTGCGTGGCGTCATCCAGCGGCGTCAGGGTGAGTGGGATGCCCCCTGGACCACTTCCAAGGTTCACCGTTCCATGCTCGGCACGCCCCAAAGCGAGCGCCAGCGAGAACCAGTCCATCAAACGTACCAGGCTGTATGCTTCATGGACGGCGGCTTCGTGGAGCCCCAGTTCCTCCTGCAAGCGTGTCTGCAAAGCGGCTTGTTCGCGCAACATGTCGAGCACGGGCGGTTCATCGCGGCGACCTTCATACAGGTAGGTGAAATGGCAACTCACAAGCAGCGCAACCAGGCGACTTTGTTGCAACGCATGGGCAATGCCCTGCTGCCAGATCGCGAGGTGGTCGCTGAGCGGCATTTCTAGAAAATCGCGTGGTTCGCCGCGGCGGTTGATGGTTGGCGCAGCTTCCCACGCGTGCCATCCCAAATCGTGTTCGGCGATGGCAACGAGCAACAGTGGCCAGGGATGCGGACGCGGAAAATCCGCGTCGCCGCGCCAGTGTGCTGCCAGCCATGCCGAGACCAGCGCGTGATGCGGTTGTGTCGTCAAGAGCCAATGTTCTGCGGTTGCATAGCGGATCATGCGACTCCTCCTTGGGTGAGCGTATTGTGGGGGTTTCGCATGGCTTGCCAAATGAAAGGGCACGGCGGTGATTGCCGTGCCCTAAGTAAGTTCGTGATGAGGAAGATCATTCGTCGAACAGGTCGGTTACTGCGCCGCGGCTGCTGCTCGATACCAGGCGAGCATATTTGGCGAGTACCCCGCGCGTGTAGCGAGGCGGTGGGGGCGTCCATTCGGCGCGGCGGCGTGCCAGTTCTTCGTCGCTGAGATGCACTTCCAGCAGATTTTGGTCGGCGTCGATGGTGACGATGTCGCCTTCACGGAGAAGCGCGATTGGCCCACCCACCGCGGCTTCGGGGGCTACGTGTCCCACCACCATGCCATACGTGCCGCCGGAGAAGCGTCCATCGGTAATCAGGCCGACACTGTCGCCCAAACCAGCACCGATGATGGCCGAGGTGGGCGCAAGCATTTCGCGCATACCGGGGCCACCTTTGGGGCCTTCGTAGCGGATGATGACCACGTCGCCCGGTTGAATCTTGCCGTCGAGAATGGCTTGCAGGCACGTTTCTTCGGATTCGAACACCCGCGCTGGCCCGGTGATGCGGCGTGTCTTCACGCCGGTTACTTTGGCGATCGCTCCTTCGGGTGCCAGATTGCCGCGCAAGACCACCAGGTGCCCCTCGTCGTAAAGTGGATTGTCCCAGGGGCGAATCACATCCTGGCCTGGTGGGGGGTCGTCCGGGACATCGGCAAGCACTTCGGCGATGGTTTGCCCGGTGATGGTGAGCGCGTCGCCGTGCAAAACACCGTGGTTGAGCAACATCTTCATCACCTGGGGAACACCTCCGGCGCGGTGAAAATCCACAGTGACGTAGCGCCCGGATGGTTTCAGGTCGCACAAGACAGGCACGCGCTTGCGGATGGCTTCGAAATCGTCCAGCGAGAGCGGCACATCGGCAGCGTGGGCAATTGCCAACAGATGCAACACGGCATTCGTCGAGCCACCCACGGCCATGACAACCGCGATGGCATTCTCGAATGCTTTTCGTGTCATGATCTCACGTGGGCGGCGGTTGGCGCGAATGGCATCCATGAGCACATAGGCCGATTCTTCGGTGTTGCGCACCTTTTCTTCATCTTCGGCGGCCATCGTAGAAGAGTAAGGCAGGCTCATCCCCATTGCTTCGATGGCAGAGGACATCGTGTTGGCAGTGTACATGCCGCCACATGCCCCAGCACCAGGGCAGGCATGGCGCTCGATTTCGCGCAAGGTTTCTTCGTCGATGCGGCCGGCGCTGTATTCGCCCACTGCCTCGAAGGCGCTCACAATCGTCAAATCTTGTCCATCGTAGTGGCCGGGTTTGATCGTGCCGCCATAGACGAAAATGGCTGGGATGTTCAGCCGCGCGATGGCAATCATGGCGCCGGGCATGTTCTTGTCGCAGCCGCCAGTTGCCAGCAGGCCATCCATGGCTTGCGCATTGCAGACCGTTTCGATGGCGTCGGCAATCACTTCGCGCGAAACGAGCGAATATTTCATGCCTTCCGTGCCCATCGAAATCCCATCACTGACGGTGATGGTGCCGAACATTTGCGGCATGGCACCCGCTTCGCGCAAGGCTTTTTCGGCACGTGCGGCCAGCCGCCAGATACCCAGGTTGCACGGCGTAAGGTTGCTGTATGCATTGGCTAGCCCGACGATGGGCTTGGTGAAATCCTCATCGTCGAAGCCGACGGCACGCAGCATGGCACGGTTGGGCGTGCGTGCAACTCCCTCGGTCATCACCGCGCTGCGCCAGTTCAGACGCTCTTGTGTGTGTTCTTGCCGGCTCATAACACTCCGCCCCCTTTTGGAAAACAGTTGTGTTGATTGTGAAGAGGTACAACATACTGATCTGTACGAACGCAAAAGCGCCGAACACCTTCGTTCGGCGCTTCGTTGCCTGTTGAATTGTCGATGGGTGACCTAGCTCGCCGGGGCTTCTTCGTAGACGTATGTCAGCCAGCCGTGACGGTCTTCGATTTCACCACTCGTAATGCCAAAGAACTCCCGTTGGACTTTTGCGGTGATTGGCCCACGGCGCCCGCTTCCGACGGGGATACCATCCACCGAGCGGATGGGAGTCACTTCGGCGGCGGTCCCTGTGAAGAACAACTCGTCCGCAATGTAGAGCATTTCGCGCGAGATCACCTGTTCTTTCACCGGGATGTCCAGGTCTTCCAGCAATTGCATGACTATCTTGCGAGTAATGCCCATCAAAATCGAATTGCTGGTGGGTGGCGTATAGACCACGCCATCGTAGATGAGGAAGAGGTTTTCACCGCTCCCCTCGCTGACGTAGCCATGCACGTCGAGGGCGATCCCTTCGGCAAAGCCACGGTCGTGTGCTTCCATCGCGACCAATTGCGAGTTGATGTATTGCCCACCGATTTTCCCCATGGGCATCAACGTGCCGGGCGCCATACGCCGCCACGAACTCACACCGACGTCCACGCCTTGCTCGATCGCTTCTTCGCCCAAGTAGCGTCCCCATTCGATGGTCGCAATCGCCACTTGCACAGGGCATCCCCGTCCATCGACGCCCAGTTTGTTCATGCCACGGAAGACCAGTGGGCGGATATACGCCGATTTGAGGTTGTTTGCGCGCAACGTTTCCAAAATGGCATTGTTGATTTCTTCTTCGGTGAAGGGGATGTCCATACGCATCATCTTCGCCGAATTGAAGAGGCGGCGTGTGTGGTCGTGCAGCGCCAACACCGCTGGGCCGCGCTTGGTGTTGTAGGCGCGAACCCCCTCGAAAACGCTGGTTCCGTAATGTAAGGCGTGTGCCAGTACATGGACGGTCGCTTGCTCCCACGGTACCAGCTGGCCGTCCATCCAGATGTAATCAGTCGGCTGCATGTTGTACCTCCTTGTACACATGTCTTGCTGAACGCTTGACTTGTCCTGTATGCATAGATGCCTCCATGTGGTCGCAGAGCCGCCCCGATGGTAGCGGAATTCAGCAGGCTTGTCCAAACGCACGCCTATTCATCGTCGAAATCCAGCCACTCGGCCTCGACGTCGATGATATCGTCTTCATCCACATACGTGGGTGAGAGCCCCAGCTGGTACCGGTACCATTCGACCACCTCTTGTGGGGCGAGGCTGATGAACAGTTGGAGAGCCAGCAAAAAAAGCCCGATATCATCCACCTGCCCCAGTCCGGGCATGACGTCGGGGAGCAAATCAACAGGCGAGATGATATAGAGCACGCTGACAATCGGAATGAGTTTCAGCATGGGGCTCACGCGCGTATCGCGGAAGAGCCGCCAGGCCAGCACACCATGTTGTAGAAAATCACGCCACCGGTTGGAAGATTGCGTCATTGGAGATGCCTCCCTCGAATGTGCGCTTTTTTGTGATAAAAAGTTTCCAAATTTTGCAAAAACACTTGTCCAATTTGTTGAACCTATGGTACACTACGCCTACCGTCAATCGCAAACACGACCGCCGAGCGAGGTGGCAGAGTGATGAAACGCCTGATACCAATTGTGATCTTGGCTATCTTGGCTGTAAGCCTGCTTCAATGTGAATCCATGGGGGGCGCGAGCCCGTTGAGCACCTCGCCATCCATCAACATGGCGCAACTCATCGAAAACCGCCATCCCGATCGTGTGGATGTGAGCGATGTCGTCGAAGCCGACTTCGATGAAGATGGTGAAGATGAGTGGCTCATCGTCTACCGCTATGACCCCACGCAGAGCGGCAACTTCGCCAATGCACCTAGCCGTGCCATCATGTACGATGCGGTCTCGTGCGAGTTCCCGGACTTCGTGCGGTATTCTGTTCCAACGCCTGATAACGACTATCTGGGTGAAAGCCAGGTAGATGTGCGGCGAGTGGATTTCTTGAAGACGAACGACAGTTTCGAGACGCAAAATGAGATCGTCTTTTCATCGCTCGGCGGCTATCGCAAGGTGTTGGCAATCTACCGATTTCGGGATGAGCAGAAGAACCCCTGTGTAGCGCCGACTACGCCGCGCGCTGGCTTCCAACTGGTTGGCTTTTTCCAATCCAATTTTAGTATCATTGCACCACTCAGTCCAGAGAACAAGCGGGTGACAGTATGGGAACGCACGGTTTTCGAGCGCAGTCAGCTGGCTGTGCGGCGCACCTACGAACCTATCGAAAACGAGCGCGGGGAAACCTACTTGCGCGATGACGGCTCGCTTGTGCCGCCTGTGGAACAGTCGGTGGACTTTGTGTTTGGTTTGCCGCGGAGCCCGACGGATTCCCCTTACCCAGAAAAGGCCGTGGCGGCTTTCTACCTGTATCTCAACAGCAACAAAGAAGCCGCCAAAAACTTCCTCATGCCCACTTTGCAGGAAAACTTCGAGAACCGACACTATGGCTTGCCTGTGCCTATCAGTCAGGTGGCAGAAGTGCTCGTGCAGCGGCTCGCCTATACCCCCGATGCCAATGCTGAAAACCTGCGCCAGCCACGCGAAGTCACCATCGATGTGTTGGTAAAGCCAAGCGGTGCGAGCAAACTCACTAGCCCTGGTGTCTGCTCGATTCGCTGGCGGCTCGAATCGTTCCAGCATGAGCCCGAAACGGTGGTCGAAGGCGCAACTCCGACTGTGGCACAACCGAATGACCTCGAATGGCGGTTGGCCGAGATTGTGAGTGTCAGTGGTGACGGCTGTCAACCGTAGCATGTTGCCACGCGCTGACGAACGACATGCCTACTTGCCCGCCAGTGCGTCTGTGCGCCAGATTGCCGAAACGCTGGCCGCCTTTGCCAACACTCGCGGTGGTCGCCTTGTGTTGGGTGTGGATCGTCAGCAGCAGGTTGTGGGTATCGAAAATCCCCAGGCGCTCATCGAACGTCTCCTCGATGCTGCATGGCGCATCGAACCGCCATTGACCCGCTCGATCCCCTTTCCACACATCGAATCTCTCGCTGGTAAAACCGTTGTCGTTGTAGAGGTGCCTGCCGGTTTGTCGCATGTCTACCGCTTCGAAGGACGTTTCTATGGACGACGTGGTGCGTCCAACGAACCTCTGGATGCCGAGGCGTTACGCCAACTGCTCTTGACGCGGGGAGACGTGACGTTCGAGAGCCTGCCGGCGCGGGGTGCCACGCTGGACGATCTCGACATGCAGGCTGTGCAGGCATATGCCAGCCGTGTCGAGCGCTTTGTAGGCCTTTCGCCGCTGGATGTGTTGCGTCGCCGTGGGTGTGTCACGCCTGATGACGAACCCACATATGCGGGTCTGCTGCTTTTCGGACACACACCGCAGCGGTTCTTGCCCAGCGCCCAAATTGTGCTGGCACGTTACCCCGGGCGCGAAATGGGCGACCGCTTTTTGCGCGATGTGGCGGAAGGGACGCTCCCCCAGCAAATTCTCCAAGCCGAAGCCTTCCTCGTGGACAATATGCGCCGTGGCGCTGTCATGCGTGGCCTGGTGCGTGAAGAGCAAACCGAATATCCTATCGAAGCCGTGCGCGAAGCCATTGTGAATGCGGTGGCACATCGCGATTATAGCATTCGTGGCGCCGAGATTCGGATTTTCATGTTCGCCGACCGTATCGAAGTTATTAGCCCAGGGCGATTGCCCGGCCATGTGACGGTGCAGAATTTGTTGCACGAGCGATTCAGCCGCAATGAAATCATCGTGCAAGTGCTCAGTGATATGGGCTTCATCGAGCGGCTGGGCTATGGCATCGACCGGATTGTGCGCGTCATGGCGCAGGCGGGATTGCCCGCTCCCCGTTTCGAGGAGACCGCAAATGGCTTCAAACTGACGCTGTTCGGGCATGGCGAGCGCATGTTGAGTACCGACCGTGAATCGGCGAGCCGCTGGGCGCATTTGGGGCTCAACGAGCGCCAAATACGCGCCCTTGAATTCGTAGCCGAGAAAGGTCGCATCACCAACCGCGAGTACCAGCAACTCGTGCCCAATGTCAGCTCGGAGACGCTGCGCCGCGACCTGGCGCAATTGGTGGAGATGGGGGTGCTCATCAAGGTTGGTGAGAAGCGTGGCACGTATTACATCTTCAAGTAGCCTGTTTCGATGTCGGGCGGCGCTCTGAAAAGCGCCGTTTTCTTTCCAGGCATTTTCCCCGCGTTGTTCCTCATCCTGAGATGATTTGGCGCTTCATTTTCCCTGTGGTATAGTCGAACCGTCGATGTTGGGAACGTTCTCAAAGCAAGGAGTGAAAACCATGAGACGCGTGTACCCCGCCTTGCTGGCTCTTCTGCTCGTGCTGGCGTTGGGCGCGTGCCGTCCTGAACGCACACCCGAGCCGACTGCTACCAGCGAGCCGTCGCCGACAACCAGCGCCACAACGGGCGAAGAAGGACAAGCCACCCGTGAACCAGAACCCGCACCCGCCGAAGAACCGCTCTACGTGGCGCTGATCTGGCATCAACACCAACCGCTGTACTTCAAAGATCCCGAAACAGGCGTCTATCAGAAGCCGTGGGTGCGCCTTCATGCCGCCAAAGACTATGTAGACATGGCAGCCATTCTCGAACGTTATCCATCCATCGAAGCCACCTTCAACCTGACCCCCTCGCTTTTGCGCCAATTGATCGATCTGGAACAGGGGGCCAAAGACCTGTACGAGGTGTACACCGAAATTCCCGCCGACCAGTTGACCGACGCGGACAAAGCCTTCATTCAGGCACGTTTCTTCGACATCAATCCCAAAATCATCGCCCGCTTCCCGCGCTACCAGGAGATTGCGAACGACCGCGAGACCTGGCAATCGTGGGATGTGCAGACGTGGCGCGATTTGCAAGTGCTCTTCAACTTGGGATGGACTGACCCCGACTGGCTGGCAGAGGAGCCGCTGGCATCGCTGGTCGAAAAGGGACGTGACTTCACCGAAGAGGACAAGGCCGTTGTGCTCGCAGAACACCGCCGTTTGATTGCCGAGGTCATTCCCCTGCACAAACGTCTGCAAGATGACGGGCGCATCGAAATCACATTTACGCCCTTCTTCCACCCCATTTTGCCTCTGCTGGTGGATACCAATCTGGCGCGTGAAGCGACGCCTGATGTGCCCTTACCACCCCGATTTGCCTATGGCGTGGATGCCATCGCCCAGGTCGAAAAGGGGGTGCAGTTCTACGAAGAGACGTTTGGCCGCCCGCCAACGGGCATGTGGCCTGCCGAAGGGGCAGTGGCACAAGAGATCGTGGGCATCGTTGCTGGCGCCAATGTCCAGTGGATGGCGAGTGATGAAGAAGTATTGGCCCGCAGCCTGGGCAAAACGGGGTTCAACCGTGATGCCCGCGAAGTGGTACGCTCGCCCGACGAGCTGTACCGCCCCTACATCGTCAGCAGTCGCAATGGGCAGGTATACATCATCTTCCGCGACAAAGTGCTCAGCGACAAGGTCGGGTTCACGTACAGCGGTATGTCGGGCACGGCAGCTGCACAGGATTTTGTGCGCCGCTTGCGGCTCATTCGTGAGGAATTGCAGGCCCAGGGTGCCGAAGGACCGCATCTGGTGAGTGTCATTTTGGATGGGGAAAATGCCTGGGAACACTACGACAACGATGGCAAAGAATTCCTCAACACCATGTATCAACTGCTGGAAGAAGCCCAGGCAGAAGGTGTCTTGCGGACAATCACGCCGTCCGAATTCATTGCCCAATACCCCGACCAGCCACGCATCGAGGATTTGTGGGCTGGTTCGTGGGTCAGCCCAGATTACACGACCTGGATTGGTGAGGAAGAAGAAAACCGCGCATGGACTTACCTGGGGCGTGTGCGTGAATTCGTCGCGCGTCGTCTCAACCGCCTGGATGACGAAACGGCAGCGGCTGTCATGGATGCCATCTACACCGCCGAAGGCAGCGACTGGTTCTGGTGGTATGGCAGCGACCAGAACAGTGGCGACGATGCGAGT
Organism: Ardenticatena sp.; assembly: GCA_015487975.1. Lineage (GTDB taxonomy): Bacteria > Chloroflexota > Anaerolineae > Ardenticatenales > Ardenticatenaceae > Ardenticatena. The sequence continues at coordinate 19,779 of WFOS01000114.1, forward strand.
TTCGATGCCCAATTCCGCCAAACATTGCAGCGCGTCTATGCGCTGATGGGTGAACCGGTGCCAACTTTCCTGAAAGTGCCCATCATTCCCGAAGAAGCCGTGCCGCCACAGGCAGGCCCGAGTGCGATTGTCAGCCCGACGATCGATGGCACCGGCGCGGCAGGTGAATGGGAAGGTGCTGGCTACTTCATCGAGGAAGGCGGTGTACAGGCAACCCCCAACCAGGTGGTCGATCGGCTCTGGTATGGTTTCGATGCCAACACACTCTACCTGCGCCTGGATGGCCGCCGTGCCTGGGCCGATCTGGCCGACGAGGTGCGCCTTGGCTTCTACCTGCGTTTGCCAGGTGGTGGTGCCGAAACGTTCTTCTCGCATGTGGAAACAGCCAACGACACCCAGCAGACACCACTGGGCTTTGGGGTGAATGCACTCGTCGAAGTCGTCGTGCGTGGAGATGATGTTGCCGTGGCATACTACATGCCCAATGGGCGCGGCACGTATGAAGCGCACGAAACCGACGCCATTTCCGTGGGCGTGAAGGGCAACGTGCTCGAAGTGGCCTTGCCGTATGCCCTCATCGGCAAACCCGATGCGGGCGCCACATTTCCCCTGCGTGCCGTGGTGAGCGAGGGCTTGCAACGTGATATCCAAATCGTGCCCTCTGGTGGCCCATTGCAAATCGTCGTGCCCGATCTGGGCCTGACCACGCCGATCCTCACCATTGTCGACCCCGAAGGTGACGACCATGGGCCGGGGACCTACACCTACCCGCTCGACCCTGTCTTCACACCAGGGGCGTATGACATCACCGAGTTCGCCGTGGCCGAAGACGACAACACCCTCATCTTCCGTATCACCACACGCGGTGGCCTGAACAACGAGTGGGGCGCCCCCAATGGCATGGGAATTCACACGGTGGACATCTACATCGACGCCAAAGAAGGTGGGATGCGCCTACTCTTGCCGGGGCGCAATGCCGCAACCCCCGAAGATGATGCCTGGGACGTTGCCATTTGGGCGGAAGGATGGACGCCGGGGATTTTCGTGCCGGGTGAAGAAGGCCCAAGGGCGTTTGGTTCTGCCGATATGCTCAACATTGTCAGCGACCCCACGCAAAAGCGTATCACCATTCGTATTCCGAAAACAGCGTTGGCCGAAGCGTTGGGCATCGCGCCCGAGGCGCTCACCCCGTCCGAATGGGGGTATCTGGCTGTCGTGTTGAGCCAGGAAGGGTTCCCCTCGACTGGTGTCTGGCGCGTGCGTGATGTCGAACCGACGGCCTCGCAATGGCGCTTGGGTGGGGGGCCGGCTGACATCAACCATACGCGCATCATCGATGTGGCGTATCCCGAAGGGGGTGCGCCCACGCAAGAAGAAACGTTGAGCACCTATCCGCCACGCAAAGAAGGCACGCTCGACGATTTGACGCCCGACGATGTGGCGCAACTCCCCATGGTACGGCTGACGCCTCGATAAATACCCCCTTCGAAAGAGGCGAGAAGCGGTCGGAGCAAAGGTGCTTCGACCGCTTTTTCGTGGGTGTGGAATGTGATGGTTCCTCGATTCTTAAAACGCCCTTAACAATCCACTAACGCCGCATTAACCATCTGGGCTTCGCTTTTTCTATACTGCGAAGTGTCGACAGGGAACAAGCGAAGCGAGAAGGAGGAACATGATGAACCGGTTGGCATTTTTCATCTCAGCCGTCTTGACATCATTCATGTTGGTCGTTGCAGGCGCCCTTGTGGGGCAACTCTCGGAGAATCCCACGGCGGCAGATAGCACAAGTCCGCCGCAGGATGTTGCCGCGGTGCAGATGCCCGTCGAACAACCTGCTCCGCAAGCTCTTGCGCCTGAGGCAGCCAACACGCAGGTGGACCCAGTGGCGGCCATCGAACAATCGCTGATGCCGGCCGTCGAAAACATCGTCCAACAGCGTGAAGCTCAGTATCGCCAGTTGTTGGACGAGGCCAACCGCCAGTTGCAGGCGGCCTATGCCAAGCAACAAGAACTGGCAGCGATTGCGCAACAAGCACAGGCAGCCCAAGCCCAGGCGGAGCAATTGGCGCAGCAGATGGCGGAGCAGCTGGCCGCTGTTCAGGCAGCCCAAGCCCAAGCGCAAGCTGCTGCGGTGGCGCAGCCGCAACCCGCTACGGCGAATACAGAACCGGCCATCCCACAATACCCTGTGACAGCGGCACAGGCGGCTGGTATTGCGCAGAGTGTTGCCAATGGCGCCGCACTGACTGGGCAACCCGAACTGGTGCTCTTCGAAGGGACGCCAGCATATGAAGTGCCTTTCGATCGCGGTATGATTTACGTGGATGCGACGACTGGCGCCGTGCTCTACAATGGCACCACGCCACCACCGGCCGTGCGTGATGATGACGATGACGATGAGGAGTATGAAGAGCGTGAAGATCGTGACGATGATGACGAGAGAGAGGATGACGACGATCATGAAGAGCGTGAGGATCATGAAGATGAATATGATGATGACTGAGACATGACCAGGAGTAGTCCCCTCCTGTGAATGGGAAGGGCGCGTGGCGAACACGTGCCCTTCCCGCCATGCCAGTTCCACTTCCGATCCACTCGACAACCAACGCGAAAAGGGGGAAACCTTCGATGAAGACGAAGATGATGCGCATATTGCGCCGTCTCATGCAGAATTGGAAGCGCCTTGTCGTTGCTGGTGTGGGGCTATTTGTGTTGATCCAATTTATACCGTATGGGCGTGAACATACCAATCTACCTGTCGTGCAAGAACCCGCATGGGATAGCCCACAGACGCGTGAGCTCGCGCGGCGTGCCTGTTTCGATTGCCACAGCAACGAGACGGTGTGGCCCTGGTATAGCAATGTGGCACCTGTCTCTTGGTTGATTCAACGTGATGTTGACGAAGGGCGCCAAAAATTGAATTTTTCGGAATGGAATCGCCCGCAGGATGAATTGGACGAAATCACCGAAGTGGTTCGCGAAGGTGAAATGCCGCCCATGTACTACGTCTTGCTGCACCCGCAGGCTAAGTTGTCGCAAACGGAAAAAGAGGCCTTGATCGCAGGTTTACGGGCAACAGTTCGACAGAGCCCGCCAGGGCGATAAAATGGTGGGAGAAGTGTTATCCCACGGATAGTGAGTTGATCCAGAGAAGGGGAGACCCGTATGCATCGAGAGGTAAGAAGCGCACTTGTGGGGGTGATCCTCCTCGTGACGACGTTCGTCATGGGGGTGCTGACGGGCGTTTTGATGGTGAAGACGCCATCGACACGTGCGCCAGGCTTGCCATCTGCTGCCGCCTCCCCTTCCCCTGTTGCCACTGTTGACGTGGTGGCAACGATCGATGCCTTGAATGAGCGTTTGAACACCTTGCAAGAGCAGCTTCCCACCCCTGTGGGGGGCAATGTCGAACCCCCTCCCACGGTCACGCCTGCGCGTGTCGAAGAGCGACTGCCGGCTGCCACACCGACGTTGCGCGTGGTGACCTTGGCAACACCGACCGCTTCACCCGCCTCCGTCGCTGTCGCCAACCGAGAAACTGCCATCGAGATTGCACGCCGCTATTTGGGCGGAGGTGAGGTCGTCGAAGTGAAACACGAGAAGAAACATGGAGCAGATGTCTGGGAAGTCACGTTCCGCTTTGGAAGCGAAGTCTATGTCGATGCGGCAACCGGCCTCATCGTCTATACCGAAATCGTGGATGCCGATCGTGTCGTCCCAACGCCAACCTCACCGCCACCACCACCTCCACCCACTGC
>WFOS01000115.1 GCA_015487975.1 Ardenticatena sp.
CCAACCGTTGCCGTCGGACGTTGTGCTTCTGCCTCACCAGCCCCGGTTGTCTTCGTCGCCACGGCTGTTTCACTCTGCTCCTCTCCACTAGTCGTACACGCCACCAGCATCACCAGCACCACCATCAGTAGCAAGACCTTCGGTCGCATTCCTTGTCCTCCTTTCACTTTCATGATGTCACTGGTTCTCTTTCATCCATCGGCACCGGGCAGAATTCCCCGGGCGCCCGTTCAACGACGTATACCAATGCCACGGCTGCAACACCTGGTTCGGATATTCGTCGAAATAAACTTCGATGGATTGCCGAAACCACGCCCCCTGCTCCTGCCGCTGAATTGGTCATTCCCTTCGTTCACATCCGATACGTCCTGTTGCTCACACCACGGCGATACCTCTTCACCTCCTTTCTTCCTCGCTCGTCCCCCATATCCACTACACGTCCTCGCACCTCGTTTTCGTCCATCACGGGGGTGGATTTTGCGTTGATTTTTCGTCCATTTTTCCACAACTCCCCCTGGGTATATGCCCCCTTCGAAGACCATCACGGCTTGTCACTCCTTCCCATTGCGGTATCTTCTCCGCCACAGTCGACAGCAACCAAAAGCAGGTCAAACCATGTCATCCAAGCAATCTCCCACGACAACCATCTTTTACGGCTGGGTCATTGTCGGTGTCTGTTTCATTGTCATCGCCTTGCTCTTCGCCGTCCGACTCAGTTTTGGGGTATTTTTCGATGCGCTCATTCGGAGTGGGGAATTCACTTGGTCGCGGGGGAGTACAGCTGGCATCTTCAGCCTCTCGATGATCATTGCCACACTGGGCGGTATGCCCACGGGGTGGTGCCTCGACCGCTATGGTGCTCGCCGCGTCTTTCTTGGGGGACTCCTGCTGCTCATTTTGGGACTTGTGGTCACCAGCCGTATCCATTCACTGGCTGGCTTCTATCTGGCGTATGGCGTCGTCGCAGGCCTAGGCATCACGGCACTTTCGCTGCCCGTTCACGCAACGACCATCAGCCGTTGGTTCAGCCGCACAGAGGGGCGCGGGCTGGCCATCGGCATTGCGTTTTCGGGAACGGGTATCGGCGTGTTCATCATCATCCCCCTTCTCGAACGTGTCATCAATCTGTGGGGCTGGCGAGCAGGCTACCTTTTCCTTGCTACCTTGCTGGCTGGCATTGCTTGGCCGCTGACGTTCGTCTTGCTGCGCAATAGCCCCACAGAGCAACAACAGGCTTCCGCCGACGACCTTCCATCTTCATACCACGCACCATCTGCATCACCACCACCGTCCTACGAGTGGGACTGGCACGCCGCAGCCCATACCCCTGCTTTCTGGCTTCTGCTGCTTGCTGGGGGGCTGAGCCTCTTCGCATTGCGCATGGTGACGGTGCATCAAATCGCGCACTTCGTCGACCGCGGCTTCTCACGGCAAATCGCAGCACGCGTCTTCGGGAGCAGTGGGCTCATCACTGGGATCTCATTCGTCTTTTTTGGGCGGCTGAGCGACATGATTGGGCGCGAACGCGCCTTCATGTTGGGAACCATGTTTCAGACACTGGCGTTCACGATTTTGCTCATCATCACGCCAGCCATGCCCGCCTGGGTGCTCACGCTCTATGCGGTGCTGTGGGGCCTTGGTGAAGGAAGCCGCAGCGGTCTGCTCACTGCGATTGCGAGCGACACCTTTCCTGGCCCTGCGGTGGGGGCGATTGTTGGGTCACTGGGCGCCACGTTTGCCCTGGGTGCCGGTCTAGGGAGCTGGCTGGGAGGCCTCCTTTTCGACATAACCCATACGTACGTTGTTCCTTTCACGCTTGCCCTTGCAGCAACGCTTTTGGCAACCACAGCCATTTGGCGCATTCGCCGCATAACACACGTACACGTTCCAATGAAAAACGGCGGGCGATAACCCGCCGCTTGATTCTTGCACATGTCCCTTTTACGCATCCAGCGCCGATTCAGATCCCACGACAATGCCACTCAAACGCTCGATAGCCTTCACGAGCGCATGGTTCCCTTCATGTCCCAAGCCTGCCCGCTGCAACGTACGGTACAGGTTGAAAACGACCGCTGTGGTAGGCACAGGTACCCCCAATTCGTCTGCTGCCTGCAACACGAGGCGCAAATCCTTCTGCTGCAAATCGATAGTGAAGCCTGGACGCCAATCCCGTGCAATGACCTGTGGTCCTCGATTGCTCAGCATCCAGCTCCCCGCAGCACCTTCCGTGACTGCTTCCAGTGTTTTGTGTAAATCAAGGCCACCTGCCTGTGCAAACACAAGCGCCTCACTAACCGCCAGCATGTTGATAACCACCAAAATCTGGTTGACAAGCTTGACCATCTGCCCCGCGCCGTGGCCACCAACATGGGTAATTTTCTTCCCCATGGCCTGGAACAAAGGCATCGCCCGTTCGACTTGCGCGGCATCCCCTCCAACCATGATACTCAGCGTGCCTTGCGCAGCCCCTTCGCTTCCGCCGCTAATCGGCGCATCCAGCATGTGAATGCCCTTTTCAGCCAATGCAGCAGCAATCTGCTGCGTAGCCTTGGGGCTTATTGTGCTCATGTCGATCACCAATGCGCCTGGCTTCGCCCCATGAATAACCCCTTGTTCGCCCAAAATGACCGCCTCGACATCGGGCGTATCGCTCACACACGTGATGATGATATCGCTTTGTGAGGCTAAATCCGCTGGTGACATTGCTGTACGCGCTCCAGCCTCGGCAAACGGTTGCATCTTTTCGGGTGTGCGATTCCAAACGCACAAGTCGAATCCTGCATTGAGCACATTGCGTGCCATCCCACGCCCCATGATCCCCAATCCGATGAAGCCAACACGTTCGCGCATCACATTCCCCCTCTTCGTTCGATTGCGGTCAACGTTCTTCGGCTACTTGGCGCACCGTCACACTGCCGTTTTCCATACCAATGACAACCTGCGTGGCATATCCAAGGAACAACCCATTCTCCACCACGCCCGGGCGATTGTTGATGACTGCTTCGACACGCAGAGGGTCATCGATTCCATCCGGAAATTGGCAATCGTAAATGTAGTTTCCATTGTCACTCACGAACGGTGCTCCATCTGCTGTACGTCGAAGCACAGATTCAATCCCCAACGTGCGAAACCATTCGGCATGCAACTGCCACCCAAACGTCAACACTTCCACAGGAAGCGGCGCACGCCCCCCAAGGCGAGGCACCAATTTGCTCTCGTCAACCACCACGACCATGGCACGTGCAGCACTGGCCACAATTTTTTCGCGCACCAATGCACCGCCCAACCCTTTGATGAGATTGAGCGACGGATCGACTTCATCTGCCCCATCGATGCAAAGATCGAGCGTCTGTACATCGTCGAAGGAGAGCAAGGGTATGCCCAGATCACGTGCACGCTGTGTCGTTGTTTCCGATGTAGGAATACCAGCAATGTCGGTCAGGGTTCCATCTTGCAATCGCTGCGCCAGCCGATCCAACACGAAGGCAACGGTTGAACCGGTGCCCAGCCCCAGTCGCATGCCGCTCTGCACAAAATGGTCCACGGCATAGTATGCCGCCGCCCGTTTGGCATCACGTTGCCAATCGCCCATACGCCCCTCCTTTCATCGAATGTTTGGTCGATTTATCAACATTTTGCCCCACTTATCCACAAAAAAAGGACATTCTTCCCCAACAAAGCGAGACATTTGGCCCACATACAGCCATCTTGTTTCCAATTTTTGTTGGAGCTGACGATAGCACTCTCGAACAATGCGCAAAGTCTTGCCCTGAATTCGTACTCTGTGGTAGGATGCCCCCATCAACCACTCATAGAGGAGGCGTCTTCATGCAAGCGTGGTACGATTTCGTCGCCCAATTCGCCCCCGAATTGCTGCTCGCCTTGCTCATCGGGCTGATTGTAGTGTTGCTGTGGACTTTCTTCCTTGCCTGGCGCTTGCAACGCCTGTACAGTTTACGCCGTTCACGATTGCGCTTACATGCCGACGGCACGCTGGATATCGAAACCATGGTGCAACACATGCTCGATACACTCGATAAACAATCGGCACAGATGCACCGCCTGGAAGAGAACCTGGACACACTCACCCAACGGGTCGAACGGCTTGCTGGCCATGTCGGTATCGTGCGCTTCAATCCTTTCCAGGAAACCGGCGGCAATCAAAGCTTTGCCATTGCCCTTCTCGACAGCCAGGGGAATGGTATCACCATCACCAGCCTACACAGCCGCGACGGAACGCGTGTGTACGCCAAGCCGGTTGAAAAGGGGCAATCCGACTATGCGCTGAGCGATGAAGAACGCGAAGCCATTGCGCTGGCGATGAGGCGTCCCGCAACCACGTCCCCCCACACCTGATAGACCACTCATGTTGGCTGCATCGAGGGACGTGCCAGGGGCGCGTTGGGATCAACATCGAGGTCCAACGACGATTGCTCCCCTCGCACGAGGCGATAATAGGCCGCCCCAGCAATCATTGCGGCATTGTCGGTACAAAGCGCAATTGGTGCCACATGCAACGCGACCCCATGACGCTCAAGAGCATCTTTCATCTGTTCCCGCAGGGGGCGGTTGGCGGCCACGCCCCCCGCCATGACCACTACACGCACGCCGAAGCGTTCGATCGCTTGCAGCACTTTCCCCACAAGCACATCGATTACCGCTTGTTGAAATCCAGCTGCGATATGGGCAACAGGCAATTCCCGTGTTACAACTGGCATGAACGACGCTTGTTTTGTCTTCGTCGCCGACGGCTTGCGGTACTTTTCCACTTCGCGCAAAACGGCCGTCTTCAGACCACTGAAACTGAAATCATACGTCCCGGGCAACCACGCACGCGGAAACTCGAACTGGCGTGGGTTGCCTTGCTCTGCGGCACGTTGAATGTGCGGTCCCCCAGGATAAGGCAAGCCGAGCAAACGTGCGACCTTGTCGAACGCTTCGCCTGCTGCATCATCTTGAGTTTGCCCCAGTAGGCGATAGAGCCCATGGTCTTCCATCAAAACCAGTTCTGTATGACCACCACTCACTATCAAGATCAAGGCCGGAAATTCCGGCACAGGGGCGTCTTGGTCGGGTTGTAGACGGAGCCAGGCGCTGTAAATATGCCCTTCCAGATGGTTGATACCAATGAACGGCAGGCCACGTGCCATCGCCAGCGCTTTGGCGAAATTCAACCCCACAACAAGCGACCCAGCCAAACCGGGACCATATGTGGCCGCAATTGCATCGATAGCGTCCCAATCAACGTTTGCTTTGCGCATGGCGTCACGCAGTACAGGGGTGATGGAGAGAATATGTTGTCGTGCTGCCATTTCAGGAAAGACGCCCCCATACTGCCGATGCAAATCGATTTGGGAAGCCACGACGTTCGACACGATATCACGACCATCTCGAACAAGAGCCACGGATGTCTCGTCGCAGGATGTTTCGATTCCAAGAACCAGCATTCACCACCTCACCATTTTCTCATGGGAAGTCGTTTTCTGTGTGGAGTAGCATATTCGGACTGTCGAAAATGGGCAAGGTGTTTTGCAAACGAAGTTGTGCACAAATTCATCCCCATACATGATATGGATATCTGTTTTTTAGACGTAGTAGGGTATGTGGATAGGTGTATAACTCGCTTGAACGAGGCGAATCGATAGCAGAAATTGTGGTGTTCGTTGTTCTTCTCCCCAAGATATTGTGTCAACGGCTCTTTTCATACTGTGGATAACTCCCTCTCCGATTGTGGAAAGCTGTGGGATGTGTAAAAAATCGTGGTGAACCGTGTCAGGAAAGATGCGCCCTATATCTTGTGGTATCATATTGGTAGCACCAAAAATATGTGCGTTTGCCAGCAACTTGACCATAAAGTTATCCCCATTTACCAACACTTTTCCACAGGTATCCCAAAGTTATCCACAAAAGTGTGGAAAAGTATCCACATGCATGTGGAAATTGAGAAGGGAGATACGAAGCAGCGGGGCTGAAAAAACATCGCGGGAGCACACGTGCTCCCGCGATGTGTATGGTCAGGGGAGTTAGGCTGGCAATGGGGAAAGTGATAAGTCACCCCCCGCTTTCTTGTCATCATCGGTTTGGGATGTCGCCGATGGTGCGGAGGGGGAGAGTGGCGACGAAGGAGCTGGTGGCTCTTCTCCGCGCATGAGTGCTTCGAACTCAGCGCGGTTCATGGTTTCGACTTCCATCAGGCGTTTTGCCAGGCGTTCGAGCTGGTCGCGGTGTTGGATGAGGATCTGGCGGGCGCGTTCGTAGGCTTGCGTGACCAGTTTGCGCACCTCTTCATCGATCATCTGCGCCACTTCTTCGCTGTAATTGCGTTGTTCCGCAATTTCGCGTCCCAGGAAGACCATCTCTTCGGTGTCGCCAAAGGTGAGCGGCCCGAGCACATCACTCATCCCGTAGCGCGTGACCATTGAGCGTGCCATATGGGTTACTTTTTCCAGGTCATTGCTGGCACCAGTTGTCACATCGCCAAAAACCAGCTCTTCGGCAATGCGCCCACCCAGTGCCGCTGCCATTTCATCCAGGAATTTCGAGCGACGCATGAACATGCGGTCTTCCGTTGGCGGGTTGAGGACATAGCCACCAGCCATTCCCCGTGCGACGATGCTGATTTTATGCACGGGATCACAGTTTGGCAGGTGGTAAATGACGACGGCATGGCCGGCTTCGTGGTAGGCAATGATACGCTTTTCGTGTTCACTGATGATGCGGCTTTTGCGTTCGGGGCCGGCCAGCACGCGCTCGATTGCTTCTTGAAACTCGGCCATCCCAATCGTGCGACGGTTGCGGCGTGCGGCCAGAATGGCTGCTTCATTCACCAGGTTTTCCAGATCGGCACCGGTAAAGCCGGGCGTTTGTTGGGCGATAGCATCAAGATCGACATCCTTGTCGAGAGGTTTACCGCGTGTGTGTACGTCGAGAATGGCACGCCGTCCCCGCATGTCGGGTCGATCGAGCACGACGCGGCGGTCGAAACGGCCAGGGCGCAACAGCGCAGGGTCGAGGATGTCGGGACGGTTGGTAGCAGCAATCACGATGACGTTGGTATCGGTATCGAACCCATCCATCTCCACCAGAATCTGGTTGAGCGTCTGTTCACGCTCATCGTGGCTTCCACCCAGCCCGGCGCCGCGATGCCGCCCGACGGCGTCGATTTCGTCGATGAAGATGATACAGGGGCTGTTGCGTTTCGCTTGCTCGAAGAGGTCGCGCACGCGGCTTGCGCCAACCCCCACGAACATCTCGACAAATTCGCTCCCCGAGATACTGAAAAAGGGCACGCCCGCTTCGCCAGCCACAGCACGTGCCATGAGTGTTTTGCCGGTGCCCGGCGGTCCCACCATCAGCACCCCTTTGGGGATGCGGGCACCCAGCGAAACGAATTTTTCGGGTTCGCGCAGAAATTCCACAACTTCTTTCAGCTCTTCCTTGGCTTCGTCTGCACCAGCCACATCATCGAACGTGACCGTGGGCTTGTCGCCGCTAAACATGCGTGCGCGGCTTTTGCCAAAAGACATGGCCTGATTGTTGGATCCCTGCGCTTGCCGCAACATGAAGAAAAGGAAACCGGCAAAGAGCAGCAGGGGAAGGAACGACCCCAACACACTCAGCAAGGCACCCCACTGTGAAGGCGGTTCGTAGATGATGTCCACACGGTTCAACTGTTCGGGGGTGACGCCAAAATCAATCAGCAGCTCGGTGAGGTCGGATTCCGGTTCAAGTGTGGCGCGATACCGTTCACCACGTCGGGTGATGACGATGGCCGTGTTATTGTCAACGCGGATTTCGCGGACTTCGCCATCCATCACCGCTTGTGCCACCGCGTTCAGGGCAACGGTTTGTGTGGGCTCTGAGGAATTCGTCAAACTGTACAGGAAAAGCCCCAAAGCTCCAAACAATAAGATGTACAAAAAAATTTGCCGTGGATTTTGGAAATTCATAGGCTACGTACCACCTTTTTACGATGTTCTCTTTGTGCTATTGCCCCTTTGTGCGAGAAGTGTATATTCAGGCTCGCATCGGCAATTTTTACGCATTCTCGAATTATAGCCAACCTGCTTTCAAAATCGAAAGCGCGGTGGGGGTTGTCTCGACCCACCCAAGAAAATTCGACGATGTGAGTTCTCGATAGACGAGTGCATAGAGTGGAATCAGCCCCAGGACAGCTAGCATGGCCAAAATGCCAAGGATGATGCCGACCCAGTCAACGTCGGGAGTGCCAGGTTGTGGTTCAGCGCGGCGTTGCGGTTCAGCACGCACAGGTGCACTCCGATACCCAGGTGTTCCTGTGCGTGTTGCTTTTTGGGGCTGGCGAGGTGGCGTGACCTGCTGGGGGGGTGTAGGCGTTGGTTGGATGCGTGGTGTGGCTGCTGTGACTTCGTTGCCCATGTTTTGATAGGCACGTAACAGCCGCGCCACTTCGTTCGCGTCAGCAGGCCGCTGCGCAGCGTCTTTGCTCAACATACGCAGGACCAGGCGTTCCAGGCCGGGTGGCACACGCGGATTGCGTTCATGCAAGGGGGGTGGTGGTTCGTTCAGGTGTTTGAGTGCCACAGCCACGCGGTCTTCCCCGCTGAAAGGTGTCTGCCCCGTCAGCATTTCGTAGAGCAAAACGCCAATAGCGTATACATCCGAAGCCGGGGTGGCGCTTTCCCCCCGGATTTGTTCAGGCGAGAGGTACGCCGTCGTTCCCCAGACGACGCCGGGCTCGGTGAGATGGTGGGCATCGGCCATCGCACGTGCAATACCGAAGTCGGCGACTTTGACACGCCCATCGCTAGCGATGAGGATGTTGCCAGGCTTGATGTCGCGGTGGACGATGCCTTTACGATGTGCCGCGCCGACCCCTTCTGCCACCTGACGAGCAATTTCCAGTGCCTCTCCAATGGGCAAACGCCCTTCGTGTTGGAGTTTACGGCGCAGGTCGATGCCGTCTACGTATTCCATGACGATGTAGGGGCTGGCTCCCATACGCCCCACATCGAAAACGTTGACGATATTGGGGTGCGAGAACCCTGCCATGGCGCGTGCTTCTTGCACGAACCGTTCGACGAATGTGCGTTCGTTGGCGTATTGGGGACGCAAGATTTTGATGGCGACTTCACGCCCCAGGCGCAAGTCGTCGCCACGATAGACCTGCGCCATGCCGCCTTCACCGATCAGCTCGACAATGCGGTAGCGGTTGTCGATGGTTTGTGGAAGTTGCATAGCATCTCACCGGTTTTCGAAAAGGGATGATTTTATGGTATCAGGTATGCACATTGTAGCCGAGAGTACGGCAAGATACAAGGTTTCTCAAACGCTGCGGCTAATTTTTGAGCAAACGAAAAAAAGAAACACCGCCACGGAACCCGTGGCGGTGTCGCGATTAGGGCATGATGCCGAATGGCAATTCGATGGAGTCCGTTCCGCTTTCGGTGGTGAGCCGCTGCATCGTCACAGGGTCGTACAGCACGACGATGATGCGTTCCGCCGATTGCGGCGCTTCGCGGAACGTGATGATGTGTGTATCTTCGATGTATTCGCCCGCCACCCACGAAGAAGTCGGCGCAGCCCCATCGGCTGGCTCGTGGTCGCTTTGCCCGATGAGGCGTCCTTCCTCGTTCAACACTTGTACCGAGACAACGTAGGCTGTGGTGATGGGGGCGTCGTTGATGGCTTTCCAGACCAAGCGTACCGTGGCGGTCCCGGTTTCTGCGTTGTAAGGCTCGACCAACGTGGCCCCGACGAGTTCGGCGATACCTGGAAAGCGTTGGCCCACAGCATGCTCGAACGGGGGAGCATCGAAGCGACGGGCACGCCCTTCGATGGTGATCTCGCCGATGGTCAGCGGGTCGTTTTCTCCCCAGCGCACGCGAACGGTGGCAGGCCCTTCACCAGCGTCCGGAGAGATGAGCACGAAGCGCCGTTCCAGTACGGGGAAGCCGGGTTGCCATTGCGAAACCGGGTAGCGCCCGTAGCCGACGTGGTCGGTGGTGCTTCCGAGCACCGTTTCGCCACGCGCAACCTCGACGGTGAATGGATCGTTGGGCAAGTTCTTGGTCTCGGCGTGGAGAAGCAGTACGACTGGCAAGCGTTCGCCCGGTGCAACGCTCGTGTTGGGGAGCAGAGCACCATCCAGGGCGATACCATCCCCCAAGGCGCGTGGCTTTTGGATTGGAATGCCTGCCATCGTCTCGTAGGGGTCGGCGAGCTGGCGTGGTGGCGCAATCTCGATCTCGCCCAGTATCGCCATGCGGCCAGCTGGGTTGCCAGCAGCGTCGAGCACGTCTAGCCCGCGTAGGGCTTCTTCCTCGTAGACGGTGGCTGCCAGGCGGTATGTGCCCGGTGGTGTGCCAAGTGGCACCGGCACCACATGGTAGGTGGTTGTGGTTTCGCCCACGTCCCAGCGGCTGGTGTAGCGGTGTAACTCGTTCATCATCATGATATCCACATTGTCGATGAGTTGCCCCGCTTCATCCAGCAGAAAGACCGACACCTTGTAGTCCACGTCAACGGAGGCCGGCATGTACCATTGCAGCGCGACGGGCACCCCTTCGCCGGCATACGCTTTCGGCTCGCTGAACACCCCTCGAAGCCAGAAGGTGTTGTTGAAGTTGACCTGCGTGGGCGTGAGGGGCGGCATTGCCACTGGGCGTTCGAGTTCATATACCCAGACATCATAACCATGGAAGGTGCGGTGATCGGCGAGCCGTCCTGCTGTTTCGAGCAAGAATGGGAGAAACCGTTTGTCGTCCGTGACTGAAAGATCCCAGTGGATGAGGAAGAGACGCTTTTTCCCCGCGCTGACGGCTTGCAGGTCGGCCAATCCTTCGGCTTCGCGTCCGCGCATTTTGATGCCGCGGATGGGCGCCGGGCCGGTGTAATACTGTTCGAGCGTGTAATCTTCCGAATCGAAGACAATGGCATCTTCAGCGGTGGTCACCTCATCCAGGTAGCGGGCGAGTGAGCGTGTGTCGGCGCGGAAGTAGGCTTCGTCGTAGTAGACAATCCACAAACCGCGTGCAAACGTTGCGCTGATACTGAGCAGAAGCGCCAACGAAAGCCCCCAACTGAGCCAGCGCCAACGTTGGGGGCGCGAAAGGTCGGCCAGCAACGTGCCGACTGTCAGAAAGAGGGCAGGCGTGAGCATCATCACGTAGCGCGGATGGATGAGTGGCTTCCATTGCATCAGCCCAAAGACTGCCAGCAGCGGAATGGCGAACGCTGCTGTCCAAAGACTAAGTGAACGCAATTCACGGGTGCGCTGTTCACGCCACCAGCGCACGATGACGAACACAAAGGCGGCAACGAAGAAAACACCAAACCAACCCGAGGCGGCAACGACGAAGGGGCGCGGTGGTTCTTGTCCGGGATTCCCAAGGGCACCACGGACACCGATGTTGAAGAAGTGCCACACAAGGGTGATGAAATCTCCGAAGGGAAGTGGGACGGCGCGTTCGTCATTGTGGCGCATCGATTGGCGAATGGCGAATGGAAGCCACGGTAGGTATGAAATGAAAGCCAGCACCTGCGAGAGAAACCAGGCGCGTGCATTTTGCCAACGGCGTGTGCCATGCTGACGGGCCAGCAACACCAGCAGAACCAGATTGATGCAAACAATCCCCACCGACGAAAAATAATGCGTATACATCATGGCCGATTCAACGACAATAAGCCCACCTAATGTGCGCCATGACCAGCGTTCACGTTCAACCAGTCGCATCAACAACCAAATCGCCGCTAGGTATTCGAGTGCGAACAGCGTGTACATGCGCACTTCTTGCGAATAGTAGACGTAGAGCGGCGAAAAGGTGCTCACCAGTGCCGCGAAAATGCCTACGCGCTCGTCGATGCCTTTCTTCCCCACTTGATAGATGAAGGGAATGAGAAGCACATTCAGCAAGGTCGAAAAGAGGCGCGTCGAAAATTCTGTGTAACCGGTGAATGTCCCCCAAATGGAGAGCAAAACGTAGTAGAGCGGTGGGTGAATGTCCACCGAAGTCATCTGGATTGCCGTGAGAATGCCGTGGCGGGCCAGGTAGGTGCTGTATCCCTCATCCCACCACCAGCTTTGCACATCGATTTGGTGCACACGCAGGGCAAACGCCAGCAATGTGAGCCCTGACATGAACCACAGCGTGCGTTGTCGGTTACTCATCTGTTTCAACCTCGTTTCTTCGTCAGCCATGTTCGACAGCAGCACACTTCTCGGCTGCTCTTCAAAACAGCAAATTATACGTTGATGAGTGGCGAGAGCAAAGATTGGTTCCCCCGATGCTTTGGTTGGTCGATGATTTTCGGATATACTCCCCCTACGTGTGCCAACGAAGACGAGGAGCGTTCCAATGATTCCGCTTTTCGATGACATTCCCGCGCGCCGTATGCCGCTGGTCAATTACACACTTATTCTTGTGAATGTGTTGGTCTTTTTGTGGGAAGTGAGTTTGGGCCCCGCCCTTGACCCCGCTATTCGTGAGTTGGGGCTTGTACCAGTACGTTTCTGGCATGAAACTGGGGTGGCTCGCTGGTTCCCGGTGCTGACGAGCATGTTCTTACATGGCGGGGCGTTTCACCTGTTCAGTAACATGCTCGCCTTGTGGATTTTTGGCGACAATGTCGAGGACCGCATGGGGCACCTGCGCTATCTCCTCTTTTATCTGCTATGTGGCGTTGCGGCGGCGTTGGTGCATGTCTACATCAATCCTACGAGCCCCATTCCCACGGTTGGTGCAAGTGGTGCCATTTCGGGGGTTTTGGCTGCGTATTTGATCTTGTTCCCGCGGGCATCGGTCTATACACTCATCCCGCTCTTCTTCTTCTGGATCGAAGTGGTGCGTATCCCGGCGGTTGTCTATCTCGGTGTTTGGTTCTTGTCGCAACTCTTCAATGGCTTGTTCGCGCTCTCGGTGGATACGTTGCAATCTGGTGGCGGCGTGGCCTGGTGGGCACATGTTGGTGGCTTCGTGGCTGGGCTTGTGCTCGTCTGGCTCTTCCGCCAACAACCAGAACGACGCTATGCCGATGAATATTGGCCTTGGTAATATCAACCGACGCTTCCAAAGGAGGCCCCTATGGACTTTTTCTCGTTGCTCTGGCTTTTCATCATTCTCTCTTCGTTGCAACCGATGCTGCAACAGCGCATTTTGATGATGCAACGCATCAACAAGATGCGTGAGATGGAACGCAAACGCAACAGCCGCGTCATCGCCATGATTCACCGGCAAGAGGCGCTCAGTTTCCTCGGCTTCCCTATCGCCCGCTACATCAACATCGATGATAGCGAGCAGGTATTGCGGGCTATCAAGCTGACAGACGACGATATACCGATTGACTTCATCTTGCATACGCCAGGGGGGCTGGTGCTCGCTGCGGAGCAGATTGCCATGGCCTTGAAGAAGCACAAGGCCAAGGTGACCGTCTTCGTGCCGCATTATGCCATGTCTGGTGGCACACTGATTGCTATGGCGGCGGACGAAATCGTCATGGACGAAAACGCCGTCCTTGGTCCGGTCGACCCGCAACTGGGGCAATATCCGGCAGCGAGCATTCTCAAAGTGCTGGAAGAAAAACCCATCGCGGAGATCGACGATCAGACGCTCATCATGGCCGACGTGTCGCGCAAAGCCATTCAACAAGTGACGCGCACAGTCGAAACCATTTTGAAAGAGAAGATGTCCCCCGAACGTGCCGCCGAAGTGGCGCGTATCATGGCAACAGGAACGTGGACGCATGATTACCCCATCATGGTGGATGAAGCCCTCGAATTAGGCTTGCCCGTCTCCACCGAGATGCCGCAAGAAGTCTACGAACTCATGGCGCTTTACCCGCAACCACAGCAACAGCGTCCCTCGGTGCAGTACATTCCAGCGCCGTATGAGCGCCGAAATGGAGCACAAACGCGCTAAAAGCCACAAGTGTTCGAAAGGGACCCAAAAGCCTCACATGCCAACAACT
This sequence comes from Ardenticatena sp., assembly GCA_015487975.1. GTDB lineage: Bacteria > Chloroflexota > Anaerolineae > Ardenticatenales > Ardenticatenaceae > Ardenticatena. The sequence continues at coordinate 13,945 of WFOS01000115.1, forward strand.
TTCTAACAAACCTTTTGGGAAATTCCAACACTTTGGCGCGATAGTGTGGGGCAGATACCAGACTGTCTCGAAAGGGAAGGAAAAAGGAGGTCCCTATGAACCTGAACGAATTTACCGAGAAAGCACAAGAGGCAATTCTGCGAGCACAATCGCTCGCTGTGGAGTACGGGCATCCTGAAATTCAACCCGAACACGTGCTCTATGCCTTGCTCGAACAAGAAGATGGCGTTGTACCGCGTGTCTTGCAACGCCTGAACATCGATGTGCGCGCGATGCGTGCCGCGGTGAAAGACGCCTTGGAAAAAATGCCGCGCGTTAGTGGTGGCACAGGCCAGCCGTTGGTCAGCCAGCGATTGCGGCGTGTGGTCGAAAAAGCGCAGGAAGCCCGCCGTCAGTTCAATGATGACTACCTCAGCACCGAACACTTTTTGCTGGGCATCATTCGCGCGGCTGGTGGTGCAGCCGACCGCATTTTGCGTACCTACAACGTGGAAGAAAACGCTGTCATGGCGGCGTTGCAGCAAATTCGCGGGTCGCAACGCATTACGTCCCAAAATCCCGAAGCGACCTACGAAGCGCTGCAACAGTATGGCCGCGACCTGACCGAATTGGCGCGCCAAGGCAAACTCGACCCCGTGATTGGGCGTGATGAGGAAATTCGGCGCGTCATCCAGATTTTGAGCCGTCGCACCAAGAACAACCCTGTGCTCATTGGTGAACCAGGGGTTGGGAAGACGGCGATTGTCGAAGGATTGGCGCAACGCATCGTCAACGGTGATGTGCCCGAAAACCTGAAAGACAAACGCATTGTGGCGCTAGACATGGGCGCCTTGCTCGCTGGTGCCAAGTACCGCGGCGAGTTCGAAGAACGCTTGAAGGCGGTGCTCAAAGAAGTCGAAGAATCCGAAGGGAACATCATTCTCTTCATCGACGAGTTGCACACTGTTGTTGGGGCTGGCGCCGCCGAAGGCGCAGTGGACGCTGCCAACATGCTCAAACCCATGCTGGCACGTGGTGAATTGCGTGTCATCGGCGCGACCACGCTCGACGAATATCGCAAGTACATCGAAAAAGATGCAGCGCTCGAACGGCGTTTCCAGCCCGTCTTTGTGGGTGAACCCTCTGTCGAAGACACGATCTCGATTTTGCGCGGGCTGAAAGAACGCTACGAAGTGCACCATGGTGTGCGCATTACCGACCCGGCGGTGATTGCGGCGGCGACGTTGTCCAATCGCTACATCACCGACCGCTTCCTGCCCGACAAGGCGATCGACTTGTTGGACGAAGCGGCCAGCCGGTTGAAGATGGAAATCACCAGCAAACCGGCTGAACTGGACGAGCTCGACCGCCGTATCATGCAGCTGGAAATCGAGCGGGAAGCGTTGAAGCAGGAGAAAGACCCGGCGTCCAAAGAGCGTTTGAAGAAGCTCGAACAGGAACTGGCAGATTTGCAAGAACGGCGCACGGCGCTTGCGGCGCGCTGGGAAGCCGAGCGCCAGGTGATCGACGAGTTGCGCCAGATCAAAGAAGAGATCGAGCAGACCAAGATTGCCATCGAGCAGGCTGAACGCCGCGCCGACTTGGAAGAAGCGGCTCGCTTGCGCTATGGCAAACTGCGTGAACTGGAACAACGCCTGGCTGCGCAAGAGCAAAAACTGGCCGAAATGCAGAAAGAAGGTGCGCTGTTGCGCGAAGAAGTAACGCCCGAAGAGATTGCCGAAGTGGTCTCTTCGTGGACGGGCATCCCGGTCAGTAAGTTGATGGAAGGTGAAGTCGAGAAGCTGTTGCACTTGGAAGAGCGCTTGCACGAACGTGTAGTTGGGCAAGACGAAGCCGTGCGTGCCGTGGCCAACGCCATTCGCCGCGCACGCGCTGGCTTGAAAGACCCGAACCGCCCGATTGGTTCGTTCCTTTTCCTCGGTCCGACCGGGGTTGGGAAGACCGAATTGGCGCGTGCGCTGGCTGAAGTGCTCTTCGATGACGAAAACGCGATGATTCGCATCGACATGAGCGAATACCAGGAGCGGCACACGGTCGCACGCCTGATTGGTGCGCCACCAGGCTACGTTGGCTACGAAGAAGGTGGGCAGTTGACCGAGGCGGTACGCCGTCGCCCGTACAGTGTCATCCTGTTCGACGAAATCGAAAAGGCGCACCCGGAAGTCTTCAACGTGTTGCTGCAAGTGCTGGATGATGGGCGCCTGACCGACGGACAAGGGCGCACAGTGGACTTCCGCAACACCGTCATCATCATGACATCGAACCTGGGGAGCCAGTACATCCAGGAACTGGTGTATGATGAAGAACGCATGCGTGAAGCCGTGATGGAGGTCTTGCGCCAGCACTTCCGGCCAGAATTCTTGAACCGTCTCGACGAAATCATCATCTTCCGGCCGCTCACGAAGGAAGATTTGAAGCAGATCGTCGATATCCAAATCAAGCGGCTGGCACGCCTGTTGGAGGACCGCCGTATGCAAATTCGCTTGACCGAACGCGCCAAGGAGCGCCTGGCGGAAGAAGGCTACGACCCGGTCTATGGCGCACGACCGTTGAAGCGCGTCATCCAGCGCCGTATCCAGGATAAACTGGCCATGGAAATTCTGGAAGGGCGCTTCATGGAAGGCGACATCATCGAAGTGGACTACGACGACGAATCGAACGAGTTCGTCTTCCGCAAGGTTGGCAACGTGCAAGAACAAGAAGCCGAAACGGCCACTGCTTGATGCCTCGATTGGTGGGGGGCAACATGGCGCTCCCCACCAATCCATCTCATGTACATCGATGATTCTCGAACAAGGAGGAAGAATCTATGAGTGCTGTCATCGGAGCCAAACGATTGGAAGCGTTGCTGCGTCGTGCCGCAGGCTTGAACGTGGACAAGAACGACATCAAGCGTCTGACGGATTTGGTGGGGCGTAAACTCAACGATTTGCTCGTTGTGGGCGTGCGCAACGCTTCATACAATGGGCGCGACATCGTCATGGAACCTGATTTGCCCATCACCAAAGGTTTGCAGGAAAGTCTGCGCCAGTTCCGCGAATTGGAAGAAGAGATCGAGTTGCAACCCATTCTCGATCACCTAGCCACATATCCGCCGCTGGAACGTGAACTCAGTGAAGATGTCGTCAATATGTTGCCCGACCTGGTAGGCACGCTTATTCTGGTTGCTGCGCGCTTGATGAAAACAATCGAACCGACGGTCGTCAATCCCGATACGGAAATGTGGCAACGTGTAGAAGCGGCGATGGATTTGACGCTCTGAGAACGGGCGCATGAAGTGACGAAGGCGGCGCACATCTGTGCGCCGTTTTGCTTTTGGTTTTTGTGGGTTGTGCCATAATACACGCCGCTATGGACCAAACAAGAGGAGAAAGATTGCAATGAGGCATGTTGAACACGCAACGATCTTTGTGGTGTTTCTGAGTCTCGTGGTCTGGCTGGCGGCGTGCGCAACCTCTCCGACATCCACGCCCACAAATGCCCCCACGCCGGCAGCACATTCACCCGAGGCATCCCCGACGACCGAGGCAGAAGCAGCGTCGGCTGCTCCGCTCGCCATCGAGATGACGCCCTGGCTGACGTTGCAAGCATGGCAGGTGAGCCTGGATGGTCGCCCCGCAGACTTCCCGGTTGAATTGCCCCCCAACGCACGTGTTGACATCACGTTGCAGTGGCAAATGGCATCACCCCCTGGGGGTGTCTACCAGATCGACGCGCAATTGCGCCATGTGTTGGGCACGGCTGCATGGCAGACGCTTCTGCCGCTTCCTGCTTCCCCCCCAACAGATGGGGTCTTGACACAGAGCCTCACGTTCGATTTGCCTGCCAGTCTGCCAGAAGGCGCGTATGCGCTGGTGCTGACCGTCTTGCGTACCGATACTGCCGACGGTGTTGGTTTGCCCGTGGGCGCTGCCCAAACGTTGATGCGCTTCAAAGTGCCACTCGATCAGGCGGCGGATGCCCCACCTGAAACCGAACCGCTGGCACGCTTTGGCGATGCCATCACATTGGTGGGCGTGCATCTCCCAACCGAAGCCCGTGTGTTTGAGTCGGTGGTGGTACTGGCGCGTTGGCGTGTCGATCAGCCCATCGACGATGACTGGACGGGGCTGCTTTCGATTGTGGGCCCTTGCCAGGAGGCGCAATGTGATGCAGCAACGGTTACGAAAATCGAAGAACGTCCTTTGCGTGGCTTGTATCCCACGACCGTCTGGTCGCCGGGCGAACAGGTTGTGACGACGATGCAACTCGCTGTGCCGCCCACCGTCATGAATGGTCGCTATGAGGTGCGGTTGGGATGGAAGGAGACGACGAGTGGGGCACGCATTCCTGTCGAGCCGCTGGCTGAACACGTTCAGGTGACCGATGGGGCTGTGCGCTTCCCATTGACCATCATCGTCCAAGAGAGCGAGGAGACCAATGAGTGAGGCACGATTGCTGATTGCCACTACGAACGCCGGCAAACGACGCGAGTATCGCGCTGCGTTCGAGGCGTTGCCCATTCGTTTGCTTAGCCTGCACGATGTTGGGTTGAGCGAAATGGATGTGGAAGAAACCGGCCACACGTTCGAAGAAAATGCTATGCTGAAAGCAGTGGCGTATGGTGAAGCTAGCGGTTTGCCTGTCCTGGCTGAGGATGCGGGGCTGGAAGTGGACGCCCTGAATGGGTTTCCCGGTGTCCAGAGCGCTCGATGGGCGGGGCCAGTGTCGGCGGCGGAACGCAACGCGGCATTGCTGGCTCGCATGGCGCATCTGCCCTGGCCGCTGCGCACTGCGCGGTTTGTCGCTGTGACGGTGTTGCGTCTGCCTGATGGGGAGACCTTTCAGGCGCGTGGCGAGGTCGAAGGGCGCATTTTGTTCGCACCGCGTGGCGAAGGCGGGTTCGGCTACGACCCGATTTTCTACGTCCCCGAAAAGGGACGCTCGATGGCCGAACTCTCACGCGAAGAGAAGAACGCCCTCAGCCACCGCGGCCGTGCTGCGCGTGCCTTGCGTGATGTGTTAGCCCGCTTGCTTGCCGAAGGACGCTTCTCGCCTCGCACATAACCCCAGCGCCCACGGGAACTCCCGTGGGCGCGTTCATTGTCACTTGGTCACTTGTCCCACCCGGGCGGTATGTTTCAGGCTTCCTGACGTGTCAGGGCATCCACCACCGCGACCGCGGCCATATTGACGATGTTGCGCACATCGTCGCCTGTTTGGATGACATGGACAGGGGCCCCTGTCCCCAACAGGATTGGTCCAATCGCTTCGGCGTGCCCCAGCCGAATGAGCAGTTTGTAGGCCGTGTTGGCGGCTTCCAGGGATGGGAAAACGAGCACGTTGGCGTCTTTGACGCGGCTGAATGGATACCGTTCTTCCACCAACTCCGGTACAACTGCGGTATCGGCCTGCATTTCGCCATCCACAGCCAGATCGGGGCGGCGTTCGTGCACCAATTCAACAGCACGTGCCACCTTCTGCGCCAACGGATGCTGTGTCGAGCCGAAGTTGGAAAACGAAAGCAAAGCGATGCGCGGTTCCAGCCCGATATGTGTGGCAAAGTCGGCGGCCAGGATGGCGATATCCGCCAGTTCTTCGGCGCTGGGTTCGATGTTCACCGTAGCGTCGGTGAAGAGATAGACTTTCTCGTCCACGATGATGATGTACACGCCGGCGACCAGCCGGCTTTCGGGGCGGGTGTGGTGAATTTGCAATGCTGGGCGGATGACCTCGGGGTATTCGTACGTCAACCCCGAAATGCAGGCGTCGGCATCCCCCATTTTGACCATCATGGGCGCGAGGATATTGCGTTCACGCATGAGCTTCTGTGCCTTGATCAGCGTAACCCCTTTCCGTTGCCGTAGTTCGTAGAAGAGACGGGCGTATTCATCACGTTTGGGGAACCGTTCGGGATCGACCACGGTGTAATCGAACGAAAGCCCCAGGCGTTCTATTGTCGCATGGATACGGTTTGCATTGCCAATCAGGATGGGGTGTGCGATACGTTCGTCCGCTACCTGTGCTGCAGCGCGGATGATTTTGGGGTGATCCCCTTCCGCAAACACCAGGCGTACACGCCCCTGGCTCCGTTGTGCCTGATGAAGAATGAACTGGCGCACTTCCTGTGCTTTCCCCTGGCGGTGCATGAGCATCTCGCGGTACGCATCGATGTCAAGTGGGCGACGTGCCACCCCACTGTCGATGGCTGCTTGAGCAACGGCAGGCGCGACCCACAAGAGTACGCGTGGGTCGAATGGCTTGGGAATGATGTATTCGGGACCAAAGCGCAGGTTTTCCAGATTGTATGCACGGAGCACCACATCGGGGACATCTTCTTTGGCAAGAGCCGCAAGCGCGTATGCCGCGGCCAGTTTCATCTCGTCATTGATGGCGCGCGCGCGCACATCCAGCGCCCCGCGGAAGATGAAAGGAAACCCCAGCACATTGTTGATCTGGTTCGGATAGTCGGAGCGTCCTGTGGCAATGATGGCATCGGGGCGAGCCTCACGCGCCACCTCGTATTTGATTTCGGGATCGGGGTTTGCCATGGCGAAGATGAGCGGACGTTCCGCCATCGTCTTCACCATCTCAGGGGTCAGGATATCGGCGACTGACAAGCCATAGAACACATCTGCCCCGCGCACGGCATCCGCCAGCGTGCGAGCATCGGTTTCGACGGCAAAACGTTCTTTGTACGGGTTCATTCCCTCTTGCCGCCCTTTGTAAATCACGCCGCGGCTATCGACCATGACGATATTTTCGGGGCGGACACCCAGTTTGATTGCCAAATCCGCCGAGGCAATGGCTGCGGCACCGGCACCAGAGATGACCATCTTGATCTCCTCGATGCGTTTGCCTACCAGTTCCAACCCATTGAGCAAACCCGCCGCGGCAATAATGGCGGTGCCATGCTGGTCGTCATGGAAGACGGGAATATCGAGCATCGCTTTCAAACGCTCTTCGATGTAGAAGCATTCGGGCGCTTTGATGTCTTCGAGATTGATGCCGCCAAAGGTAGGAGCGATTGCCGCGACGACTTGGATGAAACGGTCAGGATCGGTTTCATCGACTTCGATATCGAACACATCGATGTCGGCAAAACGTTTGAAGAGAACCGCTTTGCCTTCCATGACTGGTTTGGCGGCTAGGGCGCCACGGTTGCCCAGTCCCAGAATAGCGGTCCCGTTGGAGATGACGGCAACCAGATTACCCTTGGCCGTGTACTCGTATGCCTCATCCGGATTGGCGGCAATTTCCAGCACGGGGTAGGCCACGCCGGGCGAATAGGCAAGCGAAAGGTCGCGTTGGGTAGTGAGGGGTTTGGTAGGGCGGATGGCGAGTTTGCCAGGCTGTCCACCAAGGTGGTGGTACGCAAGGGCTTCTTCACGAGTCACCGAACGTTTTTGATGCACCATTGCAAGGCCTCCTCAAAACACTTTCAGTCATCGATACTCAAAAGACAAGTATAGGAGAGATGGTACGGGGCAACGAGTCGCGAATGTCATGTATTCGAACGTCATTTGCCATAGGAGACGAAGGAGGGGTGGCATGTGTTTTTGCAAAAACACAAAACTCCCATAATCATGCCCTATGCAGAGACCGGGATGAGCAACCATCAGGGGAGGGAGAACCTTGTACGGCGAAATCAAAATCTACACCGGCACGGCGCACCCGGAACTGGCGCATGAAATTTGCGACTACCTGAAAATTCCGCTCAGCGGCGCTGATGTCTTCCAATTCCCAAATGAAAACATCTTTGTGAAGCTGCATCAGAGTGTGCGTGGGCAGGATGTCTTTGTCATTCAACCAATGACGCGCCCTGTCAACAAAAACATCATGGAACTTCTGATTATGATCGATACGCTCAAGCGCGATTCAGCAGGGCGCATCACCGCTGTCGTCCCCTATTTTGCCTATGCACGTTCCGACAAGAAAGATCAGCCGCGTGTGCCGATTACGGCTCGCCTGCTGGCCGATTTGATCGAGACGGCTGGTGCCGACCGCTACCTGACCATCGACCTACACGCAGGGCAGATTCAGGGCTTCTTCAAAATTCCGGGCGACGAATTGACGGCATTCCACATTCAGCGCGACTACCTGTTGCGCAAAGGGCTGGACAACATGGTGGTCGTTGCCCCAGATGTGGGGGCGACGAAGAAAGCGCGTAACTTGGCAGAGGCATTGAACGCGCCGCTCGCGATCGTCGAAAAACGACGCGTTGGCAACGACCCCACGGCACGCGCCCTTTCGCTCATCGGTGATGTCGACGGAAAGAATGCGATCATCTTCGACGATGAGATCGACACGGCAGGAACGATGAGCAATGCGATTCACTTTTTGAAGCAGGCTGGTGCCAGAGACGTGTATGCGGTCGCCACGCATGGTATCTTGTCGCCACCTGCTATCGAACGATTGCAAGAAGCCCCGCTGACTGAACTCATCCTCACCAACACTGTCCCCATTCCGCCTGAAAAACGCCTACCCAACATGACGATTTTGAGCGTGGCGCCCTTGTTGGGCGAGGTGATTCGCCGCATCCACTTTGGGATTTCGGTTGGTGCGTTGTTCAACGAGTAAAAAATGCGATTGTCAGAGAGAGGGCGGCACAACGCCGCCCTTCGTTGTTTTGTAAAGGAATCTTAGCAGAACCTTTACAAACGATTTGCGTGCTCATGATACGCTCGACCATGGGGCGCGAACCACCCCACCATGAAGAGACAACCCGTGTGAAAAAGGAGAGAGAGCATGAAGCGACTCATCTGGCTGGCAACGTTTGTGCTGGTATTGGCATTGGCTGCGTGTGGTGGTGGCAATGAAAATGCCACCGACGGCACAGGGCTCAGTGGAAGCGTTCTCATCGATGGGTCCAGTACGGTTTTTCCCGTGAGCGAAGCGGTTGCCGAAGAATTTGGTCTGCAAAACCCCGATGTGCGTGTTTCCGTTGGTGTGAGCGGTACGGGGGGCGGGTTCAAAAAATTCTGCGCGGGTGAAACCGACATTTCAGATGCCTCGCGCCCCATCAAACAGAGTGAGATAGAGATGTGCACCGAAAACGGCATTGAATTCATCGAGTTGCCCGTGGCGTTCGATGGATTGACCGTCGTCGTCAACCCTCAAAACGATTGGGCCACCTGCATGACGGTTGAAGATTTGAAGACCATTTGGGAACCGAGCGCACAGGGGGTGATCACCAAATGGAGCCAAGTGCGCCCCGAATGGCCGGATGAACCCCTCAGCCTCTATGGCCCTGGAACCGACTCGGGCACGTTCGACTACTTCACAGATGCCATTGTGGGGGAAGAAGGTGCCAGCCGCGGTGATTACACCGCCAGCGAAGATGACAACGTGCTGGTGCAGGGTGTCGCCAACGACCAATACGCCCTTGGCTACTTCGGTTTCGCCTACTACGTCGAAAACCAGGACAAGCTCAAAGCGGTCGCGATTGATGGCGGGGATGGATGTGTCGAACCATCGGTCGAAACCATCAACAATGGGACGTATCAACCGCTCTCGCGCCCCATCTTCATCTACGTCAGCACGAAGGCGCTGGAACGCCCCGAGGTGGAAGCCTTTGTCAACTTCTACCTGGATAACGCCGCCGAACTGGCGGAAGAAGTGGGCTACGTGGGGCTGCCTGAGCGTGCCTATGAGCTGGCGAAAGAACGTGTTGCCAAGCGCATCACCGGTTCGGTTTTCAGCGGTGGCTCGCAAGTAGGCGTTTCGATCGAAGATCTGCTCGAGATCGAAGAATGATGCCAACATCGCGCCATACATGCCATTCATGGTACAATGACCGACGGTATGGGCCTCCACCCCATACCGTCGGTTTGCTGTTCAGTGAGGGGAGCGCGTCGTGTGAAAGGAGTTGAGGGGGTATGCACACATCCACGCCTGTATCCGAAGCCTTGCGGCGCAAGAGAAGCCGCGACATGGGCGAAACAGTCATTCGGTATCTGCTCTTGTTGTGTGGCCTGGTTTCCATCGCCACGACAATCGCCATTGTCGTTATCCTTTTTTGGGAATCGGTGCAGTTTTTCCGCGACCCGCTGGTCTCGGTGTGGGAATTTCTGACCGACACCGAATGGACACCACTCTTCACCGAGAAGCATTTTGGCGTGTGGCCGCTCGTGGTCGGTACGCTGATGACCTCGGTCATTGCATTGGCCGTGGCACTGCCATTGGGGCTGCTGAGCGCCATCTACCTGAGCGAATATGCCTCGGCTCGCACACGCAGCATTCTCAAACCGATTCTCGAAATTCTGGCGGGCATTCCCACCGTTGTGTATGGCTATTTTGCTCTGCTCTTTGTGACACCGGCCTTGCAAAAAATCATCCCCAACCTGGCGGGTTTCAATGCTATCAGCCCTGGCATCGTGATGGGCATTATGATTTTACCCATGGTCTCCTCTCTGAGTGAGGATGCGCTGCACGCTGTCCCCAGAGCCTTACGTGATGCAGGGTATGGCCTGGGGGCCACCAAATTCGAAGTGGCTACGCAGATTGTGGTGCCAGCGGCGCTTTCAGGGATTGCCGCCTCGTTCATCCTGGCCGTCTCACGTGCAGTGGGCGAAACCATGATTGTCGCCATCGCGGCTGGCCAGCGACCTGTGCTGACGTTCGACCCACGCCAACCCATTCAGACCATGACTGCCTACATCGTGCAGGTGAGCCTTGGGGATACGCCGGCTGGCTCGCTGGCCTACAAAACGATTTTCGCCGTGGCATTCTTGCTCTTCTTGATGACCCTGTCGCTCAATGTGGCCAGCCACTTCATTGTGCGACGCTACCGCCAACGATACGAGTGAGAGGAGGGCGCAATGACGACATTGCACGATACCGTGTTCGAAGCACAGTTAGCCCGTCGCCGCCTGAAAGGTCGCCTGTTCGAGCTGGTCGCCTTGATTGCCATTACCATTGCGCTCACATCGCTGGCATTGCTCTTCCTAGATGTGTTGTACGATGGTCTGGGGCGGCTCAACTGGCAGTTTCTCACCAGCTACCCCTCGCGCCGTGCCTCACGGGCGGGTTTTTTGCCTGCGATTGTCGGCTCCATTTACATGGTGGGGCTCATGGTGTTGTTTGCGTTTCCGGTTGGTGTGGGCGCAGCGATTTACTTGGAAGAGTATGCCCCCAAGAACTGGCTTACCGACCTCATTCAAATCAACATTGCCAACCTGGCGGGCGTGCCCTCTATCATCTACGGCTTGCTCGGGCTGGAATTTTTTGCCCGTGTGCTTGGTGCGTGGACGGGCGGACGCTCGTTGCTGACAGGAGCGCTCACGATGGCGTTGCTCGTCATGCCCATCGTCATCATCTCTGCCCGCGAAGCCATCCGCGCAGTGCCCAACAGCATTCGCCTAGCGGCGATTGGGCTGGGGGCAACCCGTTGGCAAGTCGTGCGAGACCATGTGTTGCCCTACGCCATGCCTGGCATTCTCACGGGCACGATTCTCGCTGTTTCTCGCGCCATTGGTGAAACCGCGCCGCTGATTACCATCGGCGCATTGACCTATGTCGCCTTCTTGCCCGATGGCTTGCGTAGCCAGTTTACTGTGATGCCCATCCAGATCTTCAACTGGATTTCGCGTCCGCAAAGCGCCTTTCATGAAAATGCCGCCGCAGGCATTATCGTGCTGCTGGCCATTTTGTTGAGCATGAACGCGCTAGCCGTCTTTCTGCGCTATCGGTTCGAGCAACGGCTGAAAGGGTGAGGACATGCTCTCGACACGCGACCCTGTGGGGATTGACACGAGTCCGATGCAAATGAGGGGGAGACAATGAAGCCCAAACATGTCGATATGCCAAAGAATGAGGAAATCGTTTTGCAGGCTGAAGAAGTGGGCTTGCATTACGGGCCGAAAGAAGCCCTGCGCGATGTCTGGCTCTATGTGCCCAAACACAAAATCACCGCCCTGATTGGGCCTTCGGGGTGTGGGAAGAGCACCTTGTTGCGTTGCTTCAACCGCATGAACGACCTGATACCTGATGTGCGCATCTCGGGGCGCATCACGTATCATGGTGAAGACTTGTACGCCGACGACGTTGACCCTGTGGAAGTGCGCCGCCGTATCGGTATGGTGTTTCAAAAGCCTAACCCGTTCCCCAAATCCATCTACGAAAACATTGCCTGGGGGGCACGTATCAATGGGTACAAGGGCAACATGGATGAACTGGTGGAACGATCACTCCGCCAAGCAGCGTTGTGGGACGAAGTCAAAGACCGCCTGCATAGTAGCGCCCTGGCGTTGAGTGGTGGTCAACAACAGCGCTTGTGTATCGCACGCACAATCGCCATCGAGCCCGAGGTCATTCTCATGGACGAACCCGCTTCGGCACTCGACCCGATTGCCACGCTCAAAATCGAAGATTTGATGCAGGAGTTGAAGCAAAACTACACCATTCTCATCGTCACGCACAACATGCAGCAAGCCGCCCGTGTGAGCGATTACACCGCGATGATGATGCTCTCCGACGATCGCAAAGCGGGCACCGTCATTGAATTTGGGCCAACCGAGCAAATTTTCACGCGACCTCGCGACCAACGCACCGAAGATTACATTACGGGGCGCTTTGGGTAAGCCGCAACCCAGAAACAACAGGAGCGACCGATGCGCAAACGGCGCGTGCTTGTACTCTGTACGGGGAATTCGTGCCGCTCACAAATGGCCGAAGCCATCATCAATCACGACCTGGGCGATGCGTGGGAAGCCGTTTCGGCTGGCACGAACCCCTCGGGCTCTGTTCATCCGCTTGCCTTACGGGCGCTGGAAGAAATCGGTGTCCCCACGACGGGCTTGCAGTCCAAATCAACCGCGGCGTTTCGCGGCCAGTCGTTCGACGTGGTCATTACCGTGTGCGATGATGCCGCCGAAAATTGCCCTGTCTGGTTGGGGAGCGGGAAGGTTGTGCATATTGGCTTTCCCGACCCTGCCAAGGCCGAAGGCAGCGAAGAAGAACGAATGCGCCTCTTCCGCGACGTGCGTGACGGCATTCGCAAGCGCATTGGCGAATATCTCAAAACGGTGAGTGAAACGAGCCCACATCGCGCATGAACCGTTGGGAGTACCATGCATGAAGAACAAAAGCACCACCCCCACACTGCTGCTCGTCGAAGATGATGATACCTTGCGTGAAGGGCTTGCCTTCAATCTGGCGCGGCAAGGCTTTACGGTGTTGCAGGTTGCCGATGGGGAAGCCGCGCTGGACGCCATTCGGGACGCCGAGCCTGATATCGTCATTCTCGACGTGATGCTTCCCAAACTGGATGGGCTGAGCGTCTGTCGCATTGTCCGTGCACAGTCCGATGTTCCCATCATCTTGCTCACAGCGCGTACCAGCGAAATGGACCGCATCATTGGGCTCGAAAGCGGCGCCGACGATTACGTCGTCAAACCATTCAGCGTAGGCGAATTGGTGGCGCGTATTCGGGCGGTCTTGCGACGTGCGCAGCGTGGCCATGAGCACGAAGACTTGCTCGAAGTGGGGCCTTTCCGTCTGGATTTGCAACGCTGGCGTGCCTTCATGCACGACCGCGAACTGGTGCTCAGCCCGCGCGAATTCCAGCTGCTGACGGTCTTTCTGCGCTATCCCGAGATTGTGCTTTCGCGCGATTGGTTGCTTGAACGTGTGTGGGGGGATGACTACGTCGGCGAAACACGCACGGTAGATGTCCATGTCTCGTGGCTGCGCAAAAAAATCGAACCAGACCCATCCAACCCGCGCTACATTCACACGGTACGCGGCCTGGGCTACCGATTTGCATTGCCTGACGACGAAGCCGTATGAGCTGGACGCTATTCGACACCTTGTTGCTCATGCTTTGCGTGGCGCTGGCGACGGGGTGGTTCCTTGCTATGCGGCGTGAACCGCCTGTGCCTGCACCACGTTTCGCGCCGCCTGTACCTGTACCTGCTTGGTGGCGCGATGCCCTGGATACCGCGCCACTCGCCATTGTGGTGGTGCAGGCTGAAAACGCAGTGATGCGTGTGGTGTATGCCAACACGAGTGCAACCGCCATCTTTGGCACACCTGTATTGCCTGCCAACATTATGGTCTATTTTCGCCACCATACGTACATGGACCTGGCGGAGCAGGTGCGACGGCAAAATGCACCCATACACGAACGTCTGACAGTAGAGGACGACCGCACGTTCGATATTCGCGCTGTTCCTTGGCACAACAAGGGGCAACATGGCGTCCTCTTTTTCGTCGAAGATGTGTCAGAACAGGTGCGTGCGCAACGGGCACGGCGCGAGTTGGCCGGTAATCTTGGGCATGAACTGCGTACCCCGCTGGCAGGCATGAAAGTGTGGCTGGAAACGCTTGCTGGTACGCTGGACGACCCCAAAACCGCAGCCCATATTGTCGAGCGCCTACAACGCGAAACCGATGCGATGACGCGCTTGGTGGATGATTTGCTTGCGTTGGCGCTCATCGAAAGTGGGCGCTTGCCGCTCCGGCTTGTGGCAACATCGCTCCGTGACGTGATCGAGGAGCATGTGCAGCGAATGAATGCGTTGGCGCGCGAAAAGGGAGTGACGATCGAATACGAAGTGCCTGCCGATTGCACCATCATGATAGACCGTGATCGCTTTGCACAAGTGTTGACGAACGTGCTGGACAATGCCATCAAGTTTACGCCTGCGGGGGGGCGTATCACCATCGAAGGAAAATGCAATGACGAAGATGCCTTCCTGCATATTCACGATACCGGGCCAGGGATTCCACCGCATCTGTTGCCCCGCATTTTCGAACGCTTTTTCAAAATCGACCGTGCTCGCACGCGCGGACGTGGTGGCAGTGGCATCGGCCTGGCGCTAGCACGCCACATCGTCGAAGCGCATGGCGGCCACATCGAAGCCGCCAATGCTCCCGAAGGTGGGGCGGTGTTCACGATCACATTGCCACGTACCTGAGATTGGCAGGTTGCCGGAGCGCCTGTTTTGCACGAAGATACGACCATCAGCAGAGAACGTGAAAGGAGCGACTTATGGACATCCGTCAAGAATTCAAACACAAACTCGAATCGCTGGTGGGGGATGTGTTGCGGCTGGGCAGCATGGTCGATGTTGCCATCCAAAAGGCCGTGACGGCGTTGGTAGAAGACGATATTTCGCTGGCGCAGCAAGTGGTTGCCGAAGACGAACATCTGAATCGCCTGCGCTACTACATCGAAGAACATAGTGCCGCACTTATTGCGACACAACAGCCGCTTGCGCGCGATTTGCGCACCATTATCGCTGCTATGTACCTCGCCACCAATCTCGAACGCATGGGGGACCACGCGGCTGGCGTGGCGCGGCTGGTGCAACGCCTGCATGATACCCCCTACCCGCGAGATTTGTTGCCTTCGTTCGAGCAGATGGCGCAGATTGGGCGCGAAATGCTCCGTGGCGCACTCGATGCGTTCATCAATCATGACGAACAAGCCGCCCGCCAGATTGGTTTGCGCGACGACGAACTGGACGACCTCTACAACGCTCTTGTGCAACGGCTCATTCGCGAAATCGCCCAACAACCGGAGTATGCCCAGGGCATTACATACCTGCTCTGGGTAGCGCATAACCTGGAACGGATTGGCGACCGCGTGACCAACATTTGCGAACGCACGATTTACATGGTGTCGGGCGAATTGGTCGAGTTCGTGGATGACATTGGTGAAAGCTCGTTCCTCGAATGACCGGGCACGCAGAACGAAAAAACGCGCCACACCCATGTGGCGCGTTCCTTTTTGGTGGCACAAGCGGCTCCATCAGATGTGCATGGGCATGATGACATGTGTAAACTGGGTATCTTCGTTGGCCGGACGGAAGACACCCGGATGCGACGATGATTGCGTTTCGATCACGGTTTGGGCGCTGTGCATCACGCTCAGCACATCGACCAGATAGCGCCCGTTGAAAGCGACTTCCATGGCGTCCCCTTCGATGGCTGCGGGCAACACTTCCTCGTTACCGCCAGCCTCGGTGGCCTGGGCCGACACAACCATACGCCCTTCCAGCCCGTTGCCAGGCTCGAAACGCAAGCGCACAATGTTGGCGGCGTCGCGGGCAAAGATGAGCGCACGCCGCACGGATTGCAAGAGCTGCCCTGTATCGACAACCGTGCGCGTTTTGTGCGTCTGCGGAATGATTTTGCGATAGTCGGGGAATGCGCCTTCGATCAGCTGCGACACCAGGTCCATGTCATCGGCATGGAAGAGAATTTGGTTGCGCGTTGGCGCAAGAATAACATCCACCGACGTATCGGCTGGCAGAATGCGCGCCAACTCGCTCAATGCGCGGGCAGGCACAATGACCGAAACGGGCGACGCAATGGCAGCACCGACGCTTGCACCGCGCACCGACATGCGGTAGCCATCGGCGGCTGCCATCGTCAGGGTATCGTCTTCGAATTTGACAAGGACGCCCGTCAACACGGGGCGCATTTCGTCGGTGGCGGCGGCAAACACCACCTGGCTAATCATCTCTTTCAGCAAGTCCGCGGGCAATGTGACCACGTCGCCCTCAGTCGTTTCCGAGGTTGGGATGATGGGAAACTCCTCAGCAGGAATACCGCGGATGGTTGCCGAGATGCTTGCGCAGTGGTAGCCCAGTTCGTTCGCGTTGCTCATCTCCAATTCGATAGTTTCGGCAGGGGATTGCTTTACCAAATCTTCGATGAGCCGGGCAGGCACCGTGGTAGCCCCTTCTTCGATAACCTGTGCAGGGACCCATGCCGTAATGCCAATTTCCAGGTTTGTTGCCACCAGTTTCAGGCGGTTATCGTCTGTTCCAATGTAGACATTGCTCAACACTGGCAACGTTGTGCGCGTGGCAACCGCACGCCCCACAATCGAAAGCCCTCGCGCCAGGTGTTCTTGAGAACATGTCACGCGCATACAGCCTCCTTGCTTGGTTTCAATGGTTCAGCGTCAAGGCATTTTGCTATGGGCATTATAAACGAGAGTGGCGGCTTTTACGAACGCGAGGCCGCCCCTTCGATCAAATCGGCACGCAACACATACACACCACTTTCTTTGGGGTAGAAACGGCTGCAATCGTGGCAGGCCAGCCCCTCTTTGGTTTCTTCCATGTGCAGGCTGTGGCAGGTAGGGCACCGCCAGCGTGCCATTTCATCGGTGGCTCTCTGCTGACGGATGAGTTTCGTCCGCACAAAGATGCTCGGCGTCAGGCGGAGTGGTGCGAGTGGGCGTTGCAGGCGAGCGTCCAGCGCAACCAGCAGGTTGGTGGGTACGACTCGTTTCAGCAATGGAACGCGGAAGAAACTTGCCGAGAGTTCGCCATGGTGTACAAACCCAGCAATGCGCAACTCCCAATCCACCATGGCGGGATGGTAATCCAGATTGAGCGGGACGAACTCGTAGGGATCGAGTGAGAAGGGATTTTCACCAGGGCGGGCGCGACGCAGCAGCCAGCGCAAGATGGCTTTCAGGTTGCGTTTGTTGGCATATTCGGTGATGTAGATTCCACCTGGGGCGAGGATGCGGGCAATTTCTTCGAATGCGGCGCCCAAATCCACCACATGGTGCAAGACGCGCACGGTCACGACGGTGTCGAAAAAGCCGCTGGCAAAAGGCAGGTTGTAAATGTCACCCTGCACGTAGTGGATGCGCGGGTCGTGCCCCAGGCGGTGTGCGGCTTGTTCCAGCTGCGAGCGTGCGTAATCCAGCAGGTAGACTTCTTCGTAGCCCTCGTAGAGCGATGCTAGCCGCCCTGCGCCTGCGCCAATCTCGATGAGCCGACGGCCACGTGGCGGAAGCAGGCGTTGCAGAGCGATACGTTCCACACGATCTTCGTATGTGCGATCCGGTGTCCAGAATTCGTCTTGATAGCGTGAGCCTTCGTAATCACAACGTGGGCGTGTATCGTTCATGAGAGGTCGTCTTCTCCTATTACCAGTTTGTATATCTGTTCCAAATCATCATCGCTGTAAAAGTGGATGACCACCTTGCCGCCCTTTTTGCCTCGTTTCAGTTCCACTTTGGTGCCCAGGCGGGCTTGAATACGTTCTTGCAGACGACGGTCAATTGGCGAAAGGTCTTGTTTTTGGGGGCGTGCTTGGGGTTCTTCCAACATGCGCTTGACGAGTTCTTCGGTCTGGCGCACGTTCAGGCCACGCCCCACGATGATTTCGACGGCATCGAGCATACGGCTCAGATGTTCGAGTGGCAGCAAGGCGCGTGCGTGTCCTTCACTCAGCGTGCCTTGCGAGACGAGTTCTTGAATAGGCAGCGGAAGTTTGAGCAGGCGCAACATGTTGCTGATGGCGCTGCGGCTTTTGCCCACACGTGTGGCAATTTCGGCATGGGTCAGCCCGAATGTTTCGGCCATTTGCTGATACGCCATGGCTTCTTCGATGGGGTTGAGGTCGGCGCGCTGAATGTTTTCGATGAGTGCCCATTCGAGCATTTGCTGCTCGCTCGCTTCTTTGATGACGACGGGGACCGTTTCGAGCCCAGCGGCTTTGGCGGCACGCCAGCGGCGTTCACCGGCAATGAGTTGGAAACGTTCACCAATTGCGCCATCTTCGATTTGGGTGACGACGAGTGGCTGAATCAATCCGTGTTCGCGGATGGAAGCCGCCAACTCTTCGAGGGCATCGGGGTCGATGTGGCTGCGCGGCTGGTAGGGGTTGGGCAGAATGCTGTTGATGGGGACTTCGCGCACGCCAGCCGCCGACGCTGGTGATGCGGCGTTCTGGTCGCCGGTGGGAATGAGCGCTTCCAACCCTTTGCCAAGTCTGCGCTTTTTCTTGCTCTGGCGTTTTTGGGCACTCATCATCCTTCCTCTCGCTCAGGCTCTGGTCGTTTGCAAACGGGCTTCCAATTCATCCGCCAGTGCCGTGTAGGCGCGTGCACCAGCCGAATTGGGCGCATATTCGAAAATCGTTTCACCGAAACTCGGGGCTTCACCTAAGCGCACGTTGCGTGGAATGATGGTTCTGAACACACGACGCCCAAAGTGCTCGACAAGTTCTTGGGCAACGTCACTCGCAAGGCGGGTACGGGCATCGAACAGGGTGAGCAGCACCCCCAAAATCTCAAGCGTGGGGTTCAGATTGTCGCGCACAAGTGAGATGGTGTGTAAAAGTTGCGAAAGCCCTTCCAGCGCTAGGTATTCGGCCTGGACAGGGACGACAACGTAGCGGGCGGCAGTGAGTGCGTTCACGGTGAGTAAGCCCAGGCTGGGTGGTGGGTCGATCAGGATGTAGTCGTACTGGTTGTGTACGCTTTGCAGCGCACGCCGCAAGAGGGTTTCGCGGGCAATGACGTTGATGAGCTCGACTTCGGCGCCAGCCAGTGCGGGCAGAGCGGGCACAATGTTCAAGTTGGGGCGCCCTGTGGGGTGGACGACCTCACTGATGGGCAGGTCGTGCACCAAAACGTCGTAGAGGCTGGCAGGCAGGCGTGCTTTTTCGAGCCCGAGATGGCTGGTGCTGTTGCCTTGCGGGTCGATGTCCACCAGCAAGACACGCGCCCCACGGTGGGCGAGCGCGGCGCCCACATTGACCACAGACGTGGTTTTTCCCACGCCCCCTTTTTGGTTGGCGAAGACGATGGTGTGTGTCATAACGGTTCACCCACCCGTTCGATTGGCAATTTGTGATGTGCAAGCCAGGCATGAATACGCGCACGGTCGGGGACGGCTTCGACGCCAACACCTTCGACGGCGAAAGAAGCGGCGACATTGGCAAAACAGGCCGCATCCAGCACGTCGTGCTGTTCGGCATACCGAAGTATGAACGCCGTGGCAAACACGTCGCCTGCACCTGTCGGGTCCACCACGTGGGCAACAGGACGGGCATGCACGTGCCAGGTCTTTCCTTCGGCAACGACAAAGCAGCCTTCATCGGCGCATGTGATCACCGTCACAGGGACGGCACGGACAAGAGCGTGTAGGGCATCGCGGTTGCCATGCACATCTTCGGTGCTGAACACGAGCACGTCGATGTGCGCCACTGCCTCGGCAGGATTGACGAGCGGGCGAAAGGCAACTCGCCCTGTTTCATCCCACGTGCGCATCCAGCCTTGTGGCGTCGCCCCAACCAGCGCATTGGGAAAATGTGCCGCCAGATGCGGGTCGCATTCTTGTGCGATGGGCCCCAGATGCACGATGGGCACCGTGCGCCATGCTTCGGGAATGTCGTCGAAGGCAATGGGGGGCGCCCAGGCGCGGAGCCATTGGGTGCGTGCATTGCCGTTGTAGATGTTCTCGAAGGTCGTGGAGACCTCGCATGGTAGGCGATGCACCTGCACACCTGGCAGCATTTCTTCTAGCGGCACGCTCGCATCAGCGCGAGTCACCAGCGCTGCGCGATAGCCCAAGCGGTGCGCAGCAAGCACCGAATACGCGGCTGTGCCGCCCAGCCGCCACGTGCCGTCGGGTTGCAGGTCTTTGGTGATGTTGCCAATGACGAGATACTCGACGCTCACACGCAGTTTGCCTCTCCCCCCAACGCGTGCTGCCATTGTATCACAAGACGCGCGAGAAGTGGAACGCTCCCATCCGATGGGCACGGTTTAGCGCACCACCGAAACCGAGACGTTCAAAGGTGCGGCACCTTTCTGCGCGAACCAGTACTGGTGTTCGCGGACAAGGTCGAATTGAAGCACATATTCGCCTTCTGTGTCAGGTGCCACAACGGGCACGCGCACACAGAGCGACTGTGTTGGATAGAGCGTGTAGGGCAGGCGTACGCGCTCCGATTCCCATTGCACCACGTCGCCTTGCGGTGTGAGCCAGTGGTAGGCGACGAAGACGGGATACCAGTCTTCGGAGCGCCATGATTGTGTGCCCTCGTTGCGGAAACAGACGCGCACGGGGTAGAACTCGCTGGCCTGCATCGCATGGGGGGCGTTGTGGTCGATCCATGTCACGCGGTAGAAGCCTTCTTCGAAAGCGGCGCGTTGAGCGGCGATGGCGTCGGGATTGTGTGGCCAGCCGCGGCGCAACAGCACCACGCCGTTTTCCCAGGCGACCACACCAAAATCAGGATCGGCGAGCACACGGTTTACCATGTCGAAATAGGCAAAGTAATCCAGCGGCGCACGTTCGGCGCCGTTGTCGAGGTCGAGCAGGACTTCTTCGGCGGCATCTAGCCCACCCGGGAAGAGATAGAGATGGCGGCGGTTGGCAACGTGCGGGACGAGATCGCTCTGGCCGCTGAGGCGGCTGTCGGGTTGCACATAGGTCAGAACGGAGCGAATGGCTTCCTGATGGGGGGTGTTCACCCAGAAGCGGGCAAGGTAAAAATCCTTGCCAGGCGGGAACGGGCTGAAAAAGAAGCCGACGAGCAAGGCCGAAAGCAGCACATACAGCGCCGTCCCGTCACGCCAGAAGGGGTCGCGATGCAAGCGCGGTTGAATACGAATGGCGATGGCCACTGCGAAGAAGATGAAGGGCAGGATGGGCGCGAAGTAGTGCGCTTGTACGGTGCCTTGCCATGCTGAATTGGCTAGCAGGTTGGCGATGAGCAAGGGCGCAATCGACACGAGCCAGACGGGCGCGAGCAACGCAACCCCGCCGACGGGCATAAAAAGGTCGAACAGGGTTTGCACTTTCTCGCGGTCCAGAAAAAGTCCCAGCAACGTGCGGGGATTTTGTACAAGTGTGCGGGCAATTTCCAGCGGTGTCTCGCCGTATTGCCCAAACCGCTGACTGACCAGGGCGAGGGGGTCGGGGCCGTAGCGTGCCGTTGCCCAGGGCACGATAACGTAAAAATCCAACAAAAACCACGCCACTGCTACCAACAGCGTGAACAACCCGACGCGCCATTGTTCATAGGCAATGAGTGCCAGTGCAAATCCCACCAAGGCCAGCGCCACGTCCACCCGACAAGCAAGTGCCAGTACCAGTGCCAGCGCATAGAGCCGCCAGCGATCGGTCACGCTGGCGTAGAGCAACCAGCCTAGGAAGAATGGTGCCAGCGCCGAGGGGTGAAAATCGGCCATGTTGACGTAGTGCAGCGGCAGATAGGCGAGATAGGCGAGCGCAAGCAGCGCGGCAGCGCGTTCGGAATTGACCACGCGGGCAAACGCCAGGTAGAGCGGCCAGGCGCTCAGCCCCAACAATAGGGTTTGGATGAGCAGCAAAAGGATGGGGTTCGGCCAGAGGCGGTAGAGTGGCGCGATGAGCAGGAAAACGAATTCGGCTTTGCCTGAGGTCAAGCGGTTGGAGATGGGCGGTGCAGCAGTAGTGGCTTCTTCTGGCATGGGGGTGTATTCCAGCCAGCGCCCGTGGGCTGTGTTCCATGTGGTTTGTGCCATGGTACCTAGGTCGAGGGCGTGGCTGCGGAATGAGAGATGGCGTGCGACCGACAGTCCGCCGAAAATGACCAGATAGACGAGTATGCCAAGCATGACAACGTGCGAAGGCCGTACACGTTCGCGCCACGATGGGCGTACGTCCCCTTCGGTGAACCAGTCGGGCGGGCGTTCGTTGCGTTCGACCCAGGGGACCAGCGCCACGGTGAGGGTCAATGCCAAAGGCAGAATGAGCAGATACGTCCAGAAGGCGCTTCCGATCCCCATGCCCAGTGGTTGCCAGAAAGCGCGTACCCCAATCAGTGGCATGAAGTAGAGCGGCACAAACCCTTGCGCCAGCAGCCGCGCCCAGCGCACGAACGGCGGCCAGGTGCCGCGTTGGAAAAACGTCGTTGGCGACCAGGGGCTGATGTGAAGCCGCCGCCAGGCTGCGAGCAACCAGAGCCCCACCGCCAGCAACGCCCCAATGGTGAGAAAGCGTTCCAATTGCAGGCGGTGGTAGGCAAACAGGGTATCGCCATTCCAGAGTTTAGGCAATTGTGCGGGGTACGTGTACTCCCACATGGCCAATCCTGCCGCCGCCCCAGCAACAGCAACAAGTAGGAGTGCGTCGAAAAAGAGCCAGAGCCGCTTCCAACGCCCTCGCTGTTCATGTTGTGTTTCGTTCCACCAGTCGGGTGCATATGGTCGCCGCATAGAATCCCCCTTCTGCTTGATGGCAAGATTGTACATGGGGTGGGCAAGAGTGGAAACTTGCTTTCGAGAGGTTTGTCAGGACTCAAATGAACGCTACAATCAGGGTAAGTACGTTCCGAACAGGTGAGGGAGGGGTATGCCTTTGTTTGGGAAGAAGAACCCAGCAGAGATGAACATCGAAGAGTTAGAGCGCTTGTTGTTGTTGAAACGGCGCGAAGCACGGCAACGTCGTTTACGTGAACGGCCGGCAACAACGCAACCCTACAAACCACCCACGCCAGGCGTGCAGCGCTACGATGAGCTGGCGTTTTTGGATCGTCGCCGACGGTCGGTGATGACACGTGGCTTGTATCGTGGTGCACGCTGGTATGAGCGCTTGCTGGTGATGGTCGAAGTGCTGGCGCTCGTTGGATTGTTGATAGCCATTTTCTTTTATGTACAGGATTGGCGCGCCACCCGTGAATTGATGCGTGTGCCCGACGAAGTGACAGTTGGCGATACGGCGCTGGCACCAGGGAGCGGGGCAACGGCTGCTGCTCGTGAAAGTGTCTTGCCAGGTCGCCCACCGCCGCCACCAAACGCCCAGGTAGCGGCGATCCCCGTGCTGTATACCGAGTGGTTGGAAAGTGATACAACAACCGTCGTTGCTCCGGCGGTAGATGAGGCGACAGCCCAAAAGTTGCCCTCACGAATCGTGATTCCGTCGATTGGCGTGGATGCCCCAATTGTGGAAGGTGACGATTGGGAAGCGTTGAAGCGGGGCGTCGGCCATCATCTTGGATCAGCCAACCCTGGTGAACGGGGCAACATGGTGCTATCGGCCCATAACGATATTTTCGGCGAAATCTTCCGCTATCTGGAAAACGTGGAAATAGGCGACGAAATTTTCGTGTATGATGGAGCAGGCCGTGAATACCGCTACGTGGTGGCACAGAAACGCATTGTCGAACCGACAGCCGTGGAAGTGCTGGCACCCTCACCAGAACCGATTGCCACCCTCATCACGTGCTATCCGTACCTGATCGATACGCAGCGGCTCGTCGTAATTGCCGAACTGGATACTTCCCGCTAAAATCGCCACCAATTCGAGGAGAGGAAGGAGGACACAGACGCATGGCACGCAAACAAGGACGCCGCCGCGCACGTACACAATCGGTTCCCACCCAGCCGACCACACGTATCGAAGTGGATTACACGCATGTGAAGTATGATTTGTGGCGCATCACGGTATTGTCGGTGTTGATTTTTGGCGGGCAAATTGCTTTGTGGTTCTTCATGCAACGTTGAAGCGAGTGGCAGCCTTTTCGTTGGCCAAAAAACGGCGCACGCAAACCGCGTGTGCTTTTTCTTTTGTGCCTGTTTTCTGTCAACGCGTGGGGGGCGTAGAGTGCCCGACTTCTCGAAGTACCTCTTGTTCGGCGCGCTCGATTTCTTCTTCGATGCGGAGCGGCGGGTAGAACAGATTGGGGATAGGGTTTTTCAAGTTGAAAATTTCCACTTTGCGGTTGATTGCGCGGGCTTGCTGGTGAAATGTTGCCACCGCGGCGTACCACGAATCCCACGCTTCGCGATGGAGGGGAACAATCTCATTCAGCCTGGCGCGGTTCATCTGGTCGAGCAGGCGCTCACGGCGGCGGACGGCTGCGCGGAGAGCATGGCGGGCTGCGGCCACTTCTGCCTCGATTTCGCGGCGCATCGTGATGAATTCGGGGGGCATTTCCAGCGCCCCGAGCACACGGTTGGCCAGGTCGTGTTCGCCGGCGTAGTAGTCGCTGTGTGTGTCGCTCAGCGGTTGCCCCGTTCCGCGCAGATCGTCAAAATCCCCTTGCTGGAAGGCACGTCGAATCGCATCCTCGATACGGCGCAGCCAAGAGAGGTGGCGTTCGCTCATGGCATTTGCTCCTGCACACAACCGCAACGCTGTTGATTGTATTCATCACGTGAGAGGATGTCTACTGCAACGAAAAACGCGCCGACTCCTTGTCGGCGCGTTGTCTGCCATGGCTGATTTAGCGCAGATTCTCGATCATGTCGCGCACTTCACCTGCCATGTCACTGTCGGGGGCAAGCCGCAGATACTGCTCGAACATGAAGATGGCTTTCTGCTTTTGCCCTAGGTTCTGGTAGATCAAGCCCAGGTTGAGGTATGTTTCGGCGTGATTACGATCGATAGCCAGGGCGGTTTCGAAGGCTTTGATAGCGGGTTCGACGTTGCCTTGCAAGAAGTAGACGCTGCCTAGGTAGTTGTAGGCTTCCACATGCCGCGGATTGAGTTTGATCGTGCGCTCGAAAAAGCGAGCAGCAGCGTCCAGGTCGTCGTTTTCGTAGGCAGCGAGCCCCATCTGGTAGGCGCGTGTGGCTTCGTCGCTGGCTTCCAGTGAGCTCTCGGTGAGCTGGTATTGCAGGGATTCTTCTTCTTCTGCTGTCAGTTCTCCACCACCCACAAGCCAGTCGGGTTCGGTGATGGCTTCAGCTGCCGCGGTGGGTTGTTCACCAGCCACCCACTTTTCGGAGGATTCGGCTTCAGCAAAGAGATCTTCGGCGTCACCGCGCAGCCAGTCGGGGAGTTCTTCTTCGTCGATGCCGAGCAATCCTGTGTCGATGGTTTGCTCCTGGGTGGGGGTGGCGCTTTCAACGCCTTCTGCTGCGCCGCCTTGCAGCCAGTCGGGAATCTCTTCGGCGGGTTCTTCGGTGAGCGTTGCTTCCTCTTCACCACCACGCAGCCAGTCGGGCAATTCGTCTTCGTCGATACCAAGGTCTTCGGCCGAAAAGGCTTCTTCGGCTTGGGGTTCTCCACCTGCAAACGCTTCTTCCTCGAACAGTGATTCGGCGCGTCCTTTTTCCAAAGCAGCATCGTCCACGGAGAGCATGTCCATGGTTTGTTCGAGGCTCAGTTGTTCCTGTGCCCAAGCCAGCCCCGCCTTGGCATGGGGATTTTCGGGGTCGAGCGCGAGGGCTTGTTCGAGCCATTCGATGGATTGAGAGGCGCTTGGGGCAGTTGCACCAAGCCAGAGTAGACACCAGACGTTGTCTGGTTCGAGTTCGGAGGCTTGGAGGAAAAGGTCGTAGGCTGTGTTTTGATCGCCCTGGTCATACGCAGCGAGCGCCTGCTTGAAAAGGGCAATGAATTCGCTGCTGGCATTGGCAAGGCTGCTCATGCTGCACTCCTTTCTTTGTTCGTGCTGCCGATGTGTGGCGGTTGCTTGCGTTTCAATCATAGTTGCATACTATTAAAACACAGTCGAGGCGAAGAAGCAAGAGGGAGGAAAAGGAAACATGGCTCATAATCGTGCAGAACGCAAACGCGAAATTCGCCGTCGTCGCCATCGCCGTAAGAAGCTGCGCAAGTTGCGGGCACGGCTGGCGCAGGCGAAGAGCAATGAAGAGCGCGCGCGCTTGATCGAGAAGATTCGCAAGATTAGCCCGCGTGCGCCGCTGGAAGTCTAAGGTGATGGGTTGAGTCTGGCGCCTTGTTCACGTGAACAAGGCGCTTTTTTGTGTGAGCAGGGCGACACACCATGCGCGTGTCGCCCTGTTGTGTTGGTGTCAGCCTGTGTTGCGCAGACCTGCCGCAATACCATTGACGGAGAGTAAGACGATGTCTTCCAGTGCGGCGTGCTTTTCTGGTGGCAAGGTTTTCCGCAGGCGACGAATGATGGCCACCTGGATGTAATTCATGGGATCGACATAGGGGTTACGTAGGCGGATGCTTTGCTGCAACCAGGGTTCGTTTTCCAGCAGGTCGCTGTATCCTGTGAGGCGTAAAATCATGCGCTCGGTACGGGCGTGTTCTTCTCGGATGGGAGCGAAAATGGCGGCGCGTGTTACCTCGTCGGTCAGGGTGGCGTAGATGGCGGCAATGGTCATGTCGGCTTTGCGCAGGGACATTTGGGCGTTGTCGATGACGGTGCGGAAGAACGACCATTGCCGGTACATTTCGCTGAGCAGGGCGAGGCGTTCTTCTTCATCGCCTTCGGCAAGCCACGTTTCCAGGGCTGTTCCCAATCCGTACCAGCCGGGCAGGTTGACGCGCGATTGGGTCCAGGCGAAGACCCACGGAATAGCCCGCAAGTCGCCGATGCCGTGGGTTTGACGGCGTTTGGCCGGGCGTGAACCGATGTTCAGGCGTGTGATGTGGTCGATGGGTGTGGCTTCGTGGAAGTAACGCAGAAATTCGGGGCGTTCCACAAGGGCGCGATAGGTGCGGAATGCGATTTTCGACATCGCTTCGAGGGCTTCGCTCCACACGTGCTCGCGTTGGGGGTGTGGCCGCCGACCACTGCTCAGCAAGACGGCGTACATGACCTGGTGCAGGTGGCGGTGGGCAAGGTTGGGGTTGCCGTAGCGGTGGCTAATGACTTCGCCTTGTTCGGTGACGCGGAAGCGGCCACGTACCGATTCGGGGGGCTGGGCGAGAATGGCACGCACGGCGTTCCCCCCGCCACGCCCAATGGTGCCACCACGTCCGTGGAAGAGGGCGAGTTGCACATTGTAGTGGTCGCATGTGTGGGCAAGGGCACGTTGGGCTTTGAAGAGTTCCCAATTGGCAGTGAGATATCCGCCATCTTTGTTCGAGTCACTGTAGCCAATCATGATTTGCTGACGGTTGCCGCGGGCGGCAAGATGTTCGCGGTAAACGTCGTTTTTGAAGAGGGTGCTCATGATGCGTGGAGCGTTGTGGAGGTCTTCGATGGTTTCGAAGAGTGGCACGATGTCAATCTGTCCGAACAAGTTGGCATCTTTGGCGAGCAAAAGGACTTCGAGCAGGTCGCTGACGCTGGTGGTCATGCTGATGATGTACGACTGGATGGCACGAGGACCAAGCAGGTCGTGGGCGCGGCGAATGAGGCGGAAGACGCGCACGGTTTCATTGGTGTCGGGTGAGAAGATCAGTTGGGCGGTGAGTGGCCGCGGACTACGGATTTCGCGTTCCAGCAGGGCAATTTTGGCGTTTTCGTCCAAGTCGGCGTAGGTGTCGGCAATGGCGTAGCGTTGAAAGATTTCGTCGAGCACCTCTTCATGCCGTCCTGAGTGCTGGCGGATGTCGAGTGTGGCGAGGTGGAAGCCAAACACCTGCACCTGGCGGATCAGGCGTGCCAGGCGACCATTGGCAATGGTTTCGCCTTTGTGGGCGCGGAGGCTTTCGTCGATGAGCTGCAAGTCGGCCAAAAATTCATCCGGGTGGTGGTAGGCGCCAGGTTCGCGGTAGCTTTCGGTCCATGGGTGCTCGGTTTCGCGCTGGGCGGCCATGATGCGGCGGTGCATGAAGACGAGTTTCTGGCGGTAGGGTTCGTCGGCAAAACGGTCCAGAATTTCGGGGGCTTCATCTGGGAAGCGGGCGGCGTCTTCTGGAATGGAATCGAGCAGGGCTTGCGAGACACCGATGCGTTTCTGCGACATCGTCAGTTCGTTGTAGAGTTCGGCGACTTCGCGGCGGTAGAGTTTGAGCACAAGGGCTTTCTGTGCCCGCAGGGCTTCTTCGGTAACATCGGTTGTGACGTAGGGGTTGCCATCACGGTCGCCCCCCATCCACGAACCGAAGCGCAAGAAAGAAGGGATCTCGAAAGTGGTGTCCGGGTACATCTCGGCCAGGGCGGCTTGCAGGTCTTCGTAGATGCGCGGGACGAGGTCGAAGAGGACAGTCTCGAAGTAGTAGAGCCCGTTGCGCACTTCGTCCATGACGGTTGGGCGACGTGGGCGGGTTTCGTTGGTTTGCCAGAGTGCGACGATGATTTCGCGGATGCGTTGGGTAAGACGCCCTTCTTCGTCGGGGAGAAGGTCGCACGTGTCCATCTGATAGAGGATGTTGGCGAGTGCTTGGAGTTTGGTGAGCACGGCGCGGCGCTGGGCTTCGGTGGGGTGAGCGGTGAATACAGGCATGACCAGGGCGTCGCGCAACAGGGCTTGCACATCTTCGGCAGTAAGGCCTTCTTCGCGCAGACGGAAGATAGCGGCGGCGATGGATTCGCGCACGGGGTAGCCATCGCGAGCGGCGGCGCGGGCACGGCGGCGCAGCACGCGGACGCGCTGTTCTTCTTCGGCAAGGTTGACGAGCTGAAAATAGGTGGCGAAGGCTTTGATGATAGCCGCGGACTCGCGCAGGTTCTGGGCAAGGTGTTCGGCGAGTTCCAAGGCTTTGCGGCCAGCGTTTTCATCGCCGGCACGGTGGGCTTTGGTAAGGGCGCGCATGGTTTCTTCGATGTCGAACAGGTCGTGCCCTTCTTGTTCGATGATGGTTTCCCCCAGCAAATTGCCCAGCAGGCGGATTTGTTCACGCAGGCGCTGATTGGGTGCCGGTTGCGGTGCGGTTGATTGTGTCATGAAGCCCCCTCCGTGGTTGTTGGCATCGGTTGACTGCCACCACGTTGTGGCTTCCCCCTCATTGGTGTGAGGGGATTGTGGGGGAAATGTGGAAGTGGTCAAGAACATGAGCAGATGGGGAAGGCAAAAAAGCCCAACGCGTGTTGGGCTTTTTTGCCAAGCGGGAGACGGGATTCGAACCCGCGACCCTCTGCTTGGAAGGCAGATGCTCTACCCCTGAGCTACTCCCGCAGACATGTGCCTATTATACGCTGCCTCTGGTACGGGTCAAACCAACTGGTCTCTCTGATGGTTTCTGTTCTGCGCAAAGTTGGGTATGCTTTGTGGCGCTCACACACCTGCAACCTGGCATGAGGCATGCATGATGAAGCAACCTGAACGCAGCACGCATACAACGTACCTGGGGTTTGTTGTTTTCGTTGGTGGGCTTGTGTCGTTAGGTATCGAACTCGCCGCATCACGCTTGCTGGCGCCCTTTTTCGGCACCTCTCAGCTGGTCTGGATGAACCTCATCGGCCTGATTTTGCTCTACCTCTCGGCGGGGTATTGGCTTGGGGGGCGTTGGGCAGACCGTTCGCCCCATGTGCGCACCTTGCTTCTCATCCTGACGGGGGCAGCGGTGAGCGTGGCGAGTATTCCTCTCCTGGCAACCCCCATCCTGACCAATGTGCAAACATGGCTGCGTGGCGCCAACAGCGCCTGGCTCATCGGCTCATTTCTGGGTGTATTGATCTTGTTTGCGCTACCAATGACGCTGTTGGGGTGTGTGTCGCCATTTGCTGTGCGGCTGGCGACGTCTGACGTGCGCGAAAGTGGGCGCGTGGCGGGACGGCTCTTTGCTCTTTCTACCATTGGCAGTTTTCTGGGGACATTTTTGCCTGTGCTGGTCCTTATTCCTACGTTGGGGACACGGGCAACCTTTTTCACGTTTAGTGCGGCCCTCTTTGCCGTAACGCTGCCTGGCTTCTGGCTGGTGCGCCGTCGCCTGCTGGTGGTGGTTCCCCTGGCGGGGTTGCTGGCGGTGGCGTGGCTCTGGTGGACGATGCAAACAGTCCCTATCAAGCCGCATGCCAATCTGCTCTACGAAACCGAATCCACGTATCAATACATTCGTGTGTTGGAAGATGTTGATGGCTTGCGTTCGTTGGAGTTGAACGAGGGCATTGGTACGCACAGCATTTATCACCCACAACGCCTTTTCACACAACGATTGTGGGATTATTTTGTTGCACTTCCTGCTTTTGCGATGGCCCCCAAACCGCTCGACGAACCCCGCACCTGGGGGCTTATCGGATTGGCGGGGGGCACTGCTGCTCGTTTGATTACCGCGACGTATGGTCCCGACCCCATCACAGGCGTGGAGCTCGACCCCAAAGTGGTGGATGTCGCGCGTACCTATTTCGCTTTGAACATGCCCAACCTCGATGTGGTCGTGCTCGATGGGCGTGCCTGGCTCGCACAAACGCCCAAGGCATTCGATCTTCTGATTGTGGATGCGTACCGTCAGCCGTACATCCCTTTCGAGTTGACCACAGTTGAATTTTTTACGCTGGCACGCGCGCGCCTTTCTTCCGATGGTGTGCTGGCGGTCAATGTGGCGCATGGCGAGGATGAACGCCTGGTTGATGCGCTGGTCGCGACCATGCAGACGGTGTTTCCCACGGTGTACCGTATGTCTGTGCCGCGCACGTACAACACGTTCCTCATTGCGACCATGCAGCCAACAACGCCCGATCAGGTTGCCGCCAACAGTGGTATGTTTGCACGCGTGCTTCCAGAACACCTGATACGATGGATGCAGACAGCACGGTTGGCGCCACATACCGATGCAATGGTGCTGACCGACGATCACGCTCCTGTGGAATACATGGTGGATTGGTTGATTCTGGAAGAGGGCTCGCGGTTGATTCGCTAGCGCGGAAGCATGGGGGCACTCCCAAGCAAACGCTGCATGATGTCGGTTTGGACGTAGCGTTCGATGGTATCGAGCGCCAGTGCCACGATGGGGGTCGTGTCGGCTGCCATGGTTTGAGCAAATTTGAGTGCGCCGGCAACGGCTGCCCCACTCGATGGCCCCACCATCAATCCTTCCAGACGCAACAGTCGCGCCAGCGCCTCGTAGGCTTCGGATGTGCTCACGTCGACCACATGGTCGATCAGGTCATCATCGTAGAGCGTGGGGACGAAAGGCGCTCCCATGCCGTAGATGTGATGATTGCCTGGTGCGCCCCCCGTCAACACAGGCGACTCGGCGGGCTGGACAGCAATGATTTGCACGTGTGGCTGGTGTTGTTTGAACCACGTGCCAATACCGGTGCAGATGGCCCCTGTTGTGATGGGAACCACCACTGCCTGTACGCTGCCACCTGTATCGCGCCAGATTTCTTGCGCGGTTTGCTTGTGCGCTTCTGCCGCAGCCATGTTGGCGAATTGCCGCGGTCGAAACACTTTGGGATAGGCTGCCGCCAACTCGTCGGCACGTGCAAAGGCGTTGGTCATGCCGTGGGTCACGTGAACATCAGCCCCCATCGCGCGTAGCAAGCGGATGCGCCATTCAGGAACCCAATCGGGGACGACGAGCACGAGGCGATAGCCACGTATGGCACAGACCATGGCGAGCGAAAAAGCGATGTTGCCCGCCGTCGGTTCGACGATCACCGTATCGAGGTCCACAAGTCCTTGCCGCTCGGCGGCTTCGATGATAGCCAGAGCAACACGGTCGGTATCGCTGTGGGTGGGATTGGTAGCTTCGATCTTCAGGTAGAGTGGCATCCGCAGGTGGCGTGCCAATGAATCGAGCGCCACCAGTGGTGTATTGCCGATAAGGTTGAGCGCGTTTCGGGCGATCATGCGTTTTGAGGTCACCTTCTTGTCGACGGGTTTGCGTGCGATTATACGAAGGCAAAGCGAATTGCAAATTCCGCGCTGCGTGGTTCAGCGTTCCCACACGGCGCGATAGGCCCCCCAGTGCGTGTAGACGGCTTCGACATAGGTGCGTGTTTCGCCGAAGGTGATGTTTTCGACGAAGAGATCAGGGTCGGTGTCTTGCCAGCGGGTGACGTTGCCTGGTCCCCCATTGTAGCCAGCCAGCGCGGCGAAAACGTCGTCGTCGAACTGGGTGAGCACGTAGTCCAGGTAGAACGCGCCAAAGCGGATGGCGATGGGAACGCGGTAGAGGTCGTAGTCGGTGGTGGCCTGGCCCAGTTGGCTGGCGATCCATTCTCGTGTGGCGGGAATAACTTGCATGAGCCCGCGCGCAGCGGCACGACTGGTGGCACGGCGTTCCCAGCGACTTTCCTGGTAGATGACAGCGGCGAGCAACAGCGAGTCGATCTGGTAGGTGCGACTGGCATCGTGTAGCAGGTCGGCGAATGGAAGCGGGTAGGCGAGTTTCGCTACGTTGGGCGGGGCGGTTTCAGGTGTCCAGCCGTGGGCGGCCATGAGGATGCGAGCTGCCTGAATGCTGAGCGCGTATTCTCCCTGGCTGGCGAGGTAGGCGGCGATGGTGGCAAGTGTGTCAGGGCGGGCTTGGGCATATTCGGCAAAGAGGTCGGCGTAGGCAGCACGGGCGTCGTCGTACAGGCCAAGCAGGCGTAACTCCTCGGCGCGTTCCCACGCAGACGTGTTAGGGCGGGGTGACGAGCTTGCGGGTGGAGCCTGCCCCAGGGAACGTTCGGCACGTGGCGAGGGGGGTGTTTCCAACATGTCGCGTGCCCGCAGTACGTAGAAATCGAAGCCGCTGACGGCTGTGGTGCGCCAGCGTTCGTGAGCGGCATTGGTTTCGCCCATGGCAGCCAGGGCTTTGCCTTGCCAGAAAGTGGCTTGTGTCTGCCAGCCTTCGTACGATGCCAGCGCTTCCCAGCTGGCGAGCGCGGCGGGCATATCCCCCAGGCGGTAGCGTAGCAACCCTGCCTGCCAGAGCGCTTCATCGGCATGGGCGTCGTTGGGGAAGCGGCGTGCCAGGGCTTCGTAGAATGTGGCAGCGCGGTCGGGCGAGGTGTCGTGGAGCAGGCGGGCGCTTTCCCACAAAGCCCGAGGCGCGAGTGGACTGGTGGATGTTGCCAGTTGAGCATACGTGTCGAGTGCTGCCTGCGTGTCGCCCTGCGCAGCACGAACGCGCGCTTGTTCCAGCAGGGCATCATCGTGCAGGTCGCTTTCGGGGTGTGTTTCGACGATTTTGCCGAATTCGCGCCATGCCTGTTCCCAGTTGCCTGCGCCTTTGAACGCCAGAGCTGCCCACCAGTGCGCTTCGGCAATATCGTCTGTGGCCAACAGGCTCCAGCAGGTTTGCACGGCGGCATCCCACAGGCCGTTTTGCGCATAGACGCGGCATTCGTCCAGAGGGGGGGCGGGGTGGTCGTGTTCGGCCAGGGCTTGCAAGGCAAGCAGGGCGTCGGGTGTGTCGCCATAGTCGGCGACCAGCATGCGCCACCAATGCAGGGCAAGCGGCAAGCGTCCACGGTCGCGGTCGATGGCAGCGATGTCGGCAATGAGCGCAGCGCGGAATGTGTGCACACGCGAATCGCGCAAGGCGGCGCGATACCACGAGGCCGCGGTGTCGAGATCTCCCTGCTCGGCCAAGAGGTCGCCCAGTGTGCGAGCCGTCAAGGCGCGTTGCACACGGTCGCCACGGGCATCGGCCAGGCGGTAGCGGCGTTCATAGGCCGCGATGGCGTCGTTGGTGCGCCCTAGCGCGGCGTAGGCGCGTGCCAGCGCCAGCGCGACAGCGTCGTCGGCAACGTCACGGGCATCGTCGTAGGCTTGGAAGTGGGCAATGGCGGCGTCATATTCGCCCAATGCAGCGAGCCGTGTTCCCAGTCGGAAGTGGGCGTAGGGAGCGTAGGGGCTGTTGGGATGGCGTTGCAGGAGTGTCTGAAAAACCACACTGGCTTGCAGGAAGCGTTCTTCGCGTTCGTAGAGGACGCCCAGTTCCCACAAGGCTGCGTCAGCCAGGGCAGGGGCTCCTTGCAGCGCGAGGTAGTGCATTTCGGCAGCTTCGAGTTCGCCCCGACGAGCCGCAGCCCGTGCCTGTGCCAGCCGTTCGGTGGGCATGGGTGTGGGGGTGGGGGGCGCAAGCGTGATGGTTCGCGTTGGAGCAGGTGTTGGGGTGGTCTCGGG
>WFOS01000116.1 GCA_015487975.1 Ardenticatena sp.
CCATCGGCATTGCTGCGGCTGGGGCATGGCGCTACGCCTTCGTGTACGATCTCGTCGTGCGACACCTTCCACACCTGCCCGAACAGGCACGCCTGTTTACCGCTGCAACGAAAGCGGCACCAAGGGATCGGAGGTGAGCCAGAGGCCGGCGCTTGGGTCATCATAGCGCTGGACCATGGCAGGTGCGACGCATCTCCCAGATGCGTCGCACCTTCGCTGTTCAAGACCGCGCTCTCGTCGCTGTGTACCTCGTGCCAATGTCTTTTTGAAGCAGGAAGTTGCTTGGGTAGAGAATACCAATGGCTCATGGTAAAACCGTGTTCCAAGAGAGCATTCGAACTGTTTCGGACATCCAGGACCAATGCGCCAATCGTCGCATGTGCTCTGGATGAGCAACAAAATCTTCCAAAGCGGCTTCGACAGCGCGCTTCTTCGCTTCGAGGCCTGGATAGACCCGCCCTTCGACACGACGACGTCTCTCTCGCTCCACAGGATTCGGTTCCGGCGAGGAGGAGGGAGGAGGCTGCTGAACCAATGGATGCCCAGCGCTCGGACGACCTTGGCGCGGTCTCCTCGGGCACCATCCCATACCACACTTGCGATGCCCTCGGCGCGCTCTCTTCTTTGTACAGCCGCTTCAGACCCTCTGCATCTTCTTGCCATTCGATCTACAATCGTCGTCTACTCATTGGCATCACCTCCTGCTCCAATGTGATGCTCTCTTTTTGCATCATGCCGATTCTAAACGCAATTGGTATAAGACATACAAAACCGCCCGAGACGGCACCTGTCTCGGGCGGTTGCATCAAGCAGGCATGGCTTACGCGTCTGGTTGCTCTTCACCTTGCGATGGGGTGTGTGGCTCAGCCGTGGTACCTTTTTCCTGGCGCTGCCCGGTGCGTTCAGCAAGGTCCCCAAGCGTCTCAGCGGCTTTGCCCAGCAACGTGCTCATCGCGCGTGCCACGCCAGCGGCAAACGTTTCTGCCGCATGGGCCAGCTCTTCGAGTGTTGCCCGTGTTTCGCTGGCGATGGTGGCACCTTCCTGGGCGTTCTCGACGCTTTCGGCTGGCGTCTCACCAGAAGAAGAACGTTGGGCGCGTACCCGTTCCAATGCTGCCGTCAGGCTTTCGGAGAATTCTCGAAACGTCTCGACCAATTCGCGCCGCCATTTTTCTTGGGTTTCAGGGTCGCGCACTCGTTCAGCGGCTTCGATGACTTGCTCGCGCAGGCGTTGTACTTCTTCGCGTTTGGCAACATCTTCTGCCAGGTCTTCCAGTTCATCAGCCAGCGCTTGCAAGGCTTCGCCAATTTGTTGCCCCAATTCGCGTAACTCGTTCACCACATCGACACGGGATTGCTGTTCATCACGGCGTTCATCACTCATCGTATTCCTCCCTCGTCTTTCACAGTTGTTCGACACAGAGACAGCCACTGTTTGACTACGCAGCTATTTTGATGCAAGTTGCATACCTTCCAAAATGGCGGTGAAATGGACTTTTCGGTGCGTTCAAACGTGCTACCATAGGAGCGCGCTACACAGAACCGACAGTGAGGAGTGCATATGCCCACTGATGAAGCGTTTCGCCAGGCATTGCGTGAAGCACAAGGGCGGGGAGATTTTGCCAAGATTGCTCGCTTACACCATACAGCAGGCGATGAAGCGTTGCAGCGCCAGGACTTCGAACAGGCGGCTTATCATTTTGTGCGTGCGCTGGCCGCTTATAGCCAGATCGGAGATGTGCGTGGCGTCGGTGCCATGCACACACGGCTGGGGAATCTGGCTTTGCAACGCCAGCAGCCACACATCGCCACGCGCCACTTTCGGCGGGCGCTCTTTGCCTATGAGGAAGCGGGGCATGAAAAAGGATTGGTGGGCGTGTACGTGGGGTTGGGGCATGTGGCAGCCATGCAGCAGCGTATAGCCGATGCGCGCGCCTACTACGACCGCGCCCTGGCCTTACTGCGAAACGACCTTCCTGACACGCATCCTGCCGTGCAGGCCGTGCAACGGTATCGCGACAATCTGCCGACAGAGGAAGAAAACGCATGACTGGAATGGCCTTCTCGTTGCCCGAACGTGTGGCTCCCATCAGCCGCGAAGAAGCGTACCGTTTGATTCGTGCCACTGGCGAAGAGGCGTTGGCGCTGTTTCAAGCCGCAGCGCAGGTACGAACGCGCCACAAAGGCAGGCGTATCACCTATTCGCGCAAGGTCTTCATTCCGTTGACGAACCTGTGCCGCGACAAATGCGCCTATTGCACGTTTGCTCGTGCTCCGAACGACCCCCGCGCCCACACAATGACACCCGATGAGGTGCTGGCAGTGGCACGTCAGGGGGCAGCGTATGGGTGCAAAGAGGCATTGTTCAGTCTGGGCGACAAGCCCGAAGCACGCCATGCCCGTGCCCGTGAAGATCTGGCACGCCTGGGGTATCGTTCCACGTTCGAATACCTGCGGGATATGGCGGAGCGGGTATTGGAAGAAACAGGCTTGTTGCCGCACATCAACGCTGGCATTCTTACGCGCGAACAGATGGAAGCCTTGCGCCCTGTCAGCGCCAGCATGGGCATCATGCTCGAATCGGTGAGCGAGCGCCTGTTGGAACCTGGGCAGGCACACTACGGTTGCCCCGACAAAGTGCCAGCGGTTCGTTTGCAAATGTTGCGTGAAGCTGGTGAATTGCGCATTCCCTTCACCACAGGCATCCTCATTGGTATTGGCGAAACACCCGAAGAGCGCGTGGATGCCCTCTTTGCCATTGCCGACATTCATGCAGAGTATGGGCACATTCAAGAAGTCATCATCCAGAATTTCCGCGCCAAGCCCGACATTCGTTTTGCCGATTGGCCTGAACCATCGGCATTCGACATGATGCGCACCATCGCCGTGGCGCGGCTCATCCTGGGGGGAGAGATGAACATCCAGGCGCCACCCAACCTCACCCCCGACGCCTATGGCATGTACGTGCTGGCGGGCATCAACGATTGGGGGGGTGTCTCACCTGTCACACGCGACCATATCAATCCCGAAGCGCCGTGGCCAAAATTGACCGAACTGGCGGATGTGACGGCGGCGTTTGGCTTCACGCTGCATGAACGCCTGGCCATCTATCCTGAGTTTGCCACCCAACGTACATTCGTCCACCCGCGCATGTGGGCGCCCATTCAGAAGTTGCTCGATGCCATTGATTCGTGAGTAGTCGAGCATCTGGCCGTATGCAAGCGCGTTCCGACGACATGGTTGGATTCGCGCATCAGGCATCCAACGAACATGCAGGAGACGATGGGTATGCACGATTTTGTCCGAACACAGGAACTGGAGCGCCTTTTCCGTGCCATCACCCCGCGCACCGCTCGTATTTTGGAAAAGGCATTGCTGGGCGACGAGGTAAGCGTCGAAGACGGGGAGTACCTGTTCAGCCTGCAAGGCGTTGAACTGTGGGCGTTGGTTGCCACAGCCGACGAGTTGCGCCGCCGTACCGTTGGCGACACGATTACCTACGTGCAAACACGCAACATCAACTTCACCAACGTCTGCTACACGGGGTGTCGTTTCTGCGAATTTGGCAAACCGCTCCACGACCCCGACGCCTACACGTTCTCCATCGAAGAAGTGGTCGAACGTGCCCGCGAAGCGCGTGCTTGGGGGTGTACCGAGGTTTGCATGCAGGGGGGGCTGAACCCCAAACTCCCCGCCACCATCTACTTCGAATTGGTCGAAGCCATCAAAGCAGCCGTACCCGACATTCACATCCATGCCTTTTCACCGTTCGAGATTCAGTATGGCAGTGCGCGGTTAGGCATTTCACACGAGGACTTTTTGCACCGCCTCAAAGATGCTGGTTTGGGCAGCATTCCTGGCACGGCTGCCGAAATCCTCGATACCGAGGTGCGCCAGCGGCTCACGCGCAACAAACTGAGCGCCGAAGCATGGGTCTCTATCATCAAGACGGCGCACCGCGTTGGGCTGCGTAGCACCGCCACCATCATGTACGGACACATCGATACACCTGCGCACTGGGCGCGACACCTCGACCTTTTGCGCCGCATTCAGCGCGACACAGGGGGCTTCACCGAATTTGTGCCGCTGGGGTTCATCCACGAAAAAACGCTGCTCTTCCTCGAAGATGGCGCACGCCCTGGCCCAACGGGCATGGAAGACCTGAAAATGCACGCCGTTGCGCGGCTCATGCTCAACAACGACATCCCCAACATCCAGGTTTCGTGGGTCAAACTGGGCTACAAAATGGCGCAAATGTGCCTCTGTGCGGGAGCGAATGATTTTGGCGGTACCCTGCACGATGAACGCATTTCCAGCGCTGCGGGCACCACGGCTGGCACCTACACCAGCCCGGACACGTTCCAGCGCCTCATCCGCGATATGGGGCGTATTCCTGCTGAGCGCACTACACTCTACGACATCATCCAGGTGTTTGCATGAACCGCCGTTGGTTGCTGCACACCCCACCCGAGCACGAACTGGCCATGCTGGGCGACCTGCCCCCACTCATTGCGCGGCTTTTGCATCGGCGTGGCGTGCGAACCGCTGTTGCAGCCCAACGCTTTCTCGCGCATCAGCGCCCCCCGTTCGACCCGTTTGCCATGGCGGATATGCCCCGCGCCGTCGAGCGCATCCAACAGGCCATCGCGCAGGGTGAACACATCGTTGTCCATGGGGATTTCGATGCTGATGGAATTACGTCCACGCTGCTTATGGGGCAAACCCTGCATGCGTTGGGCGCGCGTGTCAACGTTTACATCCCCCACCGTGTCGATGAGGGCTATGGGCTGAACCTTGACGCCATCCGCCGCATGGCGCAACATGATGTGCGCCTGCTCGTCAGTGTGGATTGTGGCATCCGCGCCCACGACGTGGTGGAAGAAGCCCGCCACTTGGGCATGGACATCATCATCACCGACCATCACACCCCCGCCGACACCCTGCCCCCCGCGGTGGCCGTCGTCAACCCTCGCCGTGGCGATTGCCCTGGCGACCCCACCTTGGCGGGGGTAGGTGTGGCCTGGATGCTTGCCTCTGCATTGCTGGCGCAAACCCCGTCGGCCCCCATCAGCGCCGAAATGTTGCTCGATCTGGTGGCCATTGGCACCGTAGGCGACGTTGTCCCCTTGCGTGGGCTCAATCGGGCGCTCGTTGCCGAAGGGCTCGACCGCTTGCGCACCGCGCCTCGCCCTGGCATCCTCGCTCTTCTACAACAGGCACGCCGCGACGTGCACACGCTCGATGCCGAAGCCTTGGCATTCGTCGTCGTGCCGCGTCTCAACGCTGCGGGGCGGCTCGACCATGCGATGCTCGCCTACCACCTGTTGCGAACCAACAACCCCGCCAAAGCCGCTACCCTTGCTGCCAAACTCGAAGCCATCAACACCGAACGCCGCCAGCGCACCGATGCGCTCGAACGTGCTGCCCTTGCCTCGTTGACTTCTGACGAGGCCGCTCTCATTGCCGTTGCTGGCGCTGAGTACCATCCTGGGCTGGTGGGGCTGGTGGCGGCACGGCTGGCCGAACGTTTTCAGCGCCCTGCCCTCGTCTTGCATGCCAACGGCGGCGAATGGCGTGGTTCATTACGCAATCCCATCGAAGCCATCGATATCACCGCTTTGCTGGGCGAGTGTGCCCACCTGCTCTTGCGGTATGGGGGGCATCGCGCAGCGGCAGGTGTCAGCCTGAACGCGCACAATGCCGACGCCTTCATCGCCTGCCTGCGTGAGCGCCTTGCCGCACTGCTTGCCCATCTCGACCTCACACCCACCCTGCTCCTCGATGCCCCACTTGCGCCACAGGCCATCAGCCCACCCCTGCTTGACTGGCTCGAACGTCTGCAACCTTTTGGCGAAGGCAACCCACCTCCCGTTTTCCTGGCGACCAATCTACACATCGAGCAGCCTACTCTCATTGGGGCCGGTGACCGTCATATCCGCATGCGCGTGCGCGACGAAGAAGGCCGTTCGTGGGCGGCAATTGCTTTCAACCAGGCGTATCGCTGGCAACAGGGCATGCCCCCAGTGGTGGATCTTGCCTATTCGATTGATACGAGCGCCAACTTCCTGTATGATGAACGTACCCTGCGCATTCTCGACATGCGTGCGCATCAAGCAGCGAAGGGAGACAGCCTATGAGTGCTGTGCATCCAACCGTCCGCATTGCCCGTGAAACATTGGAACGCTTTTACAGCGATGGCATCATCCACGTCCCCGACATCGAATTGCCGCCCGACTTACCGCCACGTGCTGGCGCATTCGTCTCTCTGCACCGGCGTGACACTGATGAGTTGCGCGGCTGTGTTGGCACGATCGAGCCCACACAAGCGTCTCTGGCGGAAGAAATTGCCATGAATGCCCTGGCTGCGGCACTCCGTGACCCCCGTTTTGTGCCCGTTCGCCCAGATGAGCTCCCTGATTTGCGTATCAAGGTCGATGTGCTTTCGCCTCCCGAACGAATCACTGCACCCGACCAGCTCGATCCGCGCCGCTATGGCGTGATCGTGCAACAAGGGGTGCTGCGCGGTTTGCTCTTGCCCGACCTGCCTGGCGTGGACGACGTGGAAACCCAAATCGCTGTTGCCATGCAGAAGGCGGGCATTCGGCCAGAGACACCTGTGGACCTCTACCGCTTCGAAGTCCTGCGCTTTTCAGAATAAGGTTCACCATACTTGCAGACGCAAAGCACATTGCTTTGCCATCAATTCTGGATATACTTGCGCACACTTTTACACGCCAATGAGGAGATTTGCGCAAGTATGAGTGAGACACCACGTTTTCGTCTCGGCCATGCGCTCAAATTGGGATTGTTCTACGCAGGTGCATCGCTCACCGACTTGATTACATCGGCGGTATGGAA
This sequence comes from Ardenticatena sp., assembly GCA_015487975.1. Classification (GTDB taxonomy): domain Bacteria; phylum Chloroflexota; class Anaerolineae; order Ardenticatenales; family Ardenticatenaceae; genus Ardenticatena. Next base: position 6,859 of record WFOS01000116.1, read on the forward strand.
TCGCCTGCTGATTGTCGAACTGGGAGCCCCGGCAGCGCCCGTGAGCCTCCTCACCAGTTTGCGCTACCTGCTTGCACCACTCAGCCTCATCGCTGGCTACCTCTCCGACACTCGCCCGCTCTTGGGCTTCTATCGCACCACCTACATCTGGCTGGGGCGTGCGCTTATGCTTGCGTCGCTTCTGCTCTTGCCGTGGGCAACTTTTGCCATTGCTGGCGACCCTGGCAGATGGACGAACTGGCTGTTCGCGTTCTTCTCGTTTTTGCTCTACGGGGCTGGCACACTCATCTCGGGTGCGCCGTTTCTGGCGCTGGTGCACGACAGTGCCTCCTACCATGACCGTGGCAAAGTCATGGGGGTGGTGCAATTCATGTTGGTTGCCAGTTTTGCCTTCGTGCCGATTGCCTATGCTCGCCTGCTGCCGTCGTATGAGCCTCGCACTTTCACGCGCCTCATTTGGGTGGCTGTCATTGGCGCGGGGATACTCTGGTTCATTGCCATCTGGCGTGAGGAGCCACGTGGTGCACGTGCACCCCATATCGCCCGTCAGTCGGTACCCCCTTCGCTTGCCACCATACGGCAGACGCTGAGACGGCTCTGGCGCGAAACGACCACACGCCACTATGCGCTCTTCCTGGGCGTGTCGGGGTTCTTCGCGTTCATGCAAGATGGTGTTCTCGAACCCTTTGGTGGCGATGTGTTTGGGTTGAGCGTGGGGGAAACCACTCGCTTCAATGCTTATTGGGGCACAGGCGTCTTGCTGGCAATGGTGATCGCACTTGCCAGCACGCGCCGATGGGCACCTCACCAGCACACACGCACAACGCTGTGGGGGCTGATAGGCATGGCAGCCATGCTGGTGGCGTTGGCTCTGGCGGCCTACATCCAACAGGCTTTACTCATTCCGGCTGTGCTTTTCGTCTTCGGGCTGGCGTTTGGGTTGTTCACCGTAGGGGGCGTGGCGTTGCTCATGGCAATGAGTCGAGAGGAAGAAGCAGGCACCTATCTCGCACTCTGGACGGTCATTCAACTGCTGGCGCGTGGTGGGGGTATCACCGCAGGTGGCATCCTGCGCGATGGGGCACTAGCGCTCTTTGGCACATTTCCCACGGCCTATGCCACGGTATTTGCGTGTGAAGCGCTGGGGATCGCGGTGGCGGCGGTGTTGTTGCTGCGCGTGGATGTGAGGGCGTTCGTCGCGTCCGAAATACGGCTCGAACCAGCGGAGTGGCTGGAAGGGCTTGTAGAGGGCTGACCAAAACCATACAGGAGCTTCCCATGTTGATTGCGGCTTTTCTGGTCGAGCTCATCGGCGTTGTGCTCGGGCCACTTGTGGTGGCGTGGTGGTGGCATCGTCGCACCAACGCCACATGGCAGGCCTGGTTTTTGGGCGTGGCAACATTCACCGTTTCGCAACTCATCCTGCGTATTCCCCTGCTGACCTTGCTCACGCTGGCGTTGCGCGACGTCAACCTGTCACCTTCGTCAACTACCGTTTGGCTCTTCAACGCCGTGGTGTTGAGTTTCTCGGCAGGGGTGTTCGAAGAGTGGGGGCGCTGGTTCTTCCTGCGTCATCTTGCCAAGCGGGTGCGTTCGTTTCATGAAGGCGTCATGTTCGGATTGGGGCATGGTGGCATCGAAGCCATTGTTCTTGTTGGCCTGAACGTCCTTGGCACGCTGGTCTTGCTCTTCATGAGCGACACCATCCTCGCCCATCTCAGCATCCTTGCCCCACAAGATGCCGACGCTGTACGCCAGCAAATCGAAGCCGTGCGTACACTCCCCGCCTGGGCGCCGTTGCTGGGCTTGTGGGAGCGCGTGCTGGCCATGACGCTCCACGTGGCGCTTTCCCTACTGGTGCTGTGGGGGGTGCGCCAGCAACGCCGTGCGCTTGTCTGGCTGGCGGTGTGCTGGCATGGTTTCTTCAACTTGCTGGCGTTGGGGGTGTTGCGCTTGACCGCATCCACATTGCTGACGGAGGTGGCATTGACCATGGCAACGGCATTGAGCATCTGGGCCATTGTGTGCCTGCGCCCTCTTCTGGCTGAACAGGAAGTGGCTGGCTAACCTGTTTGGCGGCAATGGGGGGCAAAGAGCATCGACCGATACGCTATGTCATCCTTCCACCAAAACGTGCATCACTTTGATGCAGGTATCACACTGCACGATTGGACAGGTGCACATTCAGACATGTGGAGCAATGAGGAGGCGTCGTGGAAGGGAGGAGGCGAAGTGTGGTGTGCACGTCGTAGACGACGAATGTTATGAGAGAAGCCGCACTCAGCGCCAACGGCGCTTCGTCACTCGAAGGATGACTCCGACACGTCCAACACGACCTCGATGTATGTTCCTTTTCCCCAAGCACTCTCGATCCGGCATGTGGCACCCATTGCGCGTGCATGATACTCGATATTGGCCAATCCTAGATGCCCTCTCGCGATGGCTTCCTGGCGTGCTCGCTCGACATCGAAGCCGCGACCATCGTCTTGCAGACGAATCGTATAGCATGTGCGATCTCCCTTGGTATGACAATAGAGACGAGCCTCGAAACGACTTGCATGCGCATGCTCGATCGTGTTCGAGGCCGCCAAGCGAACGATGGTGTAGATGCGCTCTTGCATGGTGAGTGGTAAGGCGTCGTAGCGTTCGTCGATCTGGACGAAGAACGTCAGATGCTTTCCATGCAGCGCCCGAAACGTCTCGAACAATCGCTCGAGTGGCTTGATGAGCCCTTCGTCTTTGAAGTTGACTGGCTTGACCCCTTCCACGATTCGGCGCAAGCGCGTCGCCGTCGTTCCCAAACTCTGCTCTACGAAGAGCATTTTTTCCCGTATCTCTTCTTCGTCATACGGGCTCTCTGGCTTTTCAAGTGCCTGGAGAATGAATTGCACACCCTTCAAATCCGACAACACGTTGTCGTGTAACAAATTGGAAATCTCGCGCAACGAGCGTTCGCGAAATCGCTTCACTTCGCGCAATTCACGTTCCAAATCTTGTATTTGGGAGAGATGGGTTTGCAGATCGGAGAAGAGTAGGGTGTTGTGGATGGCATAATAGACGAGAAAGGGATACAGGATAGCGGTCGGATACACAACACTATTCACGAACCAGGTTGGGGTTTGGGGAGAGAACACTAGTACGCTGCCAACGACCAGAATCAGAATGCCACCGACGAATACGAAACCGAAGAGGCGGTATTGCATCGTTGGACGCCGTAATGTACGCCACAAGACAACCAGTGCGACCAAGGATGCCACAAGCCCAAAATACGCTCTGTGAGAAGGGATGACGAGAGACGTGATGTCCTTGCCGGTAAAAATCACGAGGTACTTGCTGATTGTGAGCGCGATGAAGAAGAATGTCGATAGTGCATACCCTACGAAACGTAATCGTTTGGCGAAGGCAGGCGAGTAGAGATCATCGGGGTAGCACGAAGCAAAATAGAGCAGCAAGGCGGGAGTAAGCGTTCCATTGATGTCGAGAAGCGTTTGCGCAAAAAGCGATGCGACCCATGCATCGCGCCCACATGTCGAAATACAACCAAACCAGTTATGTTGCACGCCGGCCATGGCGGAAGCCAGAAAAATCAGGGCAAGCAAAAGCATTGGTTTGTTACGCACGCGCAACATCAAAAGCCAACCAGTGATCAAATTCCCCAGCCCAACCAACAAGAGCGCGCCATGGCTGTAGAACCAGTGCTGACTCCACTGCAAAAAGGGGGGAAGGGGGAGCGCAACGTGAGCGGGAGAGGGGGGTTTTACCACCAAAA